>WRGF01000176.1 GCA_009787345.1 Turicibacter sp.
GGTGCGGCAGGATAATTTTAAATAAGCAAAGGCCCCGGAAACCCCGGGGCCTTTTGCTATGCTGAAAACCGGCATCCGTTTTTGGAAATGTGCCTTGGATGAGTTGAATTTCGGTAATAGGAATGTTATCATTTCGGTAATAGAGCATTTATCCTTTCCCACTGAAACCCTGTCATTAGCCTTCATTTATTTCCCGCTTACGGTATTTAATTCGTTATTCATCACTCTTCTTCCTCAATCCAATGACTAGCATTAAGGATTCATCAAGTTGGGCTAAATCATATTCGCTGAGAAATCCAATGGGAAATTTTGCATCTGCTTGAAGAAGGAGACAACTGTTAGCAACTCGAATGATACTAGGAGAATTTAGCTTTGCTTCTTTCCAGTCCCTTAAGACAACATCTGTTGGAAATCTCTTTTCTTTTGTCGTAGAAGGGGCAACGAGGGCATATGTTCCATATCCCAGGTCAGGATTAGTAACTACAAAGGGTCTTATTTTATGTGATTCCACATCATACGCAGCCCAAACAGAACCGCGTATAAAGTCTTTTTTATTCCTCTGATTCAATTTTCACCAACGTCCCCTCGTAATAGTCTTTCAAAACTTGTCGTTCTTCATCGCTGATTCCCATATAAAAATAAGTATTATAGAGCAATTCCAACGTATCAAACCTAGCGCTGTTATCCATAGATTCGATGGTTTCGATAATCTCAGCGGGCTTCATCATATTAACAACTCCAGTCGTTCTCTTTTAAATTTATTATATTACATAGTTGGGCAGGTTTCAAGTTCACTTCCGCCAATAATCCCGCACAATGTCCCGCCCGGCAAAGTCGGGGTCGGCGTAGACGTGGAATTTGGAGATTTTGTCCCCTTTGAAGTGGACGATGATGCTGAACAGGCCGTCGCTGCGCCCTTTTACGGGCCATTTGGTGCCATCTTTCAATATGCCGCTTTCGTGCCCCTCAACGGCGATGATGTTCCTCCCGGAAGGGTAGTAGCCATATTCATCGGGATAGTGCTGGATATTTTGGAGGGCACCTTGCAAGCCCCGCATGAAATCAAGGATAGCGGCTTTGCCAGCATGAATCCCAAATTTGGGGTAATAAAATTCCACGTCATCTGTGAATAAGTCTAAAACCGAAAGGTCGCCTGCATCTCCTTTTCTAAAATATTCTTTCAATACCTCGATGCGTTTGTTTGTTAAATCATCCTGCCTGAATCGTTTCCGCATGACAAAATCACCACCTGCGCTAGCTATGTGCTTATCATTATAAGTTATGCACTAGCCCCGAACAGATGAGGAATTTCACAATTCATTTGATTAGACATCAGGGGGTAAATCTATTATAATTAAAGGAAAGACATTCTTGTGAGGTGGAGATATTATGGCAGAAAAAATTTATGACATGACCATCATCGGCGGAGGGCCGGTTGGGATTTACGGTGCATTCTACGGTGGGATGCAAGGCCTTGAAATCAACCTAGTGGACTCCTTGCCACAGTTAGGCGGGCAGTTGGCAGCATTATATCCGGAGAAATTCATTTACGATTTGCCTGGGCATAGCAAAATCCGCGCGGGTGAAATGGTCGAGCAATTAGTGGAGCAAATGGACAATTACGGTGAGCGCATCAACAAGTCCATCGACAATAGCGTGCAAAATATCGAGCGTTTAGAGGACCGCACGTTCCGCATTACGACGGATAAAGATGTCCACATCGCCCGTTCTATTTTAGTAACGGCTGGAAACGGTGCATTCTCCCCTCGTAAACTGGATGGGGACACTGGCGAGTTTTCAAATATCCATTACTTTGTGCCGAAAATGGACGAGTTCCAAGGCAAAAACGTAGTGATTTTCGGTGGGGGGGACTCTGCGGTGGACTGGGCGCTTATGCTTGAGCCAATCGCCAAATCCGTGACCATCGTACACCGCCGCAACGAGTTCCGCGCCCATGCAAGCTCTGTGGATAAGTTGAAAGCATCTACTGTAAATGTGGTAACGCCAGCAGTTGTTAGCGTATTGACTGCTGACAACGGAAAAGTATCGAAAGTAGCCATTGAAAACGTGGATACGAAAGAAGTCACGGAATACGAGTGCGACGACATCATCGCCTTGTTCGGATTCGTGTCCTCTTTAGGTCCGATCAAAACTTGGGGACTAGAGCTTGATAAAACAGCCCTTAAAGTGGATTCCAAGTACCAAACCAACCTTGAAGGCGTTTACGCTGCCGGGGATGCGGCTTCATTTGACGGAAAAATCAAAATGATTACCGCCGGATTCGGGGAAGCCGTTGTTGCTATCAACGCAGCCAAGGCTTATGCTTACCCAGACCGCGTCCACCGTCACCAGCATTCATCCAATATTGCGAAATAATTAGATAAGGGCTTCGGCCCTTTTTTTGTTTAAATTTCTAAGGATTTGCCCACAATAAATCAATTTGACAGGGAAGGGGCGGCCTCATGAAACGACTCATTTGCTTCTTAGCACTTTTTCTCATATTAGCCTTTGGCGTGGCAGGGCAAGCTGGCTGGGTCCTTGGACTGGATGCATTTGGCAAGGACTTTTTGCGCTTTGGGATGAATGCTAACAGCCTTTACTTTTTTGAAACGGTGACTCGCTTGGGCAACACGGATTTATTGGCTATTTTCACCGTGGCTGTCGCCTGCTTGCTGTGGGCCAGGCATAAGCGGCGGGACATCATCCCCTTCGTCGGGGCAGCCATCATCAGCTCCCTGCTTTCCAATGGGCTCAAGCCCCTGTTCGGGCGGCCACGGCCGGAGTATGCCCTCATAGCACAAGGCGGTTATAGCTTCCCCAGTGGCCATGCCACCAGCATGACGGTAATTTATGGCTTGGCAATCGTGCTGGGCTGCTTATATTTGAGGAAAATTTCGCATAAACTCCTGTTAGGGATTCTTTTGGGGACTGCCATTGTCTTGGTGTCCTGGTCCCGGGTTTACCTCGGCGTCCATTATTTAAGCGATGTATTAGGCGGCATTTTCCTGGGGCTTGCCCAGATAGGGTTATTTAAGTTATTTATGAGGTGGTGAGGGCTATGAAACGTGGCTTGGCATTAGAAGGCGGGGGTGCCAGGGGCGCCTACCATATTGGGGTGGTCAAAGCCTACCGTGAGAACGGCTACGAGTTTGACGGCTACGTCGGCACCTCCATCGGGGCTGTCAATGCGGCCATACTGGCCCAGGGCGACTTCGAAAAAGCAAAAGAGTTATGGCAAAAAATCAGTTTGGAACAGCTCTTCAACATCGACGACCAGCTGCTATTGACCATCAGCGAGGCAAAACTCAATAAAGACACCGCCATCAACCTGGGCCGAAGCTTAAAAAGGCTGTTCACCGGGGGCGGCTTTGACACGTCAAAAATGAAAAAATACCTGTCGTCTTATTTGGATGAAGATAAAATCCGCAAATCAGGCAAGGACTTCGGGTTGGTGACCTATTCCTTGGACGAACGAAAGCCCTATGAAGTCCATCTGGAGGACATCGTGGAAGGAAAACTCATCAGCTACATCATGGCCAGCGCCTCGTTGCCGTTTTTTAAATCGGAAGTCATTGATGAAAAGAAGTTCATAGATGGAGGGGTGTACAATAACTGTCCTGTAACCTTGCTGGCGGAAAAGAAGTACGATGAAATTATTGCCGTCCGCCTTGGCAACTTCGGGATTATCCGTAAAGTTAAAGGCAACGCCAAGGTTACGGTCATTACGCCCCGGGACGACTTGGGGGATTTGCTTCATTTTGACCCTGACAACAGCAAGTTTCACTTGGAACTGGGCTATTACGATGGGCTGCGGGCCATTAAAAACCTCCGTGGCTTTCACTATTACTTGGAACCGGTGAAGTTGGATGACATTTACAACCGCCTGATAGGTATGGATGACAGTTTCATCTTAGAACTCGGGGAAATCCTTGACGTGAAGGAATTGCCGCCTAAACGGGTGCTTTTTGAAGAAATCATCCCGCAAATAGGTGCGTACCTGAAACTAAAAAAAGATTTTGATTATGCGGATTTTCTCATCGGGCTATTGGAAGAAGTGGCATTGAAAAAAGACATCTCCCGTTTTGCGGTTTATAGCTTCGAAAGTTTCATCAGGCTCATCAAAAAGACCCCTGACAAAAAAACAGAAGAGTCCCTTATTGAGAAAGTCATCAACCTGAGTTTTTCCCATAAAAAAAACCTGGTCGCAGACAAGTTGGTCCATTTTTTGCTGACAGGGCTATAACTCAAAACTTGCAGGTTTTGTAATGACTTGAAAAGCCAGCTTTTGGATATAGGGTCCCTTATTGGGAACGTGAAAAAAAAACGGGAAATTTCCATCCCGCCTTCTTTTATATAATTAGTTGCCCGCAAGCTTGCGGATTTCGCCTAAGGAATTTTCTAAAACGTTTGCCAATTCAGACAGGTTTGAACCAGGCAATAGCAAGTCGGGCTGGCTGCTGACGTCGCTGCTGATGTGGCAATTCAGGTTGATGCCCAGGTTTCCTATGTAGGCAACTTCACTGGACTCAGCTAGCCAATGGCATATTTCATTTTTTTGGCTATTGGTCAGATTTCCGAAGATGGCTTCTTCTGACGGCGTGATTTCCAGGCCATGGAAGTGGCATAAATTAGCTGTACGGCTGGCATCGTCTTTCGTGAGGACTTTCAATTGGATGTCTTGTTCTTTTAAGACGGAAGCTAGTTCCAATGCGCCGGGTTGCAAGACGTCTGCCATGACGACCATGGAGATGGTGAACAGGGTTTCAGGCAGTTCCTTGCCTTCGTGCTCCCCCTCGCCAACGGCAAGCACCATCATCCGCTTGCCATCCGCTAATGCAACATTCACAAAATCAGGAATTTCTTTTAGCATCATTTCCGCAGGGCCAAGATAGACGGTGCCGATGCTTTCAAGATACATGGAGGTCCAATTCCGCTCCTTAGTAAGGCTGATAATATTTTTCACAGGATAAGTTTTTGCAGGCCTAAAATGGGTACTGAGGGACATCAGGGCAGCATCCTTGGCGTGAAGGGCGTGCAGGAAGGTTCCCATGATTTTTCCGAACAATTCTTCCTTGATGCCATCCGCCAGCAAAATTTCCTCTACTTGGATTTCCCCGGTGCACACTTCGTCCAAGATCAAGGTGTCGATTTGGGACAAGGTTTCCAGTGCGAACAGGTTGCTGATGCCAAGTGGTGTGGCTTCAATGGTTTCCTTGATTTTTTTTAAGGTTTTCAACGCCCAAAACGGGGGGATGAACGCAGCAAGGGCCACCGGGTAGATGAGCCACCCACGGGTAGGCGCCAGGATTTGAAGGACAATCAGCGCTGCCGCCCAGATGACGAGGAGCAGGTTGCCTGTATTGAAGCGCCTTAAGATCAACGGGATGATGGACGATTGTTCCAAATCGGGAAAGCTTCGCAATTCATCCGAAAGTTGCGACCATAAATAAAAAACAATGAGCCACCCGGCGATGAAGATAAGCCCGCCAATCCAGTTGGTGACAAGCAGGGCCACGGCTAAAATCCAACTAGTGACATAGTAGAGGGACATCCCCTTTATTTTTTTGGTTATATTTGAAATGTTGTCCACAGTGTAACCCCCATAATTGTTGATAACTTAATTATACTGGAGGCAAGGTGTGGTTTTTGTCAAAATTTATGGGCAGGCGCATTTATTTTATCGCCACTATTTCGACAAATGACTGAAACCGAGTAAATAATTGGCAGGTAATCTGTCGAAAAGCTGCTGCAAGTTGAAGAAATTTACTCAATCCATTGAAAATTCATGTGAAACTGCTTCATAATCCCTGTTTTTGTAGTATGATTTACAGGAGGCAAAGCAAATGCCTAGAGAAGCGACGTAATAAAATTGTACTAAAACATCGTTTAATGACAAGGAATGTAATGGGGAAACTTTTGGGAATTTCGGGTAGGAAATTCCCTTTTTTGTATTGAATTAAGATTTTTTGACATATAATAGGCATTACAAGAAACGCACAAAAAGGACGTGACTGCCATGAAAGAATTATTAAGGCGCTTGCTTTTGATGGAGAAGGTCCCGCAAGGCCCCGTCGTGTTGCAAATTTCGGGGGAATCTGAGCCGTTTTTCTGTGTTTTCCTGGGAAAAAATCCTCGGGAAATGATGATTTATGAAGGGGCGGAAGGTTGGCTATCGTATGAAGGGCTGAAAATGGCAAACGAGGATTCCCCTGAAGGTTTCACCGCCTTTTATCGGCAAAAGGGGATTCAGATAACGGTAGGGGCATCAGGTATCAGGGCCATTTCTTGGCAACCAGGGCGGATTCCCGAGCCTTTGGAAGAGTACTCAATGCTTATCCCATTTTTAGAAGCGATTCTTGACAGCATCCAATCCCCCCAAGAGGTGGCCATAAAGCCTCAAGCTCCCGCCTATGGCTATGGCAACCAGTTGAAGCTGCACCGGATCAAAAAACTGCCCCAAAAGCCAGTCGCATGGGAAGCGCTTCAGTTCTTTTCCTCCCCAAAGGTTTGGGACCAGGGCCTGAAATCTGAGTTGCTGGGGGCTGTAACCTTGATGGTCGCCCCGGGGGATAACCGGCTTGTTTTTCAGGACATCACGCCAGCCAAAGCCGAAAACCTGTCCCAAATACCAGACAAGCTGGCGGATAATTTCTTGGAACGGGGTTATTTCCCAAAAAGCCTCGTCGTGGGAGATTTGTACCTGCAAGGAATCCTTTTGGATTTTTGCTTTCAACTGGGGATTGGCTGCGTGGTGGGCCCAGTCCAGACGGCACAGAATTTTCGCAACGAGCTTGTGGGCTATCTCCCCGTTTGCGGGGCGCTAGGTTCTTAGCATACCCACCGAAAAAAATGTCGAACAAGTTTGACAGCCATCTTGAATAATTCCCATGGATTTCTCCCACAATGAGTCAAAAACCTGTTGTGTGATGGGAGAGATGTTGGATGCAAAATGCGATGGTTACTGCTATTGAACTTACGGAACTTTATGGGGAAGCCCTGAATTTTAAAGCGGTTGATCCTGAAAAGTGGCTAAAGCCCAATCAAGTGATTGCTGTACTAGACCCGGAAACCGATGTGCTGGCTTATTGTACCTTGGAGCGCCATGCAGACGGCTTTCAATTAAGCGCCCATCTTGGAAACGAGGGGTTGCGGGGCTATCTGGATCAAGTCTATCAGGAAACCTTCGATGGCAACCGGGCACCAGTGAAAAATTGCCTCCAATTAAGTTATTGCCATCTGATTGATTTATCCCCGGAGGATTATGAACAGATTGAGCGGCTTGACATGGCAATGAAGCAGTTTAGGACGTTTCCAAAGTTTAGGAACCATTCCATCGGCTTTGTCCCGGAAGCCATCCACAATGGGTGGGAATGCCGTTTTTTCACTCAAATCTTAAAACAGCTGACCGAAATCGTGTTGGAATATGCTGGTGGGAAAGGCGATCAACTGGTGGGAGATGAAATCGTGTTATGCACCCATACCCTGGCAGAAGACTGGATCCGTTTGAAAGTCCCGATGAAAGTCTTCTTGGAGCAGGCCAACGATACGAAGTTTTACTATCGCAATGAGTTGGAAGCCTACCGTATCAACCGGTTGCCAGTTATGAACATGACCTTTGAGATTACGCAGTTTTATATTCCCACACCAGTGCGTAAAACTCGTTTTTCAAGGGCTTTTTATCCTTTTGTAACTGCCGCTTTTGAAACCTTCACAAAACAGATCATCTTTGCTGAGATCATGGATTACAGCCGCCAAAGCATGGAGGCAATTCTGGATAAATTCGCAAAGACCGTCCTTAATGATTTGCAATTTCGGCCGAAGTACTTAGTCAGCGATTCCGAAGCTGTCATTGCCTTCTTTCAAGATTTTTGCGATAAAGTCAACATTTCAGCCCAAACCGTCCCGCAACTCGAAACCAGCCAGGACTTTATGAAGGATTTGATCAATATTAAAAACGAAGAGGAATTAAGCGCCATCACCTTCAGCACCGGTTTTGAAGAAGAAATCGACGAGGTGCTGAAAAGTGCCCGTGGCATTTGCCAAACCATCCTGGAATCCCCTTTATTAATGGAAAAACTAAATGCTGACGCCCGGCGGCAGTTCATTTCCATCGTGGAGCTCCTCCATGTGGTCATGATGTCCAATTTCAAAGAACTTCCCGATAGCTGGACAGTCAAAAACGTCGAACTGGCACTTACCACCATCTTCCCCAATCTGTTGACCGAAGAAGAAAGGAAACATGTCCCACAAATCCTTTACCATTACACCGACATCGTGGGCGAGGCTCAAATGCTCCCGGGTTATTTTGAAATAAAGAACCGCATCGGTGAACTCTATGGCACCGGTAAAGGAGATAGCATGGTCAGCAGAATGTAAGGTATATAAATAAAACGCCGGTTCCAGTGTTTGTTGGAATCGGCGTTTTATTTTGAAGTTAAATGGTCGGTCCGGCAGCTGGGCGCTTGAACACTAGGGACTGTACCATCTGCACGATGTTACCGGTCAAGAAGTAAAGGCCCATGGCGGCTGGCATCCCGATGACCATGGAGAACATCATGAAAGGCATGTAGTAATTCATGACCTTCATAGTGGTGTTGGCAGTTTTGTTGGATTGGCTTCCCGGGGTTTGCTTTGGTGTCATCAAACGCTGGGACAGGAATGTCAGCAGGGCAACGAGCACGCCGAGCACATAGTTAGGCACGGACATAGTGGCACTTAAGTCCATCCCGAAGAAGTTGGCGCCTTGTTCCATGTCGACGATGAGCGGGTGGCGGTTGATGGCCTGGAAGAAAGCCATGAAGATTGGCATTTGCAAAAGCAGCGGCAAGCAACCGGCCATTGGGTTGATTTTATGTTTTTTGTAAAGTTCCATCGTTTCCATTTGCATCTTTTGCTGGGACTCAGGATCTTTTTTCCCTTCGTATTTCTTTTTCAGGCGTTCGATTTCAGGCTGTACCAGTTGCATGGAAGCAGCTGATTTTTGCGAGGCGGCAAATAAAGGCATCAGCACGACGCGGACAATCAAAGTAGCTAGGATAATGGCGAATCCAAGGTTGTGGCCTAAAAAATTATAAAGCCATTCAATGAACTGGATCAGCGGGAGGACGAAAATGCGCTCCCAAAAACCAGAAGCTGTCTCGGGGGTTAATGCCACCCGCGTACCGGCAGCGGCACAGCCCGCCAAAAACATCATGGAAAATGACACGGATGCCAATAAACTTAATTTTCTTTTCATCATGTAAACCTTCTTTCTAAATCGTTGGGCAATATATTTAATTATAAGGGACTTCATACGCAGTTTCAATACATTTACACATTTTTTACAACAGGGGAATATTTTCGGGGTGCGGGGATTAGCCGTTTTGGATAATTTCTGCCCCCAATAGCATACTTCCGCAAAAAATCATCCCGACTTAATATTGACAAATTTTGGGGCATTCATACAGGTATAAAGTAGATACTTGTCAACATACAATGGAATTAGGCAGTATGAAGGGGGAGGACTAGAGAATGGGGCACGCAACTGATTTGGAATTAAAGGATCTGTACGATGCAGCGCTTCGCTTCAAGGACTGTGGGCTTTGGCAAGACGTGGATTACACCCAATTTTTTATTTTGCACGATTCGGAGACGGGCATCGACGGGATTTGTCATGTCCTGAACCTTGACAGCGGAGGGACAGCCCTTTCACTTTACTTGGGAGAGGCGGGTTTTGATGCGTTCAAGTATATTTTTGAAGACCCCCAGATGTCGGCGCTTGATCATGTCGTCTTGAAAGGGAACCTGCGTCGCCATTGTTTGACCGTGAGTTTCAGCGAACGCAATTATATTATCCAAGAAGATATGGAAAATGCCATGCGGGCGGGGTATTATTTTGCCGAGGTGAAGGACCAGCCGGTGTTTAATTATTCGCATCCAGACCATCAATCGGTTCCGGTAGCCATTACGGACGGCTGGCAATGCCGTTTCTTGACTCAGGCATTAGAGCAGGCAATCGAGGTCATGGGGCTATCGGCAAAAAATGCTATCAAGCTGCCTTGCTTGGAAAATAACTTATATTACTTGCGGTTTCAGGAAAATGGGGTCTACAATGGCATCTTCGTTGGGGCCAATCTTTATTTTCAGGAAAGGGATGCGGTCCAGCCGGTGGCGTTCAGCAACGATTTGCTGGCTTACCGGGTCAAAAAACAGGTCCAGCTTCCCGTCAGCCTGGAGGCGATCCAATTTTATGTCCCCCAGCCTGTCGTGGATTTAGAAACGGATGACTCCTTTTACATGCTCATCACAGCGTTAGTGGACGCCGAAGTGGGACAGATTTATTTCCTTGACATCCAAGAACAAAAATCGCCTGATGTGCAAGCTATCCTCACCGCCTTGGCCAAACAACTGGTGGAACTGGAAATGCGGCCCTATTACATCGTAGCCGAGGACCAGGAGCTCATGAATCTCTTAAGCGGTTTCTGTGAAAAAACTGGCATAAAACTCCGAAAAGACCGCCATGTGATGAAAGCCCATGAATTTGTGGAATACATCCTGGGCGAAATCGCCCAAAATGCAGGCGACCGGGAAGGCGGGGAAATCGAAGAACTCCTTAACTTCGTGGAAGAAGTTACCAAGCTATTGAAAAGCCAGGACGAACTGAGCCATCTTACTAGCTGCGAACAGGACAATTACCAAAACATCGTCCAGGTCTTTGTTTGCGGGATGTACACCGTCAAGCAGCAAACCCCCATGGAGTGGGATGCGGATGCTTTCCGGGAAATTTGTGAAACGGTAGTGGGCGAGCAGTTCGAAGGGGAAGTGCTGTCAGCAGTCCAAGGCGTGATGAAACATTTCGTCACCATCATGGGCCAAGAGGAACTCATCCCCAATTATCGAAAAATACTGAATGTTGTCGATGTATTCCTTTGACAAATGAAGCGTGTTCCTTTAAAATTAAGGTTAAGCACTTTAATTCGGTCCCGTGAGGCTGAGAAGAAACACGTTGACAGGATAATGCCTGCAAAGTATACTATTCCCGTTTTAAAAAGTTGCCTAATCAGCTTTGGAACGAAAATAGGATCAGGCCTGTTTTCGTGTGTCCTCTTCCCCAGCGGAAGGGGATTTTTTATGTTGGAGGAGAAATTATGCACTTGACTAAGCTTAGCGACCTGTCAGTCGAACAAATCATGGGGATTATTGAGGAGGCCAACGGTTATGCCAACGGCCAGCCGCTTCCTGATTTGTCGGGAAAAGTCGTTGCCAACCTGTTTTTCGAGCCCAGCACCCGCACCCAGTATTCCTTTGAAATGGCTCAGCTTCGTTTAGGAATCAAGCCCCTGACGTTTTCGGCTGAGACTTCCAGCGTCCAAAAAGGGGAAACCCTCTACGACACGGTCAAGACGTTTGAAGCCATTGGCGTTGATGCGCTGGTCATCCGGCACCCCGATAAAGAATACTTTGGGAATCTGCTAGGAAAGATTTCCGCGCCCATATTAAATGGAGGCGATGGGAGCGGTAACCATCCTACCCAGTCGTTGCTGGATTTATTGACCATCTATCAGGAGTTTGGGCGCTTCGAGGGGTTGAAAATTGCCATTGTCGGAGACGTTGCCCATTCAAGGGTAGCCCATACCAACCTTGAAGTCATGAAACGCCTTGGCATGGAAATCCACACGGTAGCCCCTGCTGAGTTCCAAGAACCGGGTTATCAGTGGGAAAACCTTGATGATGTCATCGAAAGCATGGATATCATCATGTTGCTTCGGGTCCAGCACGAACGCCACGCCAATGGCATGGAACTGACCAAAGACGAGTACCACCAGCTTTATGGCATGACCATCCAGCGGGAAGCCCGGATGAAAAAAGAAGCCATCATCATGCACCCGGCACCGTTTAACCGGGGTGTGGAAATTGCCGACGATGTCGTGGAATGTTCCCGCAGCCGGATTTTCAAGCAAATGGAAAATGGCGTCTACACCAGGATGGCCGTTTTGAACCAATCATTGAATTCTATGGAGAAAGCACCCAGTTTCGATTCCACTCTAGGCACACCTTTCATCCCTGTGTAAACGGGCTTGCACCACTTTTTAATATAAAGGAGAGAAAATACATGCTATTACTTAAAAAAGCTCAAATCCTCAGCCAGGCAGGCGGCCTTAAGCCTTGCGATATTTTAATCAAAGATGGGAAGGTTGCCGAAATGGGCCAAATCCCAGCAACTGCTGAACATCAGGTAGTTGAACTTGATGGAAAATTAGTTGCCCCAGGTTTTATTGACGTCCACGTCCACCTTCGTGAGCCGGGGATGGAGAAAAAAGAAACCATCGAAAGCGGGACGGCGGCTGCCGCCCGCGGGGGATATACGACCATCGCTGCCATGCCAAATACCAACCCAGTTCCAGACAGCGTTGAAAACATGGCCCATGTTGAAAAATTAATCGCTGAAAAAGCAAAAGTCCGCGTCCTTCCTTATGCGTCCATAACGGTCAATGAGGCTGGAAAAGAAATCATCGACATGGAAAGCGTCGCCAACACGTCCATGTTTGCGTTTACGGATGACGGAAAAGGCATCCAAGAAGCAGGGATGATGTACTTGGCCATGGAACGTGCGGCAAAACTTGGGAAACCGGTTGTTGCACACTGTGAAGATGACAGCCTGTTATTTGACGGCTACCTTCATGCTGGTGACTATGCGAAAGCCAACGGGCACCGTGGGATTTTAAGTGCTTCGGAATCCGTCCATATTGCCCGCGACATCATGCTTGCCCAGGCGACTGGCGTGCATTACCATGTTTGCCACATCTCAACGAAGGAAAGCGTTGCGTTGGTACGCCTTGGAAAGCAACTGGGCATCAACGTGACGGCGGAAGTTTCCCCCCATCACCTGATTTTAGCTGACACGGACATCGAAGGGGATGACACGAACTTCAAGATGAACCCGCCACTTCGTTCCCCTGAGGATGTCCAGGCTTGCATTGATGGCCTGCTTGATGGGACCATTGATATGATTGCGACGGACCATGCGCCCCACACCGCTGAGGAAAAAGGACGGGATATGTACGAGGCGCCATTTGGCATTGTGGGCCTTGAAACCGCATTCCCATTAATGTACACACACTTTGTGAAAACGGGCCTCCTGACACTTAAGGACCTCTTGGAAGCCATGAGCACAAAGCCCGCAGAAGTATTTAGCCTGCCTTATGGAAAACTTGAAAAAGGCGCCATCGCCGATTTGGTGGTCATCGACTTGGAAAAAACCGACAAAATCGATGCGGATACCTTCTTATCCAAAGGGAAAAACACGCCATTCAATGGTTGGGACGTGACCGGATGGCCTGTCATGACCATCTTCGAAGGTGAAATCGTCCATCAATAAATAATTGGGGGCTATCAGGCAGATGGCCCTTTTTCTTTAGGAGGCACTATGAAAAAAATTATGATTGACCCAGCCCTCAAGGCGAAGCTCCCGGATTTCGAGGTGGCTGTCATGTCCTTTGAAGTGGAACCGCCGGAACCGAGCGACGAAAGCCTGCAAGAAGAGATGGCTGATTTGGGGAATGCTATCAAAACCTCCCATTCATTGGAAAGTTTATTGCAAGAACCACGCATCAAGGCAGCAAGGGATAGCTATAAAGCCTTAGGGAAGGATCCCTCCCGTTACCGCCTCGCTACGGAAGCCTTGTTAAGGAGGCTCATCAAGGGAAGCGGGCTTTATCAAATCAATAATTTGGTGGACATGGGTAACATCCTGTCCGTCAACACCAGGCGAAGCATCGGCACCAATGAAGCGTATGAAGGAATTGGGCGCGGGGCTATCAATATAGAAAACATCCCGGTCTATGTGGACGATATCGGACCCTTTGGGACGCCCACGTCAGACACAGACCGCACCCGCATCACGGATAAAACCACCCAAGTCCTCCTGTTTATCATTTCTTTTGACGGGGAAGCGGGGCTTCACGAAGATGTGCGGCTGGCCATTGACTATTACACCCGCTATGCCAACGCTAGCAATTTTACCTTTGAAACGGCCGATTAGTGGCTAACATAATCAAAAAAGCCCATAATTGCCAAAAAGGAGAGATACCATGAGTTATGAACTGATTCAACTGTATGAAGCGGCACGGGAAATCAATAAAACCGATTGGTGGCATGGTGGGCACAGGCATCTCCCGTTAATTTATAAACAGCCAAGGACAGGGGAAAAGTATTACATCCACTTTGTCAGCCCACACTTGATTCGCGTCCACATCGGTGAAGCAGGCCGATACAGTTATCAGGAATACGGGACCATAATGAAGGCGGACCCGGCAAATCATCCCTTAGAAGTCGACCGTTACGTCAAGCGGCAAGAAATCATGGAAGTGGAGTTTTTTGACCGGTCTGACCTTCCTGATTTAGATTATGACCGGATTAAGATGCTGGGATTGTCTTTCAGAGGGAAAAAACAGTGGCCGGCGTTTATCCGCATGACGCCTGGTGGCTTGCCCCAGCCCATAGAGGACGAGGGAGAAATCATCATCTTTAGGGAAATTTTAAGGGCGCTTCCCTCTTTGTTGAAACGTCATTTTGGACCCATTCCACAAGGGACTGAATTTACTTACCATCATGCTGAGATGGTGGTGGCTGACCTTTGGGATTGGGATGGCTGGGAAAGCCCCTCTTGTTATGCGCAGCCTTACCTTAACGAATTGAAAGCCCATCGGGTCAAGAAACTCCGAAAAATTGGGGAGAGCTGGGAAGCCATTCAGTTTTTCCTGGACCATCCGGCGTTGGACCATAAAGTCTCGCAACAGCCGTTTTTCCCGACAACCACCTTGCTGGGGGATCCAACCGACGAAACGGTGGTCTGGCATCACCTCACCGGGCATTCCCTAACAAACCTTTCCAGCATCCCAGATGGTTTAGCAGATTTCCTCATCGAAAATGCAATCCGTCCCCGGTCCATTACAGTCGAGGATGGAAGCCTTTATGAACAGTTGCAGGATTTTTGCCAAAAAACAGGGATTGAACTGAAACGTGGGGAAACCCCTTTCGCCACTCAAATCGCATACGAATCCGTGGAAGCCGCCCGTCAAGGGAATGGGGAGCAGGATGAATTGGAATTTTTGTCTGGGATGATGCTTGAAGGGGTTGAAATGATTTTGGAAGCGCGGCCTGGGATGTTCAAGCCCATCGAACGGGAAATCCTTCGGAAAGTATTTACGGAAAGCTTTTTCTTTTTCGTCCAGGAGCGGGGGGAAATGCTGCCTCACTGGAGCGCAGATACCCTGACGGACCTTTTAAACAGCGGTGTATTGAATCACGCAGGGCCGCCAAAGATTGTTCGTACAATCTTGGAAAAGCTATTTAGGATATTAGGGGAGGAAGGCGTGCTGGAAACGGGAAATTCCCTTCTGCAAGTACTGAAAAACCACAAATAATTTGACATTAACCGACATTTTCATGTATAATTAAAAAAGCAACTTTTAATTCGGTCCAGAGAGGCTGAGAAGGACACGTTAATATTTGGAGCCGGGCAACCTTTGTCCGACTTTTGTGGAATCCGTGTGTCCTCTTTCAGCCAATTACCTGAAAGAGGACTTTTTTCTTGGGCCGAATTACTTACACTAGGGAGGAAATATAATGTACAATCGCAAACTAGTTTTAGCTGATGGAACAGTTTTTAGGGCCACTGCTTTTGGTGATACCAAGTCTGTTGTCGCCGAAGTCGTTTTTAACACAGGGATGACCGGGTATCAGGAAATTTTATCCGACCCTTCTTACTTTGGCCAAATGGTTGTCATGACCTATCCTCTAATCGGTAATTATGGCATCAACGACCAGGACTTTGAGTCCTTCGCCCCTGCGGCGTCGGCCCTGATCGTCAAAGAATATAATGAAGCGCCATCCAACTGGCGTTCCCGTAAGACGTTGGATGAATTTTTGAAGTCCAAAGAAATCCCAGGGCTTTGCAATGTGGATACCCGCGCCCTGACCATCAAAATCCGCGAGCATGGTTCCGTTAAAGCCATCATCGTTGAAGACACTGTATCTGACGCTGATGCGCTGAAAATGCTAGAAGCCACACCTGATTTGAAACGCCACGTTGAGCATGTTTCCACAAGGTTCACGTATTCTTCGCTAGGGGGCAAAAAACGCATCGTCTTGGTAGACTTTGGCGTGAAAAACAACATTATGCGGGAACTTTCCGCACGGGGCTGTGAAATCAACGTCGTGCCATTCAATACGACTGCTGAACAGATCATGGACTTGAACCCGGATGGCGTTATCTTGTCAAATGGTCCGGGGGATCCAAAAGATGTGGTTGAAGCACTTCCGATGATCCGTGAAATCCAAGAGAAATTCCCACTTTTTGGGATCTGCCTTGGGCATCAATTATTCGCGCTTGCCAATGGTGCGGACACTACGAAGATGAAGTTTGGGCATCACGGCTGCAACCATCCCGTTAAGGATTTGCTGACCAATAAAGTCCACATCACATCCCAAAACCACGGTTATGAAGTCAACCAGGATTCCATTTCGAAAACTGACCTTGAAGTGACCCACTTGGCACTAAATGACAACACAGTTGAAGGCCTTCGCCACAAAAAATTCAATGCGTTCACTGTCCAATACCACCCGGAAGCAGGGCCAGGACCGGATGATGCAACTTATTTGTTTGACCGATTTATGGAAAATATTGGATGAGAGGAGGGCAAACAGATGCCAAAACGTACGGATATAAAAAGGATTTTAGTTATTGGTTCCGGACCGATCATTATTGGCCAGGCCGCTGAATTTGATTATGCGGGAACGCAGGCTTGCCAATCCCTTCGCGAAGAAGGCTATGAAGTTATCCTAGTCAACTCCAATCCGGCTACCATCATGACGGACACGGAAGTTGCCGATAAAGTATACATGGAACCTTTAACCAAGGAATTTTTGGCGAAAATTATCCGCAAGGAGCGCCCGGATGCTGTCCTTCCCTCTTTAGGTGGTCAGACTGGCCTTAACTTGGTGGTTGAACTGGCGGAGGCGGGCATTTTAGCTGAGACTGGCGTGGAAATCTTAGGGACGGACTTGGCTTCCATCAAAAAAGCTGAGGACCGCGACTTGTTCCGCGAGCTTTGCGTACAGCTTGAAATGCCAACCCCTGAATCCGTTATTGTAACGACAATCCAAGAAGCCCTTGATTTTGCCAACGAAATTGGGTATCCGGTCATCGTCCGACCTGCATTTACCCTTGGGGGAACAGGTGGCGGGATCGTTGACGACGAAGAGGCCCTTCGCAACACGGTTGAAAATGGCTTGAACTTATCTCCGGTAACCCAGTGCTTAATTGAAAAATCAATCGCTGGCTTCAAAGAAGTCGAATACGAAGTCATGCGTGACTCTTTAGATAATGCCATCGTGGTTTGTAACATGGAAAACTTTGACCCGGTTGGGGTCCATACAGGGGATTCCATCGTTGTTGCCCCATCCCAAACCCTTGCAGACCGCGAGTACCACATGCTTCGGGAAGTTTCCCTGCGCATCATCCGCGCCCTTGAAATCGAAGGTGGCTGCAACGTCCAGCTTGCCCTTGACCCAGATAGTTTTAACTATTATGTCATTGAAGTTAACCCACGGGTTTCCCGTTCATCAGCCCTTGCATCCAAAGCAACAGGTTATCCCATCGCTAAAATCGCTGCTAAAATTGCTATCGGGCTTACCCTTGATGAAATCATCAACCCGGTTACACAAACATCTTACGCATGTTTTGAGCCGGCACTTGATTACATCGTCGCTAAAATCCCACGTTGGCCTTTCGACAAGTTCAACACGGCAAACCGCCGCTTAGGGACCCAGATGAAAGCAACCGGCGAGGTTATGGCCATCGGGCGTAATTTTGAGGAAGCCATCCTTAAAGCAGTCCGTTCCCTAGAAACGAAAGTTTACCACATCGAACTTGAAAACTTAAAGGATGCAGACATGGAAACGTTATGGCGCCGTGCCATGCAACCGGATGATGAGCGCTTATTCGTAGTCAGCGAACTGATCCGCCGCGGCATCTCCATCCAAGACGTGTTTGAAGCTACTAAGATTGACTTGTTCTTCTTGGATAAATTAAACAACATCATCCAGTTTGAATCTGTTTTGAAGAATGCTAAAAAAGATGCGAACGTATTGGAAACGGCTAAACGAATGGGCTTCGCGGATATCACCATTGCGAAATACTGGGACATGCCTGAAATCGACGTTTACAATTACCGCAAGGAAAATAGCATTATGCCAGTATACAAAATGGTTGATACCTGCGCAGCAGAATTCGAGTCTAAAACCCCGTACTTCTATGGCACTTACGAGCAGTTCACCGAGTCAGTCAAAAGCGATAAGCCAAGCGTTGTCGTTTTAGGTTCAGGACCAATCCGCATCGGGCAAGGGGTCGAATTCGACTATGCGACCGTCCACTGCGTGAAAGCCATCCAAGAGGCTGGTTACGAAGCCATCATCATCAACAACAACCCGGAAACCGTGTCGACAGACTTCTCCATTTCCGATAAATTATACTTTGAGCCATTGACCATTGAAGATGTCATGCACATCGTTGACTTAGAGCAGCCAATCGGTGTCGTGGTCCAGTTCGGTGGGCAAACTGCCATCAACTTGGCAGCGAAACTTAAAGAGCATGACGTGACGCTTTTAGGGACATCCCTTGAAAACATCGACCAGGCCGAAGACCGCGACCAATTCGAGAAACTCTTGCGCGACCTTGAGATCCCGCAACCTTTAGGTTCAACAACACGTACCGTTGAAGGTGCCTTAAAAATCGCCAACGAAATCGGCTATCCGGTACTTCTTCGCCCGTCCTATGTACTTGGTGGGCGCGCCATGGAAATCATCGACAATGATGAGGAAATCCAGCGCTACATGAAGGAAGCCCTAGTTGAAAACGGGGAAAACCCAATCCTGATTGACCGTTACCTGACTGGTAAAGAAGTTGAAGTGGATGGGATTTCGGATGGTACCAACGTTTACATCCCAGGAATCATGGAACACATCGAACGTGCTGGGGTTCACTCCGGTGATTCATTAGCCGTTTACCCGCCTCAAGATTTAACCCAAGACGTTATGGATAAATTAATTGATTACACAACCCGCATCGCGCGTGGATTGCAAATCATCGGCCTTCTTAACATCCAGTTTGTTATTACGAAAGACAATGAAGTTTATGTCCTTGAGGTTAACCCGCGATCTTCCCGTACAGTGCCTTTCCTTTCTAAGATTACAAACGTGCCAATGGCAAACATTGCTACAAAAGCAATTTTAGGGCAGGACTTGCCGTCACAAGGATATGAAACAGGTTACCACCCACATTCCGAAGGCGTATTCGTTAAAGCCCCGGTATTCTCATTCTCCAAACTCCGCAAGGTTGATATCTCTTTAGGCCCAGAAATGAAGTCTACAGGGGAAGCTATCGGCAAGGATAAAACGTTGGAAAAAGCCCTTTACAAAGCAATGGTTGCCAGCGGGATGAAAATGCCACTAACAGGCCGTATCCTATTCACCATCGGAAATAAAGACAAAGCAGAAGCGGTTGAACTTGCCCGCCAGTTTACAGAAATCGGTTATGAATTGGTTTCCACCAATGGGACGTCCCAAACATTGAAAGACCATGGCATTCACTCAACATCAATTGGTAAAATCGGCGAAGAAGGAACAACTGTCCTAGATGTCATCCGCGGGCAACAGGTTCAATTTGTCATCAATACCTTTACCGTCAACAAGAAAAACAACGTCACAGACGGCTTTTTGATCCGCCGTGAGTCCGTTGAAAATAATATCCCATGTTTCACGTCGCTTGATACGGCGAAAGCTGTGTATAAAGTGCTTGAGTCTATGAGTTTCTCTATTACAGCGGGATAAAATATTAAAAGACCAAATTCCATTGCGGGATTTGGTCTTTTCTTGAGCATTTTCTGGTGAAATCTGGTTTTTTAGTATATAACCTGAATTCCTCAAATTTAGTGTAGCACTTTTTTGTTCGCTTTGGTTGAAATGCTTTAATACCAATGGTTTTATCGCTTAATGTGACCTGCAAACTGCATATTCCAACCCTCTAGTGCTACACTAAATAGTGTAGCACTAGAGGAGGCTAAATCATGGAGCCATTTCAAAAATTAAAAATAGACATTCCCCAAGACAAAGGTGTACATCTTCGCAAAGCCGGGAACAAAGGGGACTATTTTGTCTACAAATACACGGAGCACTATTTTACCCCAAAAGGACAAAGACGGCACCGTTCCAAGATGATTGGAAAACTAGCAGAATCTGAAGGGGAGATGTATCCCAATGCCAATTACTACAA
>WRGF01000177.1 GCA_009787345.1 Turicibacter sp.
AGTCTGCGTAATTGAACAATAAAATCCATTTACTGGAATTTCAGGAGATTAGAGAAAATCTCCGTTTTATCATGGAAGAAAATCACCGGTAAAAGGAAAAAAAGGAAGAACTTCCGTTGAGGATTGCCTCAATCAAAAGTCCTTCCTTTTTTTGGTTTTAATGGGAGAACAAGGTTATTTCGTTACAGCCCCTTTTACTATTTTTCAGGTCATCACAAGGTATCCACAGGGACAATGGGATTTAAAGCGACAAGAAGCCGATGGTTAAATTTTTTAAAAAAATTTGAAATCGATGTTTAAAACTTTGACTGGCGGGCCATAATGTATATGTCAGCAAGGGAGTCCTCAAGCGTGAGTCCTTTCCTTGCTGACACTCTCTCCCATTTTTATTTTTCATATTTTATCTCCTTATAATTCTCTCTCCCCCATTGAATTATAATACCGAAACTGTAAAATCCCCCCTTTTTACAGTTCACTTAAAAGGCACCGTCCCCCTACGGTGCCTTTTTCATGCGTTAAATCCACTAATTGATGGATGGGATTTTCCAGTGCCCCAAAAATTTTAAAAAATTTTGAATAGCCTGTTTAAAATCCCGGCATCTGTCCATACTATTATTGTCGGTAAGAGGAGACTTACTGACACTCTCCCCAATTTTTTAAGTTTTATTTTTCATACTCTCTCCTTATAATTCTCTCCCAAAAATTTAACCCGCGGACGACAAAGACTTTTTCTTTGTTAACTCTCCCAATAGTAACTGCGGGCCTGGCGAGGATAACCTATCCAATCCCCCCATTGGAAAGTATCCTTGCCAACTTGCAACTGTAAAATCCCCCCTTTTTACAGTTCACTTAAAAAGCACCGTCCCCCCACGGTGCTTTTTTCCTGTGTTAAAACGCCTCTTCTATAAAAAAATCCCCTGCTCTCTAAGGACAGGGGGTTAATTTCTGCTTATTGATTGCCAAGCAACTTCTCTTTTTGCTCTGCATTGATCAAAGCCTCGATAACCGGCTCTAGTTTTCCTTCCACAACCCGATCCAGCTGTTGGATTGTGAATCCGATACGGTGGTCGGTTACCCGGTTTTGCGGATAATTGTAAGTACGGATTTTTTCTGAACGGGCACCTGTCCCAATTTTGGACTGGCGTTCTGCCCCTTCTGCTTCCAACCGTTCTTGCTCAATGGCATCGAAGATACGGGCGCGAAGCACTTTTAACGCATTGGCTTTATTCTCATGTTGGGACTTCCCGTCCTGACAAGATGCCACAATCCCAGTAGGTACATGGGTTACCCGAACAGCAGATTTGGTGGTATTTACGGACTGCCCACCCGCACCAGATGAACAGAAGGTATCGACACGGATGTCATTCATGGAAATGTCAATGTCCACTTCTTCGGCTTCCGGCATAACCAGTACCGTTGCTGTGGATGTATGGATACGGCCTTGGGACTCGGTTGCCGGCACACGTTGGACACGGTGGGCACCCGACTCGTATTTCATATAAGAGTATACGCCTTCGCCGCTCATCATGAATTCTACTTGGGAAACACCGCCGCCTTCAGCATATTCCACGTCAAGCACTTGGACTTTCCAACCCTTCGTTTCAGCGTAACGGGTATACATACGGAACAGGTCGTTGGCAAAAATGTTCGCTTCGTCCCCGCCCGCAGCACCGCGGATTTCCACAATAACGTTTTTGTCATCATTAGGGTCTTTCGGAATCAACAGGATTTCCAAGTTTTCTTCCATTGGGCCAATCTGTGGCTTTAATTCTTCTAATTCCATTTGAGCCATTTCGCTGATCTCAGGATCGGAATCTTCCGCCATTTCAGTCAATTCCTCAATGGATTCCTTGATTTTTTTATATTCCTTATACGCATTATAAGCCTCTTCAAGCCCACGCTGCTCCTTTGACAATTCCGTCAATTTCTTAATATCGGTTACAATATCCGGGTCGGACATCAACTCATTGATTTTCTCATAACGTTCAAGGATAGCCTCTAAGCGTTCAAACATAGCTGTCTCCTCCTTCAAATTTCGGCACTATTTTTAATTATACACTATCTGCAATTAATTGTCCATTTTTTTGGGGATTCATGCTAAAACCATACTTTTTAGAAATGTCCCTTATGAAAAAAGCCCCTCAGATTTCGAGGAGCCCATTATTCAAAACTATTTTTTTGCGGGATGACAAACCTGGTCACAATACCCATCAAGACCCCATAAACAAAATTACCAAGTACCAATCCCCACATCATTCCCAGCATCGCATAAAATAGCATTTCTTTCACAGCATCATCCCCTTTTGACAAACATATGCCAAAACCTATCTAGAGTAGACCTCCCTAAGAAAAAATTACTTCAAGCCGTGGGATTTTTATGCAATTAAAGGTCTGGAATATTCCCCATAGGCTCCATCACTAAATTTTCAAAACGGCTGATTTCCTTGCGAAAGGCGAGCTTGATTGTACCTACGGCCCCGCTTCGGTGCTTGCCAAAAATCACTTCGACGATGTTGTCGTTTTCATCCATGTCCTTTTTATAATAATCCTCACGGTACAAGAAGGTGACGATATCCGCATCCTGCTCGATACTTCCAGACTCACGAAGATCCGACATCATGGGGCGCTTATCTTCGCGGCTTTCTACCTGACGGGATAGCTGGGACAAGGCAATCACAGGGATTTCTAGTTCCCTGGCCATTTCTTTTAAGGTTCGGGAAATTTCCGATACCTCTTGTTGTCGGTTCCCGCTATTGGACTTGCTTCCCGATAGGAGTTGCATATAGTCGATCATGACCATGGAAAGCCCTTTTTGCTGATGGAGCTGGCGGCACTTCGCCCGGAGCTCACCCACCCGTATCCCTGGGGTATCATCAATATAAATCCCCAGCCCGCTAAGGACCTCCGTAGCAATTTTTAGGGAGCGCCAGTCCTGGCCTTCCAATGTCCCTGTTTTTAAGCGGTATGCCTCAATGCGCCCTTCGGCACTGATTAAACGGGACACCAACTGGTCAGCCCCCATTTCCAGGCTGAAGATAGCTACGTTGACTTGGTTGAGCTTCGCTACGTTTTGGACCACATTCAAGGCGAAAGCGGTTTTCCCCATGGCGGGGCGGGCTGCGACAATAATCAAGTCGTTCTTTTGAAGTCCTGATGTCATTTTATCCAGGGCGGTAAAACCGGTTGTTAGTCCCGTGACATCCCCTTGGGACTGGGAAAGGCGCTCCACATTTTTAATGAAGTCCACGATGACGCCATCTATCTGCTTGAAGTCTGACCCCTGGTTTAAGCGGCCCAGGTTTGAAAATTGCTGCTGCGCCTCATCAATCAGGTCCTGGGTTGCCGTGGCTGTATCATACCCTTGCTCTACCAGCGTCTGGGCTCTTGTAATAATCTCACGGGCGATGGATTTTTCCAGCACCATCTCCATGTAGTGGGCCGTATGGGCGGTGGTCGCCACGCTCTCAAAAACCGTTAGGATGTATTCAACTCCCCCAATTTCCGAAAGGCGCTTTTGATCCGTCAAATGGGAAGTTACCGTAGTGACGTCCACTCCAATTCCTTGTTCAAGCAATGCCAAAATGCCTTCATATATAATTTTATGCCGGTGATGGTAAAAATCATCCGGTGTCAGTTTTAATTTAACATCCTCACACACCCGCTCATCCAGCATCATCGAACCCAAAATCGCCTGCTCTGCATCGGTACTATGAGGCATTTGCCGATTATCTAACATAGCCTACCTCCAAGAAAGGGCCGCCTAATCCGGCAGCCCCCCCACTTTTATTTTTCATTGATTTGAACGCTTAGCGTTGCGGTCACTTCTGGATGAAGGTGAATTGGCACGCGCGCCATCCCCAATCCACGGATTGGTTCTTCCAAATCCATTTTACGCTTATCAAGCTTTAGGGAAAATTGCTTTTCAAAAGCATCTGCGATTGCTTTTGTGCTAACCGAACCGAATACGCGGCCATTATTGCCGGATTTCACCGTAACGACAGCCGTTTTTTCTTCAAGCACTTTTTTCAGCTCTTTAGCTTCCTCCAACTTCATTTCTTCTTGCTTTTGTTCTTGTTCTGCCTTGCGCTTCAACATGTTCATGTTACCCTGTGTCGCTTCAACAGCCTGCTTGTTTTTAATGAGGAAGCCAGCGAACCCATTGGGGATATCCTTGACTTCTCCTTTTTTCCCTTTTCCCTTAACGTCTTCCACAAAAATTATTTTCATGTCAATCACCACTTTTCTCTAATTCTTTACTTATCGTCTTCTTTAATTCTACAACAACTTGGGCAATATTTAAATCATTAATTTGCGTCGCTGCATTATTTAAGTGTCCCCCACCGCCGAGTTGTTCCATAATTACCTGAACATTCAAATCCCCTAGCGACCGGGCGCTAATGCCAATTTGGTTTTCGTTGATCTTGGCAACCGCAAACGTCGCCTGGATGTTTTGGACATTGAGAAGTTCATCAGCTGCCTGGGCCAGTTGGACTTTTTCAAGGATGAAGTCCTCGTCGGAAGCCGCGATAATGAAATGGTCCTTATATATTTCCGAACGGTTCGTCAGATGGGCCTTGCTGTAATAATTCTCAATAGGTACCCTTAAAAGCTGCTGGACCAGTTTTTCCTCCGCCCCTTTTTGCTTAAGTATCGCCGCTGTTTCATAAGTACGGCGCCCGGTATGGTAAGAAAACCTACGGGTATCCACAATTATCCCGGCAAGCATAATGGAGGCTTCAAGGGAGGACATTTTAATTTTTTGGGTATAATAATCAAACATATCCACAACCAGTTCCACGGTGGAAGAAGCATATGGCTCCGTATAAGAGAGGATGGACTCAATGTAGGTCGCTCCCCGCCTGTGATGGTCAAAGACGGCAATTTTTTTTGTTTTCCCAAGGAGCCCCGGTTCGATGACCATTTTAGGGTCTTGGGTATCCGCTACCACCAACATGCTATTTTTCGTAATCATGCTAAGGGCAACTTCCCCCGACACAAAGTGGGCACTGAGGGATTCATTTTTCATGATTTCGGCAACAAAAGTTTTTGCCGTATTGTCGATTGCTTCCTGGTTCAAGACGATAAAACCTTCTTTTTTCGTTGCCATGACCATTCTTAAAAGCCCAATGCAGGCACCGATGGCATCAACGTCAGGAAACTTATGCCCCATAATAATAACCTTGTCGCTATCTTTGACAAGCCTTTCATAAGCATGGGCATTGACCCTAGCGCGGACCCGGTTGCGTTTTTCAACGGGGTTGGTCTTGCCACCATAAAATAAGAACTTATCGTCCCCTGCAATTTTAATAGCCACCTGGTCGCCACCCCTGGAAAGGGCAAGGTCAAGCATATAATAAGCCCGGTTCCCAAGCTCGGAAAAATCTTCATATCCGGCGGCAAGCCCGATGCTGATGGTAAATGCCATTTCACGCTCTTTGGCTGCTTCCCTCACTTCATCCAAAATAGCGAACTTTCGCTCGCGAAGCTTTGCCAATGTCTTGTGGGACATGGCTAACAAGTAACGCTCACTGGACGTTGCCCGAATGAATATCCTATGTTTTTCCGCCCACTGCATAATGAGGGAAACAATCTTTGCCCGGAATTCATTTTTTTCCTGCTCATTGAGGTTCCGGATGGCTTCATCGTAATTATCCATCACCAAGACACCCATGACGGGGCGTCCCTCATCGTATTTTTGACTCAAATCACTGAACTCGGTACCATTGGTCAGGTACACCAACCGCTCTTTTGGGAAGTGCTGGATTTGGTAAACCTGTTCTTTCACCTCGATTCGAAAATCTTCTGAATTAGCGGTGATTTCCTCACTGAGATGTTCGCTGATTTCAGCCAAAGTTTTGTGATTGGCATCCCCGATAAACACTTTCTTCATAAAAGGGTTATGCCAAACAATTTGTTGGTTCTCGTTATAAAGCAAAATACCTAGCGGGAGGTTATTAAAAGCCTGTTCCCCCGCACGTTTGACCCGGTGTGTGATCCCCATAACCATTTCTTCATGCTTTTTCTTTTTTTGCCGATAATCCACAATCCTGTAGATTAGGTCAAGCAAAAAGACGAGAAACAGCCCCCATAAAACCAGGTTACCTTCTGTAACAGCATACCATCCAAACAAACCAGTAAAAAGCAGTAGGATTCCCCCATATAAGTTATAGCCTTTAAACTCTCCTGTCGTTTTCTTTAACCCTTTCAATCCTATCACCCACCTTTTACTCATTATTACAGCCCGTTCCTAAGGTTAAGGCGTTTCCGATAATTAAATAAGGCATCCATCACGCCAATCATGGAAAGGATTATGGATAAGCCGCTTAAAAACATGATGACCGCTACGAAGACCCCAATCCTTGACATAGAACGGGCTTTAAACACTAGCGACACCACGACGATTCCCTGGATAGCAAATAAAATCGCCAATAACAAAATAATATTCAACAAGACGGTATTTAAGACCGGTATTTCCAGCGAAGTATGAAGCAATTGCGCTGCCATATAAATAACAGCAAGTAAGCTGCCAAGCTGAAAATCGGACCAACTAGCAGCTGTCATTTCCAAAACACCCAGCCTTTTTAGCATAAAAACCGCCAGTTTGTCACTGAAAAATACGGATAAAAGTCCTGTCAACAGCAAGACAGCCGGCATGAGCTGGCCAATAATCAGCTGAAATGTGTCACCCATCGCCGTGAGATCCGCCGTCGGCATCAATTGATGGGTCATATCCATGGCTTGATTCATCGTTTCCAATAGGTTTTCACCGATGTTGATGCCCGATAGTAGCCGGGCCATGAGGGGGATCCCTATAACATGGACCAAGGCACCATTCAAAAGGCGTTGCCAATATGGGCGCCCCATAACCATGCTAAGTCCCAAAACTAATCCTGAACCTCCGTAAATCACTGTCGCCAACACCCCAAATAAGGAAGCTGTCACGTAAGCCCCTATGAGGCAACCGATGAACATCATCCAAATTTCTGAGGTTTTTTTACTCATGACGCTAAATATAATCATGGGAAGGGGAAGGGCGATGGTCACTAGGATTGAGAAAATCCCTAAATTATATAACATCAAAAAAACAAGGTAGATTGCCAGCATCATCGCGGCATTGATTAAGGTTCTTGTTTTCAACAGCCTAACTCCTTCCAAAGTTAACCATATACACTATTATATCACACATTTTTACAGAATTAGTATTAGTATGGCGTTTTTTCTGACACTTTAAACCGATTCTGATTTTTACTTTGCGCTTCCATTAAAAAAACCGTTCGCTTTCGCGACGGTTTTAATTATTGCTTATTCACCAGAGAATGGTAATAAAGCCATGTGACGAGCGCGTTTGATAGCAGTCGTTAATTCACGTTGGTATTTAGCACTTGTTCCTGTTACACGACGAGGAAGGATTTTCCCACGATCGGAAATGAAACGTTTTAATAATTCTGCATCTTTATAGTCGATCGTTGTGATTTTGTTTGCAGTGAAGAAACAAACTTTACGACGACGACGTCCACCACGACGGAATTGAGCCATGATATTTTCCTCCTTTTGTTAAAAACTAGATTTTATTAAAATGGTAAATCATCATCTGAAATGTTGATAGTAGAGCTGAAGCCAGAACCTTGGTTGCCAGACGGTGCCGGCATGGAAGGCATTCCGAAATCGTTGGCTGGTGCTTGTTGCTGCCCGCCTCCAAATGAAGGGGCACCGCCATAGCCACCACCGCCTCCGAAGCCACCTGATTGCTGCCCAGAACCTGGGAAACCGCCAGGGTCTTGGAATCCTCCACCTGCACGGTCCCCCTGTGCAGACCTTGGTTCAAGGAATTGGACAGAGTCCGCCACGACATCGGTCGTGTAACGGGTGGTTCCGTCCTGAGCTTGGTAACTGCCTGTTTCAATGCGCCCTTCGACCCCGATGAGGGAGCCTTTGCGCAAGAATTTAGCCATGTTCTCAGCTTGGCCGCGCCAGGCGACACAATTGATGAAGTCGGCTTGGCGCTCGCCGTTTTGACTAGTGAAAGATCGATTAACCGCTACACTGAACCGAAGGTTAGCAATACCATTGGCTGTGTATTTAAGTTCAGGATCGCGGGTTAACCGCCCAACTAAAACTACGCGATTAATCATTTAGATCACCCTCACTATTCTTTATTAAGCTTCTTTTTTGCAAATGATATAACGGATAACATCTTCGCTGATGCGTGCAAGGCGATCGAACTCGCCTGTTGCTTCGCTATTGGCGTTTACGTTCATTACCACGTAGAAACCTTTGCGGAAGTCATTGATTTCGTATGCAAGGTCGCGCATACCCCATTCTTTAACTTCCGTCACTTCTGAACCCATCTTTGGAAAGATGTTCGCGAAAGATTCGACTACTTCTTTACGTGCGTCACCTTCAAGGTTAGGACGGACGATGTACATGATTTCGTAATTTTTCATTATAGTGCACCTCCTCTTGGTCTAAGCGGCCCAAAACTTTTTTTGGGCAAGGAGTAATTGTTTGAATTACTCACAGTTTTCTATTCTATCATAAAACTTTGTCGAAGGCAAGTGTTTTTAGACATTAAACCTAAATAACACCACATCCCCATCTTGAAAGATGTAAGTTTTCCCTTCGGAGCGGTAGCGCCCCGCTTCCTTGGCCGCCTGCTCGGAACCGTATTCCATCAGGTCTTCATAAGAAACCGTTTCCGCACGGATGAAGCCCCGCTCGAAGTCGGAGTGGATGACGCCAGCACATTCAGGGGCGGTCATGCCCTTCTTGAAGGTCCATGCACGGACTTCTTGCACGCCCGCCGTGAAATAAGTGGCAAGCCCCAATAAATCGTATGATTCACGGATTAATTGGTCCAGGCCGCTTTCCTTAATTCCCAAGTCGTCTAAGAACTCGGCTTTTTCCTCTGGCTCAAGTTGGGAAACCTCTTCCTCGATTTTGGCACAGACCGTAATGACTTTTGCCCCTTCTTTGGCAGCATACGCTTTCAAGGCCTGTACATGCTCATTGTCGCCGCCATCCATCAGGTCCTCTTCCCCAACGTTTGCCACATAAAGGATGGGCTTGATGGTCAATAATTGAAGGTGGCGAATCAATTCCAAATCGTCCTTGTCCAGTTCAACGGCACGGGCTGGCAATTCGTTCTCGAACGCTTCCTTGACTTTTTCCAGGGCTGCCATTTCGGATTTCGCTTCCTTGTCCCCGGACTTGGCGGCTTTGCCCAGGCGGGAGTAGCGGCGGTCAACCTGCTCCATATCTGCTAATATTAGTTCTAAGTTGATGACTTCCACGTCACGGATTGGGTCTACGGAGCCCTCCACGTGAATGATGTTCCCGTCGTCAAAGCAGCGCACCACTTGGGTAATGGCATCCACTTCACGGATGTTGGCCAAGAATTTGTTCCCCAAGCCTTCCCCGGTGGACGCACCACGCACTAATCCCGCGATGTCTGTGAACTCGAACGTCGTGGGTACGGTTTTTTTCGGCTTTACCAATTCCGTCAACTTGTTTAAACGCTCGTCAGGTACTTCGACCACCCCTACATTTGGGTCGATGGTTGCAAAGGGATAGTTCGCCGCTTCGATTCCGGCTTGGGTAATGGCATTAAATAAAGTGGATTTCCCTACATTGGGAAGCCCTACGATTCCAGCTGTCAATGGCATTTCATACACGTCCTTTTTTCGTTATATCTCCTCAATATTCTACACTATTTTCCCCGAAATTAAAAGAGCGACCTGTAAATCTCCCACAAACTGTCCCCATAAATCAGGCAAATATAACTGGCAATGGCAATGAACGGACCGAAGGGCAAGGTCTTTTTTGAACGGATGCTGCTGAAAAATAATGCTAAAACCGCCCCCATTATTAGTGACAATACCGTCTGGGTGCTCCCAAGGACCAGCCCGATAAGGGCGTATAGTTTCACATCGCCGCCACCGAGGGCTTCCCTTTTAAACAGCCATTTCCCTATTATCAGGTTGCCATAAAGCATGGAAAAGCCCACTAGCATCCCCTTCCAAGAAATGTAGGGAAAAAGCATGAAAAGCGGAAGGAAAAAAAGCAGCACTTTATTGGGAATGAGCCCGTAATATAGGTCCGTGACGGTGATGATGAGGAGCAGGGACAAAAAAAGCCAGGCGAAAACCAGTTGCAGGCCCGAAAAATAGAGGGTGGTCAGGGCGAATAATGTCCCGCTGAGGGCTTCTGACCAAAAATAAATGGGTTTGATGACAGCCCCGCAACGTCGGCACTTCCCTTTTTGCAGCAAGAAACTCGCGATGGGGAGCAGTTCAAACCAACGAAGGCGATTTGAGCAGTCCGGGCAGGCAGAACGTCCCCGTACCCAGTCTTGTTTTAGGGGCAGGCGGTACCCCACCACATGGAAAAACGAACCTAAACTGGCACCGAGCCAAAAACTTAATAGCAACATTGGCATCACTCCTTCGCTCTTTAACATACGCCATTTCAGAAATTTTCCTGCCATTTTCCGAATGAATTGCTAAAAATTGGGAATCATAATCTTAACAACCCGTTGGAGTGATTGCCATGCACAAAAAAACCGCCCTCATTTGCCTGTTTTTGTTGGTTTTTAGCCTTTTGACGTACCGCTATTTTGCCACGCTGCCCTATCCGCCTGAGAGCCGGGTGACCATCGTGGATTTTTTGGACCGTGAAGGGGAGCATTTCGCCACCATCGCCTACCCCGGCCATCGCAACTGGGTCAGCTTAGAGGATATTTCCCCTTATGTCATCGACGGTTTCATTGCCACGGAGGACCATCATTTTTACGGGCACCAGGGTTTTGACCCGCTGGGAATCCTCCATTCTGCCTGGGACAACCTGCTATCGGGAAGCCATCGGCGGGGGGCTTCCACCATTAGCCAGCAGTACGCCCGCAACTTGTTCAACAGCTTTGAAAAAACGTGGGGGCGCAAGCTTAGGGAAGCCCTTTATACCATCCGCCTGGAAAATTCCTATAATAAGGACGAAATTTTGGAAGGCTATTTGAACACCATCAATTTCGGGCATGGCGCTTATGGAATCTACGACGCTTCCTGGTTTTATTTTGGGAAAGCTGCTGCCGATTTGACTTTGTCGGAAGCGTCCCTTTTGGTGGGCATTCCCAAATCGCCGGTCTATAATTCCCCATTGGACTACATGGAAAATGCCAAAACCCGTCAACAGGTGGTCCTCGCCGCCATGGCAGCCCACGGCTACATCACCGAGGAAGAACGGTCGCAAAACCATGACGTTCACATTATCGGCAAAAAACCCGTTGCTGAGGAGGGTTATTTCGTTGACGCAGTGTTTGAGGAACTAAAAGACACCGTCAACCCAAGGAAACACCCCCGGTTGACGGTCCAGACCACTTATGACCCACACATCCAACAGCAGGTCAATGCCTCCGTGAAAACCCACATCCAAGACCCTGATTTGCAAACGGCAGTGGTCGTCTTGGAGCCAGCCACCGGGGATGTCCTGGCCCTTAGCGGAGGAAGGGATTATGAAGCTTCCTCTTATAATCGGGCATTGAATAGCCAGCGGCAAATCGGCTCCCTTATCAAACCGTTCCTTTACTATGGGGCATTGGAATATGGGTTTACCCCTGATACCACCTTTACCAGCGAACCCACCACGTTTCTGTATGGGGACAATGGTTATTCCCCCACTAATTTTAAAAACAGCTATGGCGAAGCCCCGGTTTCCATGACCACAGCCCTTGCCGTTTCCGACAATATTTATGCCGTGAAAGCCCATACTTTTTTAGGGATGGATGTACTACCGAAAGTCGCCAAGAAGTTTGGCATTGCCAATGTGGAGCCCATCCCCTCTTCCGCCCTTGGGGTCAATAGCGTGGGAATCCTTGACATTTCGGAAGCTTATGGTATACTTTCCAATAATGGGAAAAAAATGTCCCGACGTTTTATTACCGAGGTCAGTGCTTCTGGCAAGCCCATTTATACTAAGCGGGTCAAAAAGCAGAAATCCGTAGCAGACCCCGAGAAAATTGAAATTTTGAACGAGATGATGGGCCATGTGTTCGACCCAGCTTATAGCAGTTATTTGAATGCGACGGGCGCCCACTTGTCCCCTTCCCTCAGCCGTCACTACAGTGGGAAAACGGGGACGACGGACACGGATTCGTGGATTATCGGCTACACGCCCGAGGTGCTGGCGACGGTGTGGGTGGGCTATGACGAAGGGCGGTATTTGAGCGGGGGTTATGTGAGCCATTACATTTGGGCAGAGATTATGGAGGGAATGCAATGAAGAAACGCTGGATTTTTTTGATGGCGGGGGGACTTGCCCTGCTGTCGTTGGGATTTATTTTTAGCCGGGAACTTGAAGTGGAGGAAATCACCCTCCAATTTGAACATTTGCCACCGGAACTGGAGGGCTTTCGCATTGTCCACCTCGCTGACTGGCAAATCCCCAAAAACCTGGTCACCCTTGAAGATTTGGTGGAGGTAGTCGGTCAGCAAAACCCGGATTTAATCGTATTAAGCGGTGACATGATTGACCGTTCGGCCCGGGATTTTTCGGATATGCAAGAACTTGCAGCCCTGTTGCCAGAGATTGCGCCAACTTATGCGGTATCGGGCAACCACGAGTTCAATAACCGGGGCAACTGGCGGGAAGCCTATGGGGACTTGCCTATAATTGATGAAACCTATGTGGATTTTGGCAGCTGGTTGCTGGTGGGTGCCCAGGATGACATGCCCATGCCGGAGGTGCCAGAGGGTTATTTCACGATTTTGCTGGCACACCGCCCACGGCAATATCCCGCCGACTTGACTTTTTCCGGACATGTCCATGGCGGGCATTGGAAACTCCCATGGATTGGCGGGCTTTTGTCCCCTGACCACCTCCTGTTCCCGAGGTTCACCAACGGCGTCTATTCCTTCGACGATGGCACCAAACTCGTCCTCAGCCGGGGGATTGGCAATAGCATTTTACCCCTGCGTTTTTTGAACCGCCCGCATATCATCGTTATTACTTTGGAGCGGACGGCAATATAAAAAGATACTTTCCCATCCTAGTTTTGTGCCAATCAATAGGATGGGTCAATCACCCGCCAAGTAAAACATGGCATCAATCATAGCAACTTCGTCCTCTTCCAATTCGGGAGAGGTCTTTTTTCGCAGCTCTTTTTCGTATACCCGATACAAGATTGCCGCTTCGATTTTTCGGATACAGTCATCCAGATTTTTCAGCACCGCCTTCTCCCAAAAACGAAGTACCAACCAATCCAGTTCCTGCAACTGCTGATTGACCTCAATATCCCTTTGGATATTCCGCTCAATTTTCTTAATCCAATAGTCTGGGTTATTCTTGAACCCTCTTTCTTTTCGGGCTTTCCAGTCAAATCCATGCCAAAACTCCCCATCTATGAAAACCGCTATTTTGTATTTGGTCAAAGCAATGTCGGGAGAGCCAGGTATTTTTCGGTAATTTTTCCGATAACGGATGTTTTTATGCCACAACGATTTTTGGAGCATGGTTTCCCCTTTACCGCCAGCACTACGGATTCGGGACATTAATTTAGAGCGTTCTGCCGAGGTATTAAATTCCATAAGCAAAGCCTCCCATTTTTAAATGATTAATTTGCCACCCAAAAAATTACCGATAGAAATTCCCTTGATTTCATGGTATATTTAAGCAGTCAAACGAATGCTTTTTACGAAACCAAAGGGAGATGAGAGCGTGAACGAAGCAACCAAAGAAAGAGTGCGTGCCATTATTAAATTAAGAATGGATGGAATCCTTGAACGGAGAATAAAGGAACTGCCGACAAAAATGGAAAATCTGCATTTAAATAATCCGTTCGGGTCAAGGCTTATCCCAGATGAAATTTGGAAAGCCAGTTGGTTTGAAAGGTCTTTTGTCACTTCATTTGGTCAGGGGGTTTACGAGCAAGTCGCACGGGAAATCGCCCTAGGTACAGGGGCAACAGCTGTGACCCAACATAAAGAAACGGTCACTATCAACCAATTTCAAGATACAGCCATCAACGAGTTATTGGATGACCAACGGAAAAACCGTTCCAGCGGCTCGCCTTCTTGGCAAGAAGAAGTTGAAAAAGTATCTGCCTTACAGACACGAAATGTTGTGAACCATGACATTTTATTTGATTTGTACGTCAAGCGTCCGGACGGGACAGAGGAATATTATTCACTGAAAACGGTTCAACCGAATTTAGACCAAACCGAAATTGCTAAACGTGAAATGCTTCGTGTTGTAGCTGCCAAATCCAATGCAAAAGCATATTTGGCATTTTATTATAATCCCTATGGGGAAGAGAATTTATACACCCGCCAACAAGGGAAAAAACTCTTTGATTGGAACGAATGCCCTGCTGTCTTAATCGGTTCTGAATTTTGGAATACCGTTGGTCAAAGCCCAGACACCTTTAATCAATTCATCGCCATTTTAGATGAACTAAGTGAAGAATATGTTGGAAAAATACGAAAAGAATATTTAGGGCTGTAATCAGGCCCTATGACTGGTTTTTTGTAAAAAATAGCCTCAAACGTTGTGATTTTCAACATTTGAGGCTATTTTTATTTTCTGGTAGAAGAACCTTTTATCAACTTACATCCAAGGTTAACTGCTCGGGCCTTTTTTCATCCTGAACTTTGACCAGGATATTTTTAAAATCCTTCTCCCATGCCTTTTCGTCAGTGTTTTTGTAACGCGAGAATTTAAAATCCTTCAGCAAATGCACATTTTCTTTAGCCATGTCCTGTAAAATAGTCCTAGCAATGGCTGTGCCTAATTCAACGGGGACAGCATTCCCTACTTGTTTATAAATGTCCAATGTTTTACCTTGGAATTTCCAATTATCAGGGAATCCTTGTACCCTGGCATATTCTTGGACGCTTAACGGTCTATCTTCAGTGGGATGGCACAAATCAGTCGCTGGCATTGCCGGATGGGTAACTAAGGTCGGGGAGGGTTTATCCATTGAGAGCCTTCGGAAAAATCCGGTTTTGCCACCGCCTAAGTAGTAGGATTTCCCCATGGCTTCTATTTGCAAATCTTGTGGCAAGTCCCGCCAGTTTTGCCCGCCCTCCAAGTGCCGGAAAAACTTTAAACGCTTTTCTGGGAAATTTATATGCTCTTGCTCTTTCGGGTCCAGCCCCATCACAGCTTCGCCAAAACTTTTCCATTTCTTTAGTCCAAACTCTCCAGTTTCAGAATGGGTCGGGGTAAGGTATGGGACTTTTTCTTTCCCCAATTTGCAAATCATCACGACACGTTCGCGGATTTGGGGAGAGCCAAAGTTGGCTGAATTGTACAGGTTAAAAGACACCGTATATCCATATGCTTTGAGTTTTTTTATGATATAAAATAACGCTCCCCCTTTGATTGGGTTTCCAAAGGTTTCCTTTAGTGGATACGGTGCTGACAATAAGCCACGGACATTTTCAATGACGGCATAAGTTGGCTTTAACGAGCCGATGAGGTCGATAAAGTTTAGGAAATAGTTCCCTCGTTCATCTTCAAAAGCCCGTCGTTTCCCAGCCGTGCTGAATGCCTGGCAAGGAGGTCCGCCAAAAATCACATCAATTTTTGTCCCTTTAGGCAGGTTGGCATATTTCAGCACATCGCCTGGCGAATATTTCCCAATATCCCCAATGAGCCCAATGTCAGGATGGTTGGCAATAATGGTCTTTCGGCAATGTTTATCCACTTCACAGGCTAAGATGGACTTAATGCCCCCCAACTCCATGCCAATATCGAGCCCCATTGCACCCGAGAAAAAACTTAATGCGACAATCTCGGGGACGGCATCATCTTTTCTTACTTGGTCATCAGGTTCTATTGTGTATTGTGCTGATTGAATAAATTCATTTAAATGTGACTTATTCAATATCCACTGCTTTCCAATACGCTCTGATTTTAACTTGCCTTGGCGGATAAAAGTCCTGACTTGCTGTTCGGTCACTTTCAAGTGTTGGGCAACTTCGCTTACGGATAACAACTCTTCTGCATTCAAGGGTATCACTCGGCTTTCTTTAACGAAACTTTTCATATACCCATGATACACCCTGCTAAATAAAAAGTCAAGAATGGTAGAGCATTTTCAACCCCAAAACATCCCCAGACTGCAAATATGGCAACGCAGCGGCGATTTGTTCTGTGTCCCAGTCCCACCATTTGAGGGCGAGGAGGTCGGTGATGGTCTTGTCGCTGAATCTTTTTTTGATGGGTTTGGCGGGGGCGCCGCCTACGACGGTGTAGGGTGGGACGTCTTTGGTGACGACGGCACGGGCGGCGATGATGGCGCCGTCGCCGATGGTGACCCCGGATAGGATGACGGCTTCGAAGCCAATCCAGACATCGTTGCCAATGGTGATATTGCCTTTATTGTCCCATGCGTCCGCCACATTTGCCTTGTCCAGCCCCCATTCCTCGAAAAAGAGGGGGAAGGTGTAATTGGCAAGGGAGTTTTGGGTGTGGTTGGCGGCATTGAAGATGAATTTTGCCCCGCAGGCGATGGAGCAAAACTTTCCGATGAGGAGTTTGTCTTGATTGATGGGGTAATGGTAAAGGACATTTCGTTTTTGAAATTCCCTGGGGTCATGTTGGAAATCGTTGTAGATGGTAAAGTCGCCGATTTCGATGTAAGGGCTGTCCACCACATTTTTCAAGTAAATAGTTTGGGTATCCCTTGTGCGTGGGTAGATTTTTTGTGGATTGCCCATCCGTTAAAGCCTCCCCTTCAGTTCTTTCAGCTTGCGGACAGATACTAGACATCGCTGTCCGTTGACCATTTCGGCTTCCCGGGTACTTTCTTCGATGAGCCTGATGTTCTTGGGGTTGATGACGTAGGATTTATGGCAACGGAAAAAGTCGGGCAGGCTGTCGGCGATTCCTTTGATGGAACCGTAAAATTCCAGTTGGGAGTTTTCCCGGTGAAGGATGATTTTATGGGGGACGGGCGCGGATTCAAAGAACATGATGTCATCATAAGGAATGGAGAAATTCACATCGCCAACCTTGATTTTGTACTGCTGCTTTTTTCCCGTGGTGTCTTTTAAATGCCGGCTATGGGCGAGGGCAATGCATTCGCGGACCCGTTGCTCCAAGTTGGGCTGGTCCTTTATAATGTAATCCATCGCTTCCACCTTGTAAGTGAATGTCAGATAGGAAAGTTCCCCATGGGTGGTGATGAAAACGATTTTGCCTAAGTCGTCCCATTCCCTGACCTTGGACGCAAGGGTAATCCCATTGAGTTCATGCTGCAAGTCCACATCGAAAAAGTAGAGCCCCACCGTTTTCGGGTTGGACTTCAGGTAATTCATCACATCGTCGGGATTGTGGGTGGAAAGGACGATTTTCGTCGGGTAATTTTCCATCATCAAGTAGTTGCGGATGGTGGTTTCCAACCGTTCCCGCTGCTTGATGTCGTCTTCGCAAATAATAACTGATAACATGTTTATCCCCCCTGACTGATTAGCAATCTCTGAGTAAATTTCCCGTTTTGGGCGGTGGTTTCCAAGTTCAAATGGGGCGACTGGCTAACGAAGCCCGATAAGTTGGAAAGACCCAATCCCCGTCCCTCCCCCTTAGTGGAAAAGCCCGCCTGCTTTAATTGGTGAATCTTGGGCAAGCCTTCCATGCAGTCGTTTTCAATAATGAGCGAGAGGGTTTTCCCTTCTTGGAACAAGGCGATTCTTACTAAGCCACTTCCGAGGGCTGATACGGCTTCAATAGCATTATCCAGCATAATCCCAATGCTTCGTACCAACACCACGGTCTCGGCATCTATGGCGGTGATGTCCTCTTTCAATTCGAAGGTGAAGTCCACGCCAAGGCTGCCCGCAAGCATTAATTTGTTGGCGAAAATGCTTTTTAACTCCAGTATTTTTAAACGGTTTAGCTGCTCCAACTTGAAATCATGGGCCAACAAGTCATCGGATACCCGCTTCACTTTCCCATAATAATAGGCTTTCAGCTGTTCGTAGTCGCCGTCCTCGAAGTACGCTTCAAAGGAGCTGAGGATGTTTTGGTAGTCGTGCTTAAAGGCCCGCATGGCGGTGTAATGCCTTTCAATTTCTTGTATGTACTGCCCGAGGCTTTCTTGTTCGGCTTTTTTTCGCTGGATGTCAAATTTATTTTGACGGATTTGGCGTAGATCGCGATGGTGATGGCGGAGGCCAAAAGGTAAAAGACGAAGAACGCCAAGTTGGTCCCGACGACTTCCGCGTAGGAATCCACCATTTGAAGCAGCCCGACGAATAGATTGGCATTCAGGGTGATGTAACAGAAGATGCTTGCTATCATCACAAAAATTTGAAGGGATTCGCTTTCGTTAATGGATTCCCGCAACTTCGGGGTCAGTTTGACTATCAAGCCAGTTGCAAGCAAGGATGTAGTAGCATAAATCCCAAAGTGGTAGAACCAAAGCACTTGCAAAAACGTGATATTTTCGCTCATGGGGATGTGTGGCACTAAAAATACCGAGGTGTGGTCGCCCAGTATCCCAATCAATAGTGGAAAAATCGTCAGGGAAACCGCTTTTTTAATGGGGTATTTTTTGTCTATGACCAAGATGGTTGCTAAGGCTAAAAGCAATAGGAGCATACTGGCGATGACGAACTGTACGCCGACAAAGCCGAAGATGTAGCTGGCTAAAAGGGTTCCCCCGACCACAATCCCAGCTTCTTGCACCGTCGTTGTGAAATCTTTGATGAAAATTTTCAAGAGCAGCCACATGAGCAGGCACTGTGCCCCGAAATATAAAAATGCAATCATTGGTATTCCCCCAAGTTCAAGATACCTTAATTATACACAATGTTCCGAGATTATACAAATTACTGGGAGGGGTCTCATTCGACAAAAAAGTAGCAATCCCACTTTCAGACCGCTACCTTTCGAATTATTTAAATTTGACTGCTGTTCCCCATGCCATCATTTGGATGAGGCCGTCGGAGGATTCTTTGTCGTACCAGACTTTGATGATGCCATCCGCCCCGAGGGCAGCTGCCTTTTGAATCATGATTTCGGTGGCACGCTCAACTCCTTCTTCGATGACCTCTCAGATGGCTTTGGTAGAAACGCGGAGTTTAAAGGGAGGTACCCCAACTCCTGAAACAAGCCCTAAAGCCTCGATTTCTTTTCCTGGTACTGAATCTGTGTTGACTAATAACATTTGACATCGCTCCTTTTTTATATTTTTCAACTCCGTGGGCTTAACTTCCCTTTCTGAATCTTATCCATCAAGAGTTTCCCCATCAGCCCGACCCACCAGTCATAGTTAAAGCCCATGAGGGTGTTGACAGCGATTCCTACAAGGAAAATCAGGGCAAAGGGGCTATCTTCCATGAAATTTAGGATGGGAAGCCCGAAAATGAAGAAATTGACCAGTGTTCCAATTCCTTTCAAAATAGCGATGGCGAGAAATTTCCCTCCAAAACGCATGGCTTTGCTTGGGACTTTGTCTAAGAATTTCTTCAAAATCGGGTAGCAGCCATAAAAGGTCACAAAGGCCATGATGCTACGGGGATGGGGAAGGAGGATTAACCCTAACAGGGACACCACCAAGTATGCCAACCCCCCGTACTTGACGCCGACTTCTTGCAAAATGATGTGGATGACGACCCCGCTCACCATAATCCAAAAGTAAGGGATGGGTAAAATCTGTGCTAGGAGAATCATGATGAAACTGAGTGCTGATAAGACCGATGCGGTTGCTAGTTTTTTGACTTCTGACATAACTTGGATACCCCCTCTAATTTTGATTTATGCTAACCATTTCCCTTGATTGGAACGTCCCCTTGCAAGCCACCTTCCAATCAAGGATACGAAATAGCATTACGTTTCCAAGCCACGCTTTTTATAAAATCCGATGAAAATCAGGGTGAACAGGGCGATGTTGGCGAGGAGAATGGCAATCTCTGCCACCGAAATCCCGTATCCGTCCATCAAATCGAACAGTTTCATGGAAATCCGCTCGGTGAACAAATAGGAGAAAATACGGGTCGCCAGCTCGTTTTCACGAAGGAACATGGGAGCCATCATAGCGAACATGAAGAGCGTCCCCGTCGTGGAGGCACTAATCTGATTTTTGCTGATAAGGCCAATAATGGCACCTATCCGGGAAGCGGCCGCCCCGCCCAAAACCGTGAGCAGCAAGAAGTCGCCCATGCCGATGGAAAGCCCAAGGATTTGATAGCTGACGAGATTTAAAGCCAGCGTCAAAGTCACCGTCACCAACACATTGCTGAGAAGAAAATCCAGGACCGAAACCGTGGAGGTAATCAGCACATTCAAGGTGAACATTTCTTTTTCCGCGGCAATGAGCATGGCCATGGTCAACATCCCGGACATGAAATTAAAGAGCATGACCATCCCCGTGAAGTTTTCTGCATAATCTGGATTGGCCTGGCTGAAAATGAAAGCGAACACCGGCCCCGTCAACGCCATAATCATAATCATCATATTGTTCATGATGAAATTCAGTTGCTTGGTGTAAAGTGCATTTATTTTTCGCATGGATATCATTGCAATTCCCTCCCGGTTACTTAGGCTTTCAGCGAGGTTTCAGATGTAGGAGATGTAGAGTTGACGACATCGAGAGAGAAGAGGAGATAAAGCAGTGCCCCGTCCTTTATATGGCGGGGATTA
>WRGF01000178.1 GCA_009787345.1 Turicibacter sp.
GAAGCACCCGAAGGGCTTCGTCATCGCCCGCACCACCAACGAGTCCACCCACCTAAAGGACAAGACCGGCGACCGCCGCTTCCTCCCCGTCATGGTCAACCAGAAGAAGCAGAAGGAGCACCCGGTGGCCGGGATGGAGCAGGGCTGGGTCGACCAGTTTTGGGGCGAGGCCGTGGCCATGTTCAAGCAGGGCTTTGATTTCCATCTCGAAGATGAGGAAGCCGAGTCCCTGAACCTGCACCGGGAGGATTTCAAGTACGTGGACGAATACGAGGACGCCATCGTGCTGTTTTTGGAAGCGGAGTTCCCATCCGGCTACCATGCCTCGGATGACCGTTTCCGAAAAAGGGCATTCTTCCAGCATTTTTTGCACACGGGGAAGTTTTCCAAGGATGAATATGGGGACACCCGTTTCAGCGGGGACCCGAAAAAGCGTGATTTCTGCACCATCCGGGAGATCGCCCTGGAATGCTTCGACCATGAGGCAGGCAAGGGCAGGGACACCACCGCCACGAAAATCAAGAACATCATGGACAACCACCCGAAGTGGAAGTACATCACCAACCCCAGGCGGGGCTATAAGCGCATTAATTAGCACTTATTAGCACTTAATTAGCGCTTATTTAGCACTTAAATCCCTAGTCCTTCTTGGGGTTTAGCACTTTTAGCGCTTAATTGCCCCATCATGTACGTGGGCGTGCGCGCGCGAGCGTCATAAATATTTTTCAATTACTTTTTAAGAAATAAGTGCTAATAGTGCTAAAGTATTGGTATTACCATGTTTTAAGTGCGTGAATAAGTGCTAAAAAGCGCTAAATTTAGCACTTAATCCGAAAATGGAGGAGAAAAAATGACACATTATGGTAAATTAGAGGAATTTTGGCTCAGGAAAGCCGAGGAAGGCGCTCAATGGTTCGCTTGCATCATCCAAAAAGACGGGAAAACCCCGGATATGGCCATCACGCCACGGGACAACCTCCACGAACGCCTGGATTTCATCCTGGGGACCTTCGGGGATGAGCTGAAAATTGGATTGCTCGACATCATCGGCTGGGAAGCGGCGGAAACACTGGGGGAATTGGATGAGCACATCAAATCCTACTACGCCGAATAAGCCGGAACACCAGATACAGAATGAAATACGCTTAGCGCTGTCGCAGGCGGGCCACACGGCTTTCAGGATCAACGTGGGCAAGTTCTTACTGCAAGATGGCCGGTGGTTCGATGTGGGCGCCCCTAAAGGCTTCAGCGACGTGGTTGGATTCAGGGCCGACGGGCAGATTTTCTTTATCGAGGTAAAGAACGCCAAAGGCCGCCCCAGCAAGGAACAGCTGCATTTCATCGAGATGGTCAAATCAAAAGGAGCCTTGGCAGGGATTGCCAGGAGCGCAAAGGAAGCTTTGGAAATCGTGAACGGAGGAAAATAAAATGGAATTGATAGAAATCAAGGTTAGAAACGGCATCAACGTGGTAAGCGGCAGGGATTTGCATGAGTTTTTGGAGGTTGAAACACGTTCCGATCATTGGATTAACCGCTTGATCGAAAAATACGACTTTGTGGAAGGGGAAGAATGGAGGGCATACGTTCAAAAAAGACCACATGCCTCGGGTCGTGACTATGAGCAAACCGACAACCTGCTAATGATTGACACCGCCAAGGAAATCTCCATGGTGCAAAACAACGAAAAAGGGAAACAGGCGCGCCGATATTTCATCGAAGTGGAAAAGGGCCGCCAAAGCCAGCTGACATCCATCGAAATCATTCACAGGGACAATTTCACGAGCTTGCAACGCAAGTGTGAAATTCAGGAACGAAAAATCAGCTTCATGGAGCGCCAGCTCAACGACATCCAGAAATTCATCACTTGGCAGAAAAAAGACCAGGAAGTCCGGGAACGGGTGGAAAATGAAAAACACGCCGAAATGAAGCGCCTGGTGGAATTGTTTCTGCACTAAAAGAGAAAATGGAGGAAAAAGAAAATGGAAATTTATGCATGGTTAACCTTAGGAGTGGTCATCCTGGCCACCATCATGGTCGGCGCGGGGATGCGCAGGCTCGACATCCTGGAGCGGGAATTCGCCAACGAGAAGGCGGCACACAAACAGGCAAGGCAGGCTTATGTGGCTGCTAACGAACGCTGCACCTACTTGGAACGGGACGTGGTGAAGCTAGAAACGGAGCTAGAAAAGGCCAGGGAAGGCTATGGCGTCCTTCAGGCGATGCACCGCAAGCTTCAGGATCAACAAACCCAGTGGGCAACCCGCCTGATGGACCAGCGACAAGCCATAGAAACGTCCAAGAAGGAGCGGGAGCGTCTGGAAGGGGAAAATACCCGCCTAAAACGCAAAGGCGGCCTGTGGTGCCCGATATGGGGCAACAAGCCGTGGGGATTGTCCGTGGTCTACGACCTCACCGGGAACTATTACGTCCACGGGGAACCGGGGCCTTGGCAGGCTCTTAGGCGCACTCCTGCGGGCGCCGGGAAAATTGTCGGGCAAAACGGGGGAGGAAACACATGACCATCAGCGACTATCTTAAAACCCACGGCATCAGGCAGGCGGAACTGGCCAGGCGCTCGGGGGTGAAGTCGGACGCCATCTCCAACCACTTGGGCGGAAGGGCCCGCGCCAGCAACAAAAACCGGGTTTTGTTTGCCAAGGTGGGCATCGACGACTTCGACAGCGACTGGGTGCCAAGGCCCAAGGAATCAAGGATTAAAATCCCGGCAAGCGACTGGGTGTGGGCCGTCCCATGGACGGACTGCCCCGAAATCATCCTGGAATACGTGCGCACCGACTTCAAGCGCCAAAACGAAGGCGCCGTCTATCTGTTCAGCAAGAAACAGGTGGCCATGGTGCGAACGCTGCTTTGCGCCAACGGGTTCGACTATGAGGTGTCGGACGAAGGCGGCATCTATACGGTCAAGTTCAACAAAGGGGAGGAATAAGCATGGAAGCAGGATGGAAAGACGAGGCATGGGAATTAGGGAAGGAAATCTGGATGTACGACCCCGACGGGGAGCACAACCGCCTGCTGACACCGCATCAAAAATACGAATACAGCCAACTGTTCGACCTGGCCGTGAAGCGGTGGGAAATCCTCATGGACGAGGTGGGGCGGCACAAACGGAACAGGAGGAGCGCATGATGGCATTGATAATCACCCAATTCGCCTGGATGGCGGTCACGGTGGGCTTTGGGATTCTGTGCATGAGGGAAGTGGCTGCTATACAAGATGAACTGGAAACGAAAGAGCATGAGCTGTATGCGGCTAAGGAGCGGTTGGAGGTCTACAAGGAGGCTGCCAAGCAGTGGCGGGAAGAGTCGGAAAAAATAAGGGGTGAATGGGATGAATTTAAACCGGCATTTGAAAATGAAACGGGAGCACGCCCAGGTAATGGCGGAAATCAGCGAAAGGGAAAGAAAAATCAAGCAGCCCAAGCTGGAGGACAAGATCATCGACGTGGCCGACCTGAAAACGCGGGAGGAAACCCTGAGGGCTGAAATCGAGGCCGGGGAAAAAATGCTGGACACATTCGCCCATTCCTTGGAATGCAGCGTTGAAAGAAGCCTACTCGAATTAAGGCGGGAAGGCTTCAAACTGTGGGAGATTGCGGATGTATTGGGCTATTCCCATATTTATTCCAGGCAGTTGAGCCAAAAAGTGAACCGAAAACTAAAAGAACGAACAAAAAAATAAAAAATATGTGATATTATGGTAGAGTGGGAATAAACCCCCGCACATCCCCCCATTATTTTCATTTTTGAAATCTCCTCTTTGATTTTCCCAGGCCCTTCCTTTTGAGGGGCCACATGGGTCCATGGCACCAGCCCGTTCGAGGGCTAGGCAGGCCGACAGGGTGCAATTCCCGTTGGGCCCTTCAACCAAACCAATCCAGTCGATTCCTTATGGGTCGGCTTTTTGTATATTTTAAAAATAAAGCGAGGTGGTACTTGTGGGTAAGCTGACCCTTAAACAACAAAAGTTTGCAGATGAATATTTGATTAGTGGCAATGCCACCGAAGCGGCAGTAAAAGCGGGTTATAGCAAGAAAACAGCCCGTAGCATAGGCGCTGAAAACCTGACCAAGCCTTACATCCGCGCATACGTGAACCAGCGGCTTGAGGAGATGCAGTCCGAAAAGGTGGCAGAACAGCAGGAGGTTATGGAATACCTGACATCCGTGATGCGAGGCGAGGAAAAGGAAGAGGTGCTCCGCTTAGCCGGCGATGGCTGTCAGTTTGCCACGGAAATCCAAGTGGATGCCAACAAGCGCATCAAAGCGGCGGAGCTGATCGGCAAGCGCTACGGCATGTGGACCGACAAGCTGGACGTGAACACGGCGACAACGGTGGTGATTGTGGATGATATCGATGACGAAGAATAGGGTTGTCCTGTCGGAGGTCGTCACGGAGCAGTTCAAGCCGTTCTGGCGGGCTTCCAAGAAGAAGCAACACCTCAGGTACGTCCTCAAAGGTGGCCGTGGTTCCGGGAAGTCTTTCCACATCCCCATGCGAATCTTGATGGATATCATGGAGTACCCGGTCTCTGCCGTGGGCATCCGAAAGGTGCAAAATACGATCCTCAAGTCCATTTATGCCAACTTCAAGGCAGCAGCAAATGTCCTGGGGGTGCGGGATGAGTTCCGTTTCGTGGATTCCAGGCTTGAAATCACGTATAAGCGCCGGGGCAATAAGATATATTTCATTGGTGCCGACGATCCGGAGAAAATCAAATCCATCAAGGATGCGGATTTCCCCCTGGCCATTGCCTGGTTTGAGGAGCTTGCCGAGTTTAAGGACGAGGATGGGGTCACAACCATTGAAAACTCCATTTTACGGGAGGAACTGGAAGGGCTGATATTTTCCGAGGCCGCCGGGCGAAAGGTGCAGTACCAGTTTGATTACTGCTTCTATTATTCCTACAACCCGCCCAAGCGGAAACAGTCGTGGGTCAACAAGAAATTCGAGTCGGTGCTGATCGACAGCAACACCTACATCCATCATTCCACGTATTTGGGCAATCCGCACCTTTCCAAGAAGTTTTTCGAGGAAGCAGACAACGTGAAGGCCAAAAACGAGATGAAATACCGGTGGGAATACCTGGGCGAGCCTATTGGGAGCGGCGTGGTGCCATTTACCAACCTCCAGTTCGAACCCATTCCGGAAGATATGCTAAAAACTTTTGACAACGTCAGACAGGGAATCGACTGGGGCTATGGTAACGATCCGTTTGTGTTCCTAAGGCTCCATTATGACAAGAAGCGCCGGCGGATTTATATTTTCGATGAGCTGTACGGGGTGAAGCTGTCCAGCAGGGAAATTACCGACTGGATCAAGAAAAAGGGCTATACTGATGCCCAGATCAAGGCGGACAGCGAGGAGCCCCGTTCCATCAGCGAATTCCGAAGCGAGTTTGGGATTCGGCGCATCGTGGCTACCCGCAAGGGCCCTGGTTCCGTGGAGCATGGGGAAAAGTGGCTGGATGAGCTTGAGGCCATCGTTATCGACCCGAAGCGCTGCCCCAACACCGCCCGGGAATTTGAAAACATCGACTATGCCGTGGACAAGGACGGCAACCCAAAAAACCGCCTTGACGACAAGAACAACCACTCCATTGACACGACCAGGTATGCCCTTGAGGATGACATGATTGCCAACGAATGGAGATTTTAACGAAAGGGGGACACCCCAGTGATCGAGGAACTGCGGAGCGGGAACTTCCAGACCATGGGCAAGGCAGTGGGCGAAGCCATCCGGATGGACAAAAATTCCCCGCTCAAGGAAAAAATGCGGGAAGGCATCCGCTATTACAATTATGAGCATGACATTATGAAGCGCCGGATATTCTACATGGATGAGACCGGCAACCTGCGGGAAGAAACCAACCGCTCCAACGTGCTGATCCCCCATGCGTTCTTTACGGAACTGGTGGACCAAAAAGTCCAGTACCTGCTTTCCAACCCGGTGGAATTCACTTCTGAGGATGAAACCCTGATGCAGCGGTTGGAGGAATACATCGACGAGGATTTCCAGCTTTTCCTCAATGAACTGATGGAGGGAAGCAGCAAGAAGGCCAGAGAATATGCCTTCGCCTACCGAAACAGCGAGGGGAGGCTGACTTTTCAGGTGGCCGATGCCCTGAAATTGATCCCCATCTACGACGGAAACAATGAAATCGCCATGTATATCCGCTACTATGACTCGGAAGTGACGAAAGCAGGCCAGCCCATCACCGTTACCCGTGCCGAAGTGTGGGACGAGGAGCGGGTCTGGTATTTGGTGACCGACGATAACGGCGATTTTGTCTTTGATGAACGCCCCGCACTGAACCCAAGGCCCCACCAGGTCATCCGCCACCCGAAAACCGGCGAGCTGAAGGGCAAGGGTTGGGGCTTCCTGCCATTCTTTGAGCTTCGCAACAATAATGCCTGCAAAACCGACCTGGAGCCGGTGAAGGCGCTCATAGACGATTACGACATCATGGCCTGCTCACTGTCCAACAATTTGGAGAATTTTCAGGAAGCCATTTATGTGGTGCGCGGCTATAATGGCACGGACTTGGACAACCTGACGAAAAGCATTAAATCCCGGGTGACCATCCAAACGGGGCAGGACGGCGGGGTGGACGTGAAGGAAGTCAATATCCCCTACGAGGCCCGCAAGGTGAAGCTTGAGCTGGACAAGGAAGCTATTTACAAGTTTGGCATGGGGTTTGATTCGACGGCACTGGGCGACGGCAACATCACCAACGTGGTCATCAAGTCGAGGTATTCCCTTTTGGACTTAAAAGCCAACAAGGCCGAAATCCGCTTGAGGAAATTGCTTAAAGACCTGCTGGCGCTGATTTTAGAAGACATCAACAGCAGGCATTCCTCCAATTATCAGCTTTCTGATGTGGAAATCCATATCGTGCGCTCCACGGTCATCAACGAAAACGATGAAACGGCCAAGATTTTCAAGGAAGAGGAGACGCGCAAGCTGCTCATTGGCAATATTTTGGCTTCTGCCCCAAGGATTGGTGACGATGAAGCCCTCAGGCTGCTTTGCGAGGCGTGGGACATTTCCCTCGAAGAGGTTCAGGAAGCTTTGGCCGGCCAGGATTACAGCGGATTTGATATGGGTGCCCTGAATGCGTAGGCTTTCGCCCGGACAACAAAGGCTGGCCGATGCCTACCGGACGGAAATGGAACGGCTGATAGCGGGCGACTTTGAGCGCCTGGCTGCCGGAATCCACCGGTTGTACCGACTGATGGCCTGGGAAATCCAGCAGGAGGTCATGATCCGCCTGGCAGGCATGGAAAATATGAGCTTCAGCGAGCAACTGAGCACCCAAAGGCTCCAGTCGCTGATGGAACAGGTCAATGCCCATGTCGCCAACGTAGGCGGGGAGCAGCAACGGCGGATGTTCGGGCACTTGCATGGGGTCTCGCAACTCGCTTACAATGAACTCTTTTATGAATTTGAGCAGGTGAGCGGGCTAGTGGTGGACTTTACGCTTTTGCCTACCGAGGTCATCGACACCATTATCAACATGCCCATCGGCAACGTGAGGCTGTCGGAGCGCTTGGCGGACGGGGTCATCCCTGAACTTCGCAACCGGCTCCATGAGTTGCTTTTGCGGGGATTCTCGCAAGGCTGGGGCTACCAACGGATGGCAAGGGACATTGCGGAAGTGGCCGCCATGAGTTACCGCCGCTCCATGACCATTGCCAGGACGGAGGGGCACCGGGTCGCTTCTATGGCGAGGCAACGCTCCCAAGAGGAAGCAAGCAACCGGGGGATCCACCTACGAAAAATGTGGATTGCTACCCTTGACCAACGGACGAGGGACCCGCATCAGGAACTGGACGGCCAGACGGTCGGGGTGAGGGAGCATTTCGAGATTGACGGGATGACCGCCCTGCAGCCCGGCATGTTCGGGATTGCCCACATGGACATCAACTGCCGCTGCCGTGCTACCTCCTTTATCGAGGGTTATGAGCCGCTCCACCGCCGGGACAATGAGACCGGGGAAATCATCCCTTATGCGAATTACCGGGAGTGGGTGGCGAATAAGTCAGGCAATCCGCAGGATTCGAGTCTAAACGGTGCCGGAAACGGCTATAATGATGGAGTAGGGATGGATTTGCAGCACTTTTCTACGAATCACCCTCCTACGGGCGGCTTTACATCAGAAGTTGATTATAGTAACCACGTTTTCAACCCCGGAATCAGAAACGATGGCGCAACGCATCTTGACTATCATTTCAATAAGCACGTCCGAGAATTTGAAAGGGCAGGCTTTGGGGTTTTAACGAAAGAGGAGTACGTTCGACAGGCGGGAGAATTCCTGAATTCTCCCGTTACAGAAAGAGCGCCAGAGTACACAAACCCCAGCGGGAGCTATTACCGAATGAATTTCGACACAGGAGAATTCGCTATCGCCCATCGTTATCTTCGCACGTACTTTATTAGAGAGCACGACCGTGAGGAATATTGGGTAGATCAGCAAGCGAGGAGGCCTTAGTGTGAAGTGTGTAATTTGTGGAGTTGGTGAAATTGATAATCTTGGCGGCGATGTCTGCGAAACCTGCGGGTGGCAAGACGACGCTTACCAAGAAAAATTTAGGGACGATTCAAATGGAATGAATACCATGAGTTTTAATGAAGCTAAAGCGAAATGGGAAGCGACACAAGAATTTTTATATTAAAGCACCTTGCATATGCGGGTGCTTTTCTTATGGCCTTTGCCCGGTATGGCAAAAAACTGCCGTTTTACCCGACCCGGGGTATAAATGGGAATTCGACGGGAACTGACCCGATAAAAAAGAAATTGGAGGAATGGGTTATGGAATGGATCAAAGCGATTTTGGAGCGCCATGTGGGCGAGGACGGGGTATTGGATATGGAAGCGGCGACGGCTGAAATCACATCCACATCCGCCCGCCATGTGGTGCCTAAGAAGACATTCAACGACAAGCTGGATGAAATCAAAGAGCTGAAAGCCAGTGCCGGCAACGTGGAGGAGCTTCAAAAGAAAATTCAGGAGTACGAAGCCAAGGAAGCGAAAGCAGGCAAGGAGGCCCAAATCAGGGCTGCCCTTGAAAGTGCGGGCGTGACCGACGTGGATTACATGATGTACAAGCTGGGCGAACTTGAGGCCGGGGAGGATGGCAAGGTCCTTTTCCTCGAAAACCACGTGGGGGACCTAAAAGACAAGTTTCCCAAATACTTCACGGAAAAAGCACCGGATGGCGGCAAAAGCGAAGAGGGCAAACCGGATGACGGGTTCCAGCCGATTTCAGGCAAGCTCGATGAAGGCAAGCCCGCCAATCCGAACCAAAGCCAGGATTTCATGAATGCCTTCACTGCTGACCTTAGCATCAGCAAATAAAGAATAGGAGCTGAAAAACAATGCCAACACCGAATTTTGCAACAGATTACCAACGGGCGCTGCAGACGCGCTATGAACACAATGGCCTGGTTTACACCCAGCGCTTATGGAACTCGCCTTCCAACTCCATTATCCGCTGGCAGGGACACTCTCAAGTCCGCTTGCCGGTATTAAATATCCTTGAGGGGATGAAAGACCGCCAGCGCCGCACGATCACGACGGCAGAGGTGAACTATGAGAATACATGGGAAACCTACACGCTGGAAAATGAGCGTTACTGGGATACGTTGGTCGACCCGTCTGACATTGACGAGACGAACTGGACGACTACGATTGCCAACATTACCCGCTCATTCAATGACCAGCAAAAGGCCCCTGAGCGCGACAAGTTCATGATGTCCTCCCTGTTTGCCCGCAAGCAGGCGCTAGGGGGCGGCGCAGGCATCCATACGGAAACGCTGACCGCCGAAAACTTCCTGCCATTGTTTGATGAGCTGATGACGGAGATGGACGAGAAGGGCATCCCGGCACAGGGGCGAGAGATTTTCTGCACGCCGCCGGTAAGGACCCTCATCAAGAACCTTCAGCAATTTGGGCGTACCCTTCCGGTGCAGGGCAATACCGGGGAAATCAACCGTATCATCAACCGTTTGGACGATGTGGTCATCAATACGGCCATCCCATCCGACCGCATGCGCACCATGTATGACTTTTCAAATGGCGCTAGGCCGGTAGCAGGTTCCCGCCAAATCCATTTTATCCTGATCCATATCCCTTGTATGTGCGCCCCAGAGAAATACTCTTTTGTGGCATTGGATGAACCGTCCGCCAAGACCGCGGGGAACTGGCTGTACTATGAGCAAGTTTACAACGATGTAATTTTATTCGAAAGCCGCCACGAAGGCCTTGCGATGGTCGTCGGCCCGGCTGGATCGTAAGGGGGGCAGCGCTATGGTAACGATGCTAAAAGAAAACCGCCTCTTGAATGTGCTTGAGGACCAGAAGGCCGAGTACCTGCAAAAGGGTTATGATGTGGTGGAACTTGCCGGGGGCGAATACCAAGTAGTGGAGCGCGCTACCGGCGGGAAGTCCTACACGGTGGCGGAATACCGCAAGGCCGTCGATGACCTGGAAGTGTTCAAGGAGGGCTACCTGCGCCTTGAGGATGAGGTCAAGGGGCTTCGTGGGCTGGTGGAAAAGCATGAGCTTGAAAAAGCGAACCTGCGCAAGGAAATCGCCGCCTTGAAAAAAACGCCGGCGAAATAGGGGTGGTTGTATGATTATCCCTTTGGAAGAAGCGTTGGGAATCAATCCGAAAGCAACTCAGGATGATTTGGACGGCTTGGAACAGATGATCCGCGGGTTGACACAAAATAATTTTTTCAATCCATATGCCCAAGGCCTCGTTGGAAAATTGGAAAACAACCAGATTCACCTTGTGAGCCTGGCCGAAGGCATTGAGGTTGGCGATACGGTAGGAATTCATGGAAGCCGCTTCAATGATGGGCTTTATGAGGTCATGGGGGTCCAAGGGCGTGACATTTCCATTGGGGGCAGGTTTAAAGCCGAAACAGCCCAAGGGGGTAGCCAAAGCCCCAGGGTATACCTGGTGGAATACCCTGCCGATATCGTCCGCGGGGTGCGGGAGCTTTTGCGCTACGATGCCAAGATGGCGGATAAGGTCGGGATTGCCAGTGAAAAAATCAGCCGCTGGACGGTGTCCTACAACGTGGGAGGCGATTCCGAGGGCGGCTATCCCAAGGAATTGATGCAGTTTTTGGATCCCTACAGGAAGCTGAGGTGGTAACCGTGAAGGAATTCATCATCCAGGAATTTGAAAAAGCCGGCGAAGACCGCTTAGGGGACCCTATCTTTGAATGGACGGAAAAATGCCGGGCGAAGGGTTACATGGACTTGTTAAGCGGCAAGGAAGCCACGGACGATAAGAATTTCTTGGCCAAGGCGACCCATGTGGCCATTATCTTCGATTCCGGTAAGCCCATCACCAACCGGGACCGCCTGATCCATGATGGCACCGCCTATGAAATCACTTATGTGGACAATCCCATGGGGCTAGGCAGCCACCTTGAGGTGTTTGTGAAAGGGGTGGAGTAGCATGGCCCGCAAAAAAATCGAGTTTATCGATAATTCTAAGGAAGTCATCGCCACCATGGAATCGGTGAACCTGAAGTGGTTGGAGATGGCCGCCATCATCGTGGAAAGCCATGCGGTGGCCATTGTGGCCGTCGATAACGGCCGCCTGCGGGATTCTATCGACTATCGCATCAACAAGGCTGAAATGGAGGCTTATGTGGGCACGCCGGTGGAATACGCTGTCTATGTGGAGTTTGGGACCGGGGAGTTTGCGGAAAACGGCAATGGCCGCCAAGGGGGATGGGCTTATCCCGCCCCTGACGGTTCTGGCTTTATCTTTACATTTGGGATGAAACCCCAGCCTTTCCTTCGCCCGGCCTTCAGGAACAACGCAAAACGGATCCAGAAATTGCTGGCTGACCTGTACAAGGAGGCGATGGGTTAATGGATTTTTTGGAGGAATTTATCAAACTGATGCGGGAAGCTGTGCCGGAATCTTATTTTTTGGCCAACCGCCAACGGGAAGTGCAATACCCCTATGCGACTTTCTCCTACAACGGGGAAGGCGTTGGGCGGCACGCTTCCGAGTTTGTGATGGATGTGGACGTTTTCGACAACCAAAGCGCACTGAGGGTGGAGGAGGCTTGCCAGAAACTTAGGCAGGCCCTTCATTTTCGGGAAATATTTACAGAAAGCTGTTTTTTGCGGGTGAGTTTTTCCAGGCAGAACACGATTCCCGTGCTGTCGGAAACCCTGCACCGCCGGAACATGCAATTTATCGTAAAAATCGATTGGAGGGTTTGATATGTCAGAAGCTTTTACTACTTTGCCCAAGACGGGCTATACAAGGAATACGCCCAGGTCGTTTGTCTTAAATGCCGGGGCTGTTATCAAGAATTTGGTTTGGAGCGGCGGACAGTGGCGCGGGGAGCGCTTAGGGGCAACCTCTGGCGGGAATTCCCTCACCTTGACACAAGAAATCGAGCAGATTGAGGTGGATGGCGTATTCGGAGGTGCCCGAGGTTTGGACATCATCACCGAAAGTGAAGCATCGCTTACTTGCAACGTGATTGAGCTGACCGCGGAAAATATCCGCACTGCCATCCGTGGCCGCAGTTTTGCCTCAAATGGGACCAATTATCCTACGGGGTACACGGTCATTGAACCGAAAGGTCAGATTGAGGATAGCGACTACTTGCAAAACATCGCCTACGTGGGCTCGGTTGCCGGTTCTGACCGCCCGATCATCGTTATCCTCCATAACGCCATCTGTACTAGCGGGTTGGAGCTTGAAAATACGGACGGCGAAAAAGGGACGGTGGAAATGGTGTTTGAAGGCCGTGTCGATGCGGAAAACGTGGAAAACCAGGCTTTGCCGGTAACCATCCTTTACCCAACGCTTAATATTACGGCGGCAGCGGCACAAATCCAAGTCAATGCACTGAAAGGGGCAACACCAAATGGAAATTAAAATGCGGGAACTAAAAGGGACGGATATTTTCAAAATCTTTCCCATTGTGAAAAAAACAGGGGCTTTGAAAGCCCTTAAGGAACTGTTCAAAGATGAAATGGGCAAAAAACGTGACGGCCGGATGAGCGAGGAGATGTTTGAATCCATCGGCGTGGAGCTCTTTGCGGACATGGCTGAAACGGTCATGGGTGAAATCGGCAAGGCGGAGAAAGAGGTTAACGAATTTTTGGCTTCCCTTACCGGCACCGACAAAAAAACCATCGAAACCCTGCCACCGGCGGAGTACATGGCCCTTATTGTGTCCTTCTTTCAAAAAGAGGAACTCAAAACTTTTTTGCCACAGCTCAAGCAATTGATCAAATAGGCGGCGCCAATAAACTAAGGGATTTGCTATTCAAGCGCTATAACGACGTGTCTTTTTTGCTTGCTTCCATGTCCGTTTCAGATTTCCTGGATTTCCTCGTCGTTATGTTCGAGGAAATGCAGGAGGAAAAAATATGGTACATGTGGAACCACCTGGCATTTCGCGAAGAAGGTTATGCCGAGTTTAGGAAAAAAGTCCTGCAAGCGGCACAGCCAGCCGAGGTGAAAAAGCAAAATGCAGAGCTAGAGGCATTGCAAGGGCTTGAAATAGCCAACCAAATACTGGGATGGGGAGGTGAATTCGATGGAATTGTTTAGGCTGCTTGGAAAAATTGCGGTGGATGGCTCAGCTGCCAACAAAGAAATCAACAAAGTGACGGGCAATGCCCAAAGCAGTGCGGGAAAGTTTGGGAAGGCGTTCTCTACCATGGCGAAGGTGGCCAAAGGCGCTATTGCCGGGATCGTTTCCTCCAAAGTCATGAACTCCATGATCCGGGCGGCCGACGAATTCCAGTCGAATTCCCTCTCCTTTAATAATGTGTTTCGGGACAATGCGGATCATGCACGTGACCGGATGAATACGTTGGCGGCTGACATCGGCAAACTGCCGGGGCGGCTGAAGCCGACTTTCACCAATATGTCCATGGCATGGATGGGGATGGGACGGTCTGCTGACGAGGCGATGGATCTGGTGACCAAGCAGACGATGATGGCCGCTGATGCCGCCGCTTTCAAAGGCTTGTCAGTGGAGGATGCCAACCGGCGCATGGCAAACTGGATCAAAGGGAGTACGGCAGCAGGTTTTGAATTGGGGCTGACGGCCCACCAGGCGGATATTGCGGCGTGGGCTGCTACGAACCTGGGGGTTAATTTCAATGAACTTGGAAATGAGCAGCGAAAACTTATCCGGATGCAGTTTGCCGAATATTTCTTTGAAAATGCCGGGGTCTTGGGATTTGCAGCGGAAAACAGCCGCAACCTTTACGACAGCGTGCAAAACCTCAGGTATGCGTGGCGGCGGCTATTAGCTATTCCAGGCGCTTACTTACTTAATCTTAAAATCGATGCGGTCAACAGTCTGGCCAATGCCCTTATGTGGCTGGTGACCCGGGTGGACGAAGCCGGGGGGATGTTCCAATTCCTTCGGGACATCATGCTTGATACGCCTTTTGGGCCAGTGGCTGCGGCGATTGGCGGCTTGTTGGTGGTAAACAAAGTGACGGCGGCTTTTACGGCCTTCAAAAAGGCTTTGATGGCTACTAAAATAGTAAAGTCTCTCATGACTGCTTACACCATTGCAGGGACAAAGGCGGAATTCGCACAGATTGTGGCGACAACTGGCCTGACCAAAGCGAAAGCGGCCCTCAACAAGGGATGGCTGCCAACAAAATCGGGCTGATCGTCGCCGCCATTTCGGCGCTGGTCGTCATGATGATGCAGCTTTACCGCAACAACGAAGGGTTCAGGAATTTTGTCCATAACGTTTGGCCAACTATCCAGAATGTTATCGGGGCGGCGGTATCCGCCATCAGCAACGTTTTTTCCTCCCTGATGGAGTGGTTTTCCCGGCTAGGGGGAGAAAACAGTTCCCTTCGCAGTGCTGTGGCTACCTCGTGGGAATTTATCCAGAACACAGTCGGAACTGTCGTAGGGGCTGTCGGCGTCTTTGTTGGCAGGTTCCTGGATGACATTCAAAAGATGATAGCAGGGATCCAGCGTTTTTTCACGAGTGGCGACCCTAGCGAACTGAAAAGCCTGTTTACCCGGCTGATTCCTATGCTTATCGGGTTATTGGTAGGCGGTTTGCCTGCGCTTTTACTGAAGGGCGTTGCGATTTTAACGAAGGTTGCTGAAGGGATGGGCAAGACGGTCCCCGAATTGGTTGAATTGGTAGGGGATATGCTCATCGGCTTTATCGATCAGATTGCGGCGGCGCTTCCCGGTTTTTTGGAGTCAGGTGTCAGCGTCCTTGTTAGCCTGATTGAAGGGATTGCCCAGACGGTTCCTAGCCTTTTGGAAACCGGCGTAAGCCTCCTGCTTTCTTTAGTGGATGCTTTCTTGTCGTTGCTTCCGATGCTCATTGACACAGGGGTGAGCCTGCTAACTTCACTTATTGATGGGATTTTGAATGTCCTTCCGGTCTTGATTGAAACAGGGATCAGCTTAGTTTTGCAGTTAGTAGATGCGGTGCTCGGCATGTTGCCGGTCATCCTCGACACTGGCGTTTCATTGCTTACAAGCTTGATCGAAGGCCTCGTCAATACAATACCGGTTTTAATTGAAGCCGGCATCGATTTGATTATCCGCTTGCTGGATGCCATCATCAATATGTTGCCGCAACTTATAGAGGCCGGCATCCAGTTGCTGATGGCATTGATTGACGGTATTTTAAGCATCCTCCCTGTGCTGATCGAAACGGGGATCCAGTTGGTTATGCAACTATTGGATGCCATCATTGGCATGCTGCCCCAGCTGCTTGAAGCCGGCATCCAGTTGCTGATGAGTCTGATCCAGGGCTTGATAGACATGCTCCCTCAGCTGATTGAGACTGGGATTCGATTGGTACAGGATTTATTAGCTGCCATTATCGGTATGCTTCCGCAGCTGATCGATGCCGGGATTCGGTTGCTCGAATCTCTGATTTCGGGGATTATCCAAGTCCTTCCGCAGTTGATTGCTGCGGGGATCCGGTTGATTGTTTCCTTGGTAGGGGCCCTCGTTGGGGCCTTGCCCCAGATTATCAGTGCAGGTGGGCAAATCCTTCGAGCTCTGGTTTCTGGGGTGATGCAGCTAATCGGGCAACTGGGCCGTTTGGCTATTGACTTGATTGTTCGCTTGGTGACGGGGCTTAGGGATAACCTCCCCCGGATTATCGCTGGGGGGCGGGACATGCTCAACAGCGTAGTGGACGGCATCAGGGAGCGGATTTCCCGTATGGGTGATATTGCCGGGGATATTGTCTCTGGTTTGACCCAGGGAATCCGCGACCGTCTAGGGTCTATCGGGAGTGCCGCACGGGAAATGGGAAGCACCCTCCTAAGCGGGGTGCGGAACTTCCTGGGCATCAATTCCCCGTCTAGGGAGATGTTTGACGCCGGACAGCGTTCCGGTGACGGCTTGACTGGAGGCTTGGATGACAGCACCCAAGCGGTGGAACGCTCTACCCGCAACATGGCGCAGTCTATGATCAAGGCGGCCCGGCAAGGGTCGCAGGAAATGGGCCGGGTGTTTAACCAGATGAACCAAGGAATCCGCTCAACCGTGAATCAATTGGCGGGAATTGGTAGCGACTCCATGGGAAGGTTCAACACGGCCATGCGAAATGGTGCCAATACCGTAACCAATACCGCAAGAAACGCAGCGAATTCCATCACTGGGGCTTTTAATTCCCTGGGCGGGGATATGCGAACCATCGGGGGCAATGTCATGACAGGCCTTGCCAATGGCCTAAACAACACCCGTCATGCAGTTATGAACACAGCGGCTAATATTGCCAACTCCGTTACCCAGACCCTGAGGCGGGCGCTTCAAATCAATTCGCCTTCCCGTGCCACCTATACCATCGGTGAGCACACCGGGGACGGGTTTAACTTGGGGATGGCAGATAGCCTTTCGGAGCTTAGGGGCACCATTGCAGAGGCTTCGGGAACAATTGGCCAGATGGGGATGCACTTTATTCATCAATTCGCGCAAGGAATCGCCAGAGTCCTTCCCGTGATGGAAAGTGCGGGACAAACTGCGCTTTCGGCTTTCAAGCAAGGATTTTACCAAGAGCGCGACGGCGGGAACAGGTGGAACTACGGCTACCATATAGCTCATGATTTGTTCCGGGCTTTCAGGGCATCGGCCACTCGGAGCGTTGTCATGAAAATGGCGGGCAGGGCGGCCATGTGGGCTTTTATGCAGGGTGCAGACGCGCCTGGTATTGGGGGCTCCATCATGACAGGCATCAACAACGGGCTGTTGGCGGGCGAGAATAAATTGTTAGCTACTATCCGCAACCTTTCCAACCGATTAGCTTCGGAAATGGAGCAGGCAATGGGCTTCGCCACTGCATTGCCGACTGTCAGGGCAGAGCTTGCCATGGGCGCTGCATCTGTTACAGGGGGCGGCAGTCGCGACCATTCGCTTTTGCAGGCCGTCAGCGAAATGGTTCAAGGGAATCAGCCGGTCATCCATAATCATTTCCATGTCAACGGCCGGGAGATTTCCCATGAAATCGCCCCTGAGATTACTAGAATCCAACACGAACAAAGGCGAAGGGCGACCAACGGAAGGATGGTGAATGCTTGATGGCGACTTTTACATATAATGGCCGGCGTTTTGATGAATTGATGATACTGAAAGGCTTTTCTATCCCGGCATGGGCCACCGTCCGATTGGAACACAACATCATCCCCAACCGCAATGGGGCACTGGTTTCGTCCAGGCGGCATATGTCCCGGATGATTTCAGTCCCGGTCGCCTTTAAATTCAGGGATCGAAAAGATTTCAACGAAATCATGGAGCGAATTTCAAGCCATCTATTGGCCCTGACTGCAAAACCACTGATTTTTGACTTGGAGCCCGAGCGCCAGTTTTTTGCAAAGGTGGATGAACGCTTCACGGTGGCGCCCGGGAACGGGGTGGCTGAGGGGAGCATCTCTTTCATCTGCCACGACCCCTACAAATATGCGGTAGATCCAGTGGTGACCAACGCCACCGCTATCCAAAACCGCGGCTCAGCCCCATGTCATCCCAACTTTTTGGTGCAGTTTACAGCCTCCCGGAATGAATTCGTCATCACCAATGCCACAACGGGGCGCACCCAGCGGGTCCTCTGGAATTTTGCGGCGGGCGATGTGCTTGAAATAGATAGTGCCAAACGGCGGATTTCCATCAACGGGCGGGCGCAGATGCACGCTTTTGATTTTATGAGCCAGTGGATTGAGCTTGCGCCTGGGATCAATAATCTTCAGGCGAACCATGGCTTTATGACGGATTTTTTTGAAAGGTGGTATTAGATGGCTGATCTTTTTATTTTTGACAACCATGACCGGTTGGTGCAGGTGCTTTCCAACGTATCACAGGGGGCTCCCCCGTTTTGGGAAGCCCGGTACAAGCAAATCCTGTCGGATATGTCCACCTTTGAATTTCTAACGGAAGCGAAAGTAGATGTCCCTGCTGGCCATCAGGTGGCTTTCTCCGATAAGGATGGCATGTTCCGCCTGTTCGAGATCACCGAGCGGGTAAGGAATGTAGGCCATACTGGGGTGGACACCCAATACTACTGCCAGGACGCCATGCACGACCTGGCGCAAAACTACATCATGGACCGGCGTCCCCAAAACGTGACCCTGCGCCAGGCGGCGGAGGTTGCCCTGGAAGGCCAGTCCCGTTGGCAGTTGGGGCAGGTGATGGATCTGGGGCTTAACAGCACCAACTACTACCGGGAGTCCTCCCTATCCGCCCTTTCAAAACTAGTGGAGCGGTGGGGAGCAGAAATCCGCCCGAGGGTTGAGGTTTCTAATGGCCGTATCGTTGGGCGTTTCATCGACCTGGTGCGCATCGGCACCGACACGGGGCTTGTCCTTGAGGTGGGCCATGACGTGGAGGGGATGGAGTTTTCTGTCACTACCGACCACATCCGCACCCGCATGTACGGCCAGGGGGCATCGCTTTCTATTTACGACGAAAATGGCGTGCCCACTGGGGGCAACACCCGACTGATCATGTTCGAAGATGTGCAGGCGCTCCCGGGCGATGGGTTTTCCAAGCCGTTAGGCCAGTTGTTCGTGGAGGATGAGCAGGCCCGCCAGAAGTTTGGGCTTGTCGTCAACGGCCAGCGCCAGCACCGGGAAGGGATGTTTAGCGATGGGACGATCCAGGACGGGCGGGAACTGATGCTAAGGACCTGGGAGCACCTTCAATCTAACTCCCATCCCCATTACCACGTGCAGTTGACGGTGGTTGACCTGTCCCTTTTGGAGGGGGAGGATTTCAGCCACCGGCGCCTGTCCATCGGGGACATGGTGCGGTTGGTGGACCATGAGACCTTCGGAGAGACCATCGCCGTTGAGAGCCGGGTTTATTCTTACGAGTACGACCTGGCGGACGGCACCCGGGCGGTGATCGAGCTTGGGAATTTCCGGGACTTGTACGACAACCCGGAGCTTCGCAATGTGCAGCGGGAAGTGGCCGCCATTAGGGACAGGCCAGCTTTGCCGTCTGACGGCACCAACATCATCGCCCCGGTAGCCCCTATAACGAACTTCCAAGCCACTGGCCTCTTTGCCTCCATCCTCTTGGGGTGGGATTCCCAGCGACTTGGGGTGCAGTTCGAGCTCCACGCTTCCCAGGTGCAGGGCTTCCTGCCGGGGCCTTTCAGCCTGATCTACCGGGGGCCGGTGAACATGTTCACCCATGCCTCGGCAACACCGGTTGGAAGCCCCGGGGCGGCACCTCCGCCGACGGTTGGGAACCCTGCGCCGATCCCGCCGCCTGGGATGGGCATTCCCGGCCCCATCAATCCGCCCGGGTTGGGTATCCCTGGAAATCCCATTATGACCTTCAATGCCCCGGCAACGGCAACGGGAGGACCCCGTGAAAACCAGACCTGGTACTACAGGGTGCGGGCGGTCAATAATGCGGGGCTTGCCTCTGCCTGGTCGCCGGAGGTGTCGGGGCAGACGGCCAACACGGTGGCACTGGATGAGTTGGAATCCTCCCTAAGGGGATTGGAGGAAAGTGTTTATCAAGCTTACCTGCGGGCGGGGGCCGCCATCGAGGAGGCAGATTCTGCCTGGTGGTTGGCCCATGATGCATTGATGTTGGCGAGCGACGAGGCCCGGATTTCCACCATCGTCCGAAGTGAAACGAGCGGTCTCCAGTCAGAGGTCGTTCAAATGGCCGGAGCCTGGGGAGCATTTGTCCGGGATGAAGACGGAAGCCCTTTGAGTTCCTTGCTGGCCACCCGGGACATTGTGGACATGCGCGTCAACGGCGAGGCCGGGAGCACGTTCTTCCAAGTGTCTGACGGTCGGACGGTGATCCGGTCGGATGCTATTGTCCTTGACGGGGACACCATTGTCCGGGGGACGTTTACGGTATTTGGCGGGAACCTGGCGGATGGCTCGGTTACCGGTGTCAAGATTGCCGGTGGGGCGGTGACGGCGAACCATGTTGCCGCCAATGCCATTGCGGCGAACCATATCGCCTCAAACGCCATCCTGACCCGGCACATCGAGGTGGGGACGCTCAACGGCGACCGCATCATGGCGGGGACGATCACCTCGGGGATGTTGGTGGCCGGGACGATTACCACGGTCAACCTGGCCAACAATGCGGTGACAGCCAACCAGATTGCCAATGGCTCGGTTACAGGGGTCAAGATTGCCGGTGGGGCGGTGGCGGCTACGCATATCGCAGCCAATGCCATTACTGCCAACCACATTGCCGCAGGTGCCATCACCGCCGGGATGATTACGGCGGGTACCATGT
>WRGF01000179.1 GCA_009787345.1 Turicibacter sp.
TTATATCAAATAATGAAACGGGTTTCAACCCCTAAAACCCTTGATATCAGATGTTTTTCGACAGAGTTTTTTCGGAGCCGGGTGTAAAACTCGGGAAAACAGATGAAAATAATAAGTTTTTGTGGTAAAATGGAAAAATAGGGTGCCAAGGATGCACTGATGATGAAATAGGGGGAGAAAAAAATGGATTATCGCGTGATTTTGCTGTCGGGCATTTCAATGGTGCTGGCCGTCCTGCTGTGCTATTTGGTGCTGACGACCATCAAGAAGAAGAAATACTATCAAAGGATCGATGAGGTGGAAGAACTGAGTACGGACCTTTTCAACGTGCCGGTACCTTTTGAACTGGCGAAGCTTCGTTCCACTAAAAAAAGCAGTCACATCATCACGTTGGTGAATAGCTGGGAGAAACGGTGGAAAGCCCTTGAGGAGCAATTTGTCACCGTCACGGAAAATTTGATTTATGCGGAGGAGTGTGCTTCCAACCGGCAATTTGACGAAGTGGAGGATCTGGTGGACAGTGCTAAAGTCGATATCGATACGTTGAGCCTGGAAATCGATACCTTGATGGATGAAATCCAGTCATTGAAAAAATCGGAAGAACGGAGCCGCTCCAACATTTTAGGGCTTAAGAAGAAGTTCGAAGGCTTAAAGGAAAAGTACGAGGACAATGGTGAGGCTTATGATCAGGTGGAGGAATCCATCAAGGATTTGTTTAAAGAGATAGAAACCCGCTTCTTCAAATTCAATGACTACATGGAGGAGTGCAATTACGACTTCGCGGATGAGGCCATTGTTGAAATTGGCCAGGCGCTGGATGTGATTTCGACCCTGTTTGAACGCTTGCCACTTTACCAGTCTACTTTGGACAGCACTGTGCGGCCGTTGCTTAAAGATGTATTGGCCAGTTACAACCACATGGCCAGCCAGGGGGTTTACCTGAGCCACTTGCAGATTGAAGAGGCCGTCAAGGCGTACCGTGAGGACTTGAACCAGATTCCAGGCTGGCTCCGTCATTTCGATTTCAAAAAAATCGAGGAGCTTTTGATGCATGTCGAGGACACTGCCAAGCAGATGCTTGATTACATCAAACGGGAGGTCAACTTCCAAGAAAGCATCACTAACGACCTGGGAACCCTCAAGCAAGCGATCGACTTTTTGTTGGTGGAAGGGGAGAAATTGGCCCATCGTTATGAGAATATCAAGGAAAATGCAGCCCTTTCGGCGGATGAAGAAGAGGCGTTCCTGAATTTCTTGGGCGATATTAAAATTTGCCAAAATGAGCGCTTGTTCTTATTGGCGAAAGTGGAAGGCAAGCAGACACCCAACTCAACCTTATATCAAGAAATGAACCGGATCATGCTATTGGTGGAGCATGCTAAAACCGGATTAGGGTCTTATGCAGGGAAGATTGAGGAGTTATATGCGGGCGAGAAAAAATGCCGTTACCGCGCCTTGGGGCTATTGAAGCACTTAAACAAGTTGCGGGGCCAGTATAAGGAACTTAATGTGCCTCAGGTCAATGAGGACTTAGAGGAAGCAGTGGCACGGGCCTCCCGTGCCCTGCAATCCTTATTTGAAACCATCGGGCGCACCCCCATCAACCTGCAAGACATCGACGGCCAATTGACCATTACCCAAAAAATGGTGGATGAAGCCAGTGCTTATTTGGAAATGGAAATCCAACAGTCCAAGTTAGCTGAAAAACTCATTGTCTATGGGCAGCGCTACGTTTCCCGCGAAGGGATGTACTTAGTTGACCTGACCATAGCCGAAGACCAGTTCCGCAACGGGCGGTACAAGAATGTCATTGAAACCATGAAAAAAATCCTTGGCATCGTAGAAGGCTCCCGCTTCGACGTGAACTACTATCAGTTCAAGCAAGAACTAGGCTGCCATTTACTTTAATCTGGATAGGCAAAGGGCTTCGGAAAACCCCCGAAGCCCTTTTGTGCTGATGCTGCCCATTCCAAGCAAGGGGGAAAAACAGCAGGCACTTCCCAAAAATAAGGTGTTTTTTTGGCCAGCCCTGTCATATCTTATATTATAGGGGGAGAATGCCCTCTTTCAATGAGTTGAGTTTGTCCCAAATATGTGGTATAATTTCCTTATTTCGACAGGAGTCGAGGGGCGGCCGGTAATTTTGGGATAGTCTTATCAGATGATGCGTCGGAAGGAGAAATGGCAATGATTTATTTAGATAACAGTGCGACAACCCCTGTTGACCCAGAAGTGTTGGCCGCTTTTGTAAAGGTAAATGAAAATTTCTGGGGCAACCCCAGTTCGCTCCATACCATCGGTGCCCAGGCTGAAAGCCTATTAATGCAATCGGAACGGCAGGTTTTAACTTTACTGAACGCCAGCAATCATCGTGTGGTCTTTACCTCGGGCGCAACGGAAAGCAACAACCTGGCCCTTAAAGGATTTTGCAGGGCTTGCCGCGGGCGTGGGCGCCATATCATAACCACGCCGGTGGAGCATCCTTCCGTCCATGAGGTTTTGGAAGGCTTGATGGAAGAAGGCTACCGGATTACCTTCATCGACATCATCCAATCCGACGAAGGGATGCTAAATGAAATTGAGGCCGCTATCTGCGATGATACGGTGCTGGTTTCCATCATGCACGTGAACAATGAAACCGGACGGGTTTTTCCAGTTTATAAAATTGGGGAGATGCTGAAAAAATACCCGAAGGTAAGGTATCATGTGGATGCGGTCCAAAGCGTCGGGAAGCTGAATGTGGATATGGATCGTCTTGGGGCGCAAATGTTATCCATGTCAGCCCATAAAATCCATGGCATCAAAGGTTGTGGGTTATTATTGGTCAACGAAAACCTTCAGCTTAAAGCCGAGATAACCGGTGGCGGGCAGATGAACGGGCTTCGGTCAGGAACCATCAACGTCCCAGGAGCGGTAGCCCTTGCCAAAGCACTCCGGCTGGTTGTGGAACCCTTAAATGAGAATTACAAAAAAATTGCCAAGATTTTTGACTATACCTTATCGGAACTGCTTAAAATAGAAGGGGTAGTCATCAATAGTACCGGCCATATCCAAAGCCCGTACATCATCAACTTTGCTGCTGTGCCAATTAAAGGGGAAACATTGGTGCATGCTTTAGAAGAGCACGAAGTCTATATTTCGGCCAAGTCGGCCTGTTCTTCCAAGTCAGCTGCCGCATCGCGGATATTGCTTGCCATGGGGATTTCAGAAGAAGTCGCCTTTGAAAGCGTCAGGGTCAGCTTTTCGTCCCTGACAACACTTGAAGATGCCGAAGCTTTCATCGAAGCGCTGAAAACCGTATTGCCGGAATTGAAATCAAGGGAATAAAGTTAAGTGTCGGGGGGCATGGCAACATGCGCCCCGGCATTTTTATATGTGATATTATAAGGAGGACATTATGATCTATGACCGTATTTTAGTTCGCTACGGCGAGCTTTCAATTAAAGGAAAGAACCGCAAATTTTTCAAGGACCGCCTGCACCGCACGATCCGCCACAAAATGAAAGAAATTTCGGGCATCACTTATGAAATCACAAGGGACCGCTTCTACATTTTGCTAAATGGGACGGACCCAGCCCCAGTCATCCAAAAATTAAACCAGGTTTTTGGAATCCAGTCTTATAGCCTGGCTGCCAAAACGGAAAACGACATCGAAAAAATCAAAGATTTGGCACTGGAAATGGTACTTTCCCAAACCGGTGGCCTGACGACGTTTAAAGTTGAAACCAAGCGTTCCCAGAAGCAATTTCCCTTACAGTCGGGTGATATTTCCCGTGCCGTGGGTGCCCATTTGCTCATTAACACGGAACACCTGAAAGTGGATGTCCATAACCCGCAGCTGACGGTCTATGTAGAAGTGCGCCAGGAAGGCTCTTATGTCATGGCAGAGCACATCAAAGGCCTGGGCGGGTTCCCAGTGGGTATTGGGGGCAAGGGCCTCCTGATGATTTCAGGTGGGATCGACAGCCCGGTAGCGGGTTACCTGCTTCAAAAACGCGGGGTAGAAATCGAAGCCATCCATTTTGCTTCGCCGCCTTATACATCCATCCGTTCCAAGCAAAAAGTGCTTGATTTAATGGAGAAAAATGCCCATTATGCGCCGGAAGGGAAAGTGAAAGTCCATATTGTGCCATTCACGAAACTCCAGACTTCCCTTTATGACCATATTCCGGCAAGCTACACCATGACCATCATGCGCCGGATGATGTACCGGATTGCCGAAGGCATTGCCAAAAAACGTGGCGCCCTTATCCTGGGAAACGGAGAGAGCTTAGGGCAAGTTGCTTCACAGACCTTGGCCAGCATGTATGCCATCAACGAAGTGACCTCCATGCCGATTATCCGCCCGGTGGCGACGATGGATAAGAATGAAATCATCGACGTGGCGAAAAGCATTGATACTTATAATATTTCCATCCGCCCATATGAGGATTGCTGTACGATCTTTGTCCCGGAAAATCCTGCTACGAACCCTTCATTGGAGAAATGCCTGGAATATGAGGCTAAATTTGATTTCGAAGGTTTGGTTCAAGCTTGCATCGATGAATGCGAGACCCTGGTTATCCGTGCCGGCGAAATCATCGAACTGGAACGAAGCGAAGGTGCCTGTGACGTCAGCGACCTGTTTTAAGGAGGGCAGCCCATGTTAATCGAATCCAACCAAAATGCCAAATACAAACATTGGATGAAGCTCAAGCAAAAAAAACACCGGGAAAAAGCCGGTGAATTTTTAGTGGAAGGGGAACACCTGGTCAAAGAAGCCATCAGCCATGGCGCCATCACGGAAATCATCGTCCGGGAAGACGCCATCATGGACGGGGAGTTTGCAGCAGCAGGCCCTATTCACACAATCAAGGCCGGTCTCTTTGATAAACTTGCCTCGACGCAATCCCCCCAGCCGGTAATGGCGGTGTGCAAAATGGGGCTTTCCAAAATAGGGGCTTGCAACCGGTTGCTCCTTTTGGATGCTATCCAGGACCCTGGAAACCTCGGGACGCTGATTAGGAGTGCGGCAGCCTTTGGCTTTGATGGGATCATCCTTGGGGACGGCTGTGTCGACATTTATAACGATAAGGCCATCCGTGCCACACAGGGAGCCATCTTCAAGCTGCCCATGGAAAGGGAAAACCTGTCCCTGGCTATCCCAAGGCTTCAGCAAGGGGGCGTCCGTGTCCTCGGAACAAGCCTGGCGCAGGCCACCCCTTTAAGCGGCGTTTCAGCAAGTGGCAAATTAGCATTCATCCTGGGAAATGAAGGTTCTGGCGTTTCAAAAGAGCTTTTGGGGCTTACCGATGGCAATATTTTCATTGAAATGCGCGAATTTGTGGAATCTTTGAATGTTTCCATTGCGGGGAGCGTTATAATGTATAATTTTCGGCAATAATAAGGCTGGGAGCAAATGATTTGAAACGTTTTTCACAATTAGCGAAATAAACTGGACGTTATGGCTAAGATGTGGTAAAATAACTTCAGGTGAATTTTTCGTGAAAGAGTGGGGGCGCCCCACTCTTTTGTTTGCATTAATATGAAAAGACGGACGATATGAGGTGGATTTTATGCCAACAATCTTAGAACAAACAGAGGCCCTAGTGAAACCAGTCTGCGACGAGGTGCAAGTGGAACTCGTCGATGTGGAATACGTCAAGGAAGGGCAGAATTTCTTTTTGCGTATTTTCGTGGACACCCCGGGTGGCATCGACATCGACCAATGTGCGGCAGTGGCTGAAAAGCTAAGCGAACTCTTGGATGAAAACGACTTTATCGAAGAGGAGTACATGCTGGAAGTGTCATCGCCAGGTGCGGAGCGTCCCTTAAAGACGAAAAGCGACCTTGTGCAGCGGATCGATTCTTACATCAATGTCAAGACCTACAAGGCTATCGACGGGCAAAAAGAATTCGAAGGGTACCTTCGCGGCTTTGACGAAGATACGATCAAGCTGGAAGTGATGGAAAAGGCCCGTAAAAAGACGTTGTCCATCCCTTATGATGCAGCATCTAAAATCCGCTTGGCGATTAAGTTTTAATTTTTGGGCATTTGTTTATAGAATGCCGATGGCGTTTTGCCGCTTCCAGGTTGGGGGCATCCATGGCAAGGCATCGGTATAAGGAGGAATTGAGAAAAATGAATACGAAAGAGTTTTTTGCAGCGTTAAACCTGCTTGAAAAAGAAAAAGGGATTTCCAAGGATGTCATTAAGGAAACGTTCGAGCATGCTTTGGTCAGCGCCTACAAGAAAAACTACAACCAGGCCACCAACTTCCATGTAGAAATCAACGAAGACCTTGGGACCATCCGGATGTACCAGCAAAAGGAAGTCGTTGAAGAAGTGGACAATCCGCAAGAACAGTTGAGCCTTGATGAAGCACGTGCAAAAAACCCGCGCCATGAGGTAGGGGATATGGTCAGTTTCGAAGTCACGCCAAAGGATTTCGGGCGCATTGCTACACAGACCGCCAAACAGGTTGTCAAGCAACGCATCCGCCAGGCTGAACGGGATAACCTGCTTCAGGAGCTGCGCGACCGCGAAGGTGAAATCGTGACAGGGCTTGTGGTCAAGGACGATGGGAAACATGTTTTCATCGACCTAGGAAAAATCGAAGGGTTGCTTCCGATGCGGGAAGTGCTGAACCCTGAGGAAATCCGCCCCAATTCACGGATGAAGGTTTACATCAGCAAGATTGAAGCGAAGACGAAAGGGCCGGTTGTTTACGTTTCACGTAAGGACCCGAACCTGATCAAGCGCTTATTCGAGCTTGAAGTACCTGAAATTTATGACGGCACCGTTGAAATCATGGGCGTTGCCCGTGATGCCGGCGACCGCACGAAAATCTGTGTTTTTGCAGAAGATGAAAACGTAGATCCTGTAGGGGCATGCGTCGGTCCATCTGGATCACGCGTCCAAAATATCGTCAATGAACTGAATGGCGAGAAAATCGATATCATCCAATACTCTAAAGACCCGGCAGTGCTTGTTGCCAACGCATTAAGCCCGGCACAGGTGACAAAAGTTGCGGTGAACCAAGAAGCAAGGGCAACTACAGTGCTTGTACCAGATGCCCAGTTATCTTTGGCAATTGGAAAGCGCGGGCAAAATGCACGCCTGGCTGCTCAGCTGACTGGCTGGAAAATCGATATCAAGCCGGAATCCGAAGCAGCTAAATATGGAATCGAATTAGATGCTCCAGTAAGTGCGCCGGATGAAGACCTAGAAGATTAAGAGGGCAAAACGATGGCAGAACGAAAAATACCCATGAGAAAATGTGTCATTACCGGGGAAAAAAAACCAAAGCAGGAACTGATCCGCATCGTGCGCGAACCGGAGACCGCTTTGGTCAGTGTGGATAAGTCAGGCCGAAAAAACGGCCGTGGCGTTTATTTGCACCTTAGCCCCGAGGTTGTTGCCAAAGCCCGCAAGAAAAACGCCCTGGGCCGCCATTTGGAGGCTGAGGTGCCTGCGGCTATTTATGATGAACTGGAAAACCTGGCTATCCGTGCAGCCGAGGGCCTTGGCCGATGAACCGCGGCTGGCTTAGCTTCCTAGGGATCGTATTAAGCGCCGGCGGCTTGGTGACTGGCGAAGAGATGGTTGTCAAAGCCGTCCAAAGCCAAAAAGTTTACTTGGTGATCATTGCGGAGGACATTTCCGCAAATACATATAAAAAGGTAACGGACAAGTGCAAATTTTATAATGTGGAATGCATCCAACGGGCAACAAGCGAAGAAATTGGCGATGCCATTGGCAAAAGCTTCCGTAAAGTCATAGGCGTCACCGACCGTAACCTGGCGAAAGCCTTGAAAAATAAAATTAAATAAGAAGTTAGGGGTGACTGGATGAGAATACATGAGTATGCAAAGCAAAACAATTTATCCACCAAAGAAGTTTTGGAATATTTAAAAGACAAAGGCGTAAACGTCAAGAGTCACATGTCAGTACTAGGAGTCGATGATCTATTGATGTTAGATAAAAATTTAAAAGACAAAAATAAAAACAACGCGCCACAAACAGGGAATGCTCCCAAACCAACAGCAAAAAAGGCGGCAAACACTGCAAAGCCTGCTGCGAAAGCCCATGCTCCAAAACCGAAAGCTGCTGGTAATGGCAGCGCAGGTGCAGCAAAGCCGGCAGCGGCAAATCAGCCTAAGCCATCGAAGCCAGCAGCAAAGCCAGCAGCCCCAAAAGCTGTTGCAAAGACAGAAATCCCGGTCGAAGCGGCGGTAGAGTCCGAAGAGCTGTTCAAATACGATGATTACATGCAGGTAAGCCGCCCGAAAATCACGAAGAACAAGAAAAAAGGCTCCAACCAGAAAAAAGTCAAGAACGAAAAATCAGACCGTAAATCCAATGTCCCGGTTAAAGGGGCTGACGAAGAAAACGTGGTCTATTTCAGCGAGACGTTGACAGTTGGCGAACTTTCCGAAATCTTAGGGAAGTCCACAGCGGAAATCATCAAGCAGCTATTGATGCTTGGCATGATGGCAACTGTCAACCAAACCCTTGACCGCGAAATGGTAGAGCTGGTTGCCAGCGAAGCCGGGTACGAAGTGAAGGACAAAGTCTTCACGGATGCTATCGAGTTTGAAAAAATCATCCTTGAAGATGACGAAGAAGATACCCAAAAACGCCCACCAGTCGTTACGATCATGGGCCACGTCGACCACGGTAAGACAACGTTGCTTGACACGATCCGCAACTCCCGGGTTGCCGGTGGGGAAGCAGGCGGGATTACCCAGCACATCGGTGCTTACCAGGTAACCCACAACGGCCAGTTGATTTCATTCCTTGATACGCCAGGACACGCCGCCTTTACTTCCATGCGTGCCCGTGGTGCCAATATGACGGATATCTGTATCTTAGTCGTCGCAGCCGATGATGGTGTCATGCCACAGACAAGGGAAGCAGTCGAGCATGCGAAAGCCGCTAAAGTCCCAATCATCGTCGCTGTCAACAAAATGGATAAGCCGGAAGCCAACCCTGACCGCGTCATGCAAGAACTTCTTGAATACGGTTTAGTGCCGGAAGATTGGGGCGGGGATACGATCTATGTCCAGATTTCCGCTAAGCAAAACCAGGGAATCGATGAACTCCTAGAAATGGTCAACTTGGTTTCTGAACTTAATGAATACAAAGCCAACGCCAACCGCCTGGCAACAGGTACGGTCATTGAAGCCAAGCTTGATAAAGGCCGTGGATCGGTTGCCACCCTTTTAGTTCAAAATGGTACCCTTCGCGTAGGGGATGCCATTGTTGTCGGTAATACTTTTGGGCGTGTGCGCGCAATGGTCAATGATTTAAACCAGCGATTTGAAGCAGCTGCACCATCCACGCCAATTGAAATTACTGGATTAAACGACGTGCCACAGGCTGGGGACCGCTTCATGGTCTTCCCAAGTGAGAAAGAAGCCCGCCAGATTGCAGAACAGCGTCTATCCAATGCACGCGAGCTAGGCAATATGCCAAGCAAAGCCGTTTCCCTGGATGACATTTTCTCCCAAATCCAAGAAGGCGACTTAAAAGAGCTTAACTTGATCATTAAAGGGGATGTCCAAGGTTCGGTAGAAGCACTTGCCGGTTCCCTGCAAAAAATCGAAGTTGAAGGCGTTAAGATCAACATCATCCGCCAATCCGTTGGTACCATCACTGAAACTGATGTGACATTTGCTGCCGCATCAGGGGCGATTATCATCGGATTTAACGTACGCCCTGCTTCCTCAGTCCGCCAGTTGGCTGCCAATGAAGGCGTGGATATCCGTTTGCATTCCATCATTTACAAAGTCATCGACGAAATCGAAGCAGCCATGAAAGGGATGCTTGATCCGGTGTTTGTTGAAAAAGTCACTGGGCAGCTTGAAGTCCGCCAGACATTCAAAGTATCCAAAGTCGGTACCATTGCCGGATGTTACGTTACGGAAGGTACAGTTGGCCGCAATTCAGGTGTCCGTGTCATCCGCGACGGCATTGTTATCTTTGAAGGCGAGCTAGGTTCCCTTAAACGCTTTAAGGATGAAGTGAAAGAAGTCAACTACGGTTACGAGTGTGGGGTAACAGTGGACCGCTTCAACGACATCAAAGAAGGCGACATCATCGAAGCTTACGTCATGGAAGAAATCAAACCAGTCTAATCGCTCTTACAGGAGGTAGTCCATATGTCTCAAGTTAGGGTCCAAAAAATTTCCAAACAAATCGAGCGCGATATTGTCGATATCATTATGAACGATATTAAGGATACGAAAGTTGGCTTTATTACTGTAACAGGTGCCGAAGTAACCAGTGACCTTTCATTTTGCAAGGTTTACTATTCCGTACTTGGAGGCGAAAGCCGCCGTGATGCGGCAACGAAGGCCCTCATCAGGGCAAAAGGCTTCATTAAGACGGAGCTTGCCAAGCGCCTTTCCATCCGCAAAGTGCCTGAACTGATTTTTGAAATTGACAAATCCATTGAATACGGAAATAAAATCGACCACATGCTGGCCGACCTTCGCCGTTCAGGGAAAATGTAACACCAATGACTTGACCCGCCTTGTTGGAAACCCCATCAAGGCGGTTTTTTTGACGCCAACACAATTTTCGACATTTAAAGGTCCGAAACCTGGAAAAAGCGTTTTATTTTGTTGAATTTCCCCCATCTTGTTGATAACTTTAGAATCTGTGGACAAAAATGTGGAAAACTTTTTCCCAGAGGTGTCAATATACTGAATAAAATGGTAGAATAAAGGTAAATATGGTAGAAAAAGAGGAAACATATATGGTAAAGAAATGGGTCGTTTTTATTGCAGGAATAGGGATTTTTATGGGTGCCTGGTTTTTTACGGCAAGCCCTTTAAATACACAGGCCAATGAGTTGATGGCACTGGATATCAATCAAGCGCTCGAGGCTGGTTTTGTCATCGTTGAAGGCGGGCAAATCAATAATATCCTTCGCCTTTGGGATTTCAAGGAAAACCTTCAGCAAGGCGTGGAAGCCTCGGTCACTATCTTGGAAAACCCAGGCACAGTTTCTGTCCAGGCGTTTGAGCTCCACTATGCGGATGGGAATTTAAGGCTGTTGTACGATTTCGTGGTGCTACCCAATGGGCGCCGGAATTTCAAAATCAGGGAATATGAGGGAATTATCAGAGAATTTCGCAATGGCAGCTTTGAATACGTATTAGTGGGACGGGGAAATGCAAGGGACACGCTCTTAAGCTATCGGATGAATTAAAAGATGCCCTAAAGGGGCGGGCTGGTATTGCCCGCCCCTTTAGGGTATAATAGTTTAGGACGGAGGTGTAGGATGCGGCAACTAATTAAAGATAAATTATCCTTGCTGCCAATGGAACCTGGCTGCTACTTAATGAAAGACTACAACAACCAGATTATTTATGTCGGGAAAGCCAAACGGCTGAAAAACCGGGTGAAATCCTACTTTACCGGTTCCCATAATGGAAAAACAGCCCGACTGGTGCGTGAAATCCACGATTTTGAATACATTGTCACTTCGACGGAACTTGAATCCTTGATCCTGGAGCTTAACCTGATCAAAAAGCATGACCCCAAATATAACATCATGCTTACCGACGACAAGCATTATCCATACATTAAAATTACCAGCGAAAGGCATCCCAGGCTCTTGATTGCCCGACGCTTTAAAAAAGATGGGGGGAAGTATTTCGGGCCTTATCCCAACGCAACGGCTGCCAACGAAACCCTCAGGCTTTTGAACAAGCTGTACCCATTGCGAAAATGCCATCAGATTCCCCCAAAAGTCTGCCTATACTATCATATCCACCAATGTTTAGGGCCCTGCGAATTTAAAGTCGATCAAGAACAGTATGATTTTTACACCGAGAAAATAAGCCGTTTCTTAAAAGGGGACTATAACCATGTCAAAAAGGACTTGACGCAAAAAATGGAAGATGCGGCGGAAAGCCTGGAATTCGAGCGGGCCAAGGAATACCGTGATTTGCTAAGGCACATCGAAGCTACCGTCGAAAAACAAAAGATGGCCCTCAATGATGGGATCGACCGGGACGTTTTCGGATATGCACAGGAAAACGGGTATACGTGCATCCAGGTTTTTTTCATCCGCCAAGGCAAGGTCATCGAGCGGGAAGTGTCCATTTTTGATGCCATCGACGCCGTGGAAGAAGAAGCCCTCACCTTTATTGGCCGTTTTTATCAAGGGGAGCACCTGATGCCAAAAGAAATTTTGATTCCGCCGCAGATAGATGCTGAACTGCTCCAGAGTTTATTGGAATGCAAGGTATTGGTTCCCAAGCAGGGCCAAAAGAAAGAGCTGGTGGCCCTGGCCATGAAAAATGCCGGCATCGCCTTGAATGAGAAACAGCAGTTGATGGAAATCAATGAGGAACGTACGTTGAAAGCTGCTGAAAAGCTGGGCACATTGCTGAGCATCGGCATCCCCCATCGGATCGAAGCTTATGACAACTCCCACCATCAGGGGCAGGACAGCGTCTCTGCCATGATTGTCTTCACCGATGGGCGCCCTGATAAGAAGCAATACCGAAAATACAAAATCAAAACGGCCGAGGATGGGGATGATTATCAGGCTATGCGCGAAGTCATTTACCGCCGGTACTTCAGGGTGCTCAATGAAGGGTTGCCAGCCGCTGATTTGATTGTCATCGATGGCGGGGCAGGACAGGTCAATGTGGTAACCGAAGTCTTGAAAACCTTAGGTTTCCACGACTTGCCTGTTATCGGGCTGGTCAAAGACGCGCGCCATGTTACCTCCCATATATATGATGGGCGGGACGGGGAAGAAATCCACCTGAGAAAGACCACTAACGTCTTTCGGCTCCTATCAAAGATCCAAGAGGAAGTCCACCGCTACGTGATTGGCTTCCACCGCAACCTTTCTAAAAAAAGGAATTTGACCTCCATACTGGACGAAATACCTGGTGTGGGGCCTAAACGAAAGACCATCCTTATCCGGGAATTCCAGACCCTCGAGCGTATGCTGGAAGCCCCTGACGAAGCCTATGAAAAATTGCGCTTCCCACCGGCGACTGTGGCCCGCATCCGAATTTTTCTCCAGGAAGAAATCGATAAAAAAACCGAAATCATCCCGCACTAAACATTTACCCAATCATAAGATATATTAGGTACGACGCAGTTTGAGTCGGACTAGTGTGAGGATGTTTAACTACCTCAACCATACAAGGAGGTAGAATTCTGTGACGAAGGCCCAGTCAATTCTAACCAAGAGGGAAAAGGAAATTTTTGACTTGCTCGTTCATAACTTAACGACAGGTGAAATTGCTGAGGAACTTAATATCAGTGAAAAAACCGTCCGGAACCACATTTCCAACGTGATTTTGAAACTGAATGTCCGCGGGCGTTCCCAAGCAATTATAGAACTATTGAAGCTAGGCGTCATTGAACTGTAGCCAGTCAGGACGATGCCGCCCAAAGCGCGGGAGCCGGGAAGCGGCCGTCCCTTTGGGCGGTTTTCCCGGTTTTTTGATGCCCATCCCAAAGCCATGCCTTGTTAGGCGCTGCATGCAGCCATTAAGGCGTGGAATGCATGGGAATTTTCCAATATGAGGCTATATTATTTCCCGAAAATAGATTATAATAATAAGAGCGGTATAATAATGGAGTTTGCAGCATGAGGCAGGTGAAAAGGCATGGAAATTATCGGTATTTTCTTAAACGTGGATAAAGAGAAGCACCAATTGCAGGTTAATGAAAACTGGTATCCTTTTGAGAGGGGCTTTTCGCCTGGGATGGAATGGATTGGGCACCTGGTCCGGGCAGAAATGGGGGCATCGGGAAAAATCCGCCATTTGGAGGTCCTCCTCCATAAAATCCGTGAAGCCAAAGGGAAGATCCAATCCCTCAACCTGGGTGTGCCTCGGGTCTCCATGCATTTTGAAGGCCGGCTGATCCATTTTTATGTCCCACCTTATTTATTCCGGTCCATGAAGGAAAAGTTCCGGCCGGGCAACTTCCTGCGCTTCCAATATTATGAGCAAAAAGTCGTCATCAATAAAGTAAGCTATTTGGTGATTGCCAAAGTTTTGGCTGATGCTAAAAAGAAACCGGAGCTCCATAGCAGCCCAGAGCTGAATAAGACGCTGGTGACGTTGAAAAAGACCCAGTATTTTGCATTCATGGACCTTGAGTTTTCCATGACAGGGCCAGAATACCGGGGCAAGCCCTTCGTTTCGGAAATCATCCAGGTCGGGGTCATCCTCACCGATGCCAGCGGCAACCTGGTTGAAAAATTTTCGTCGTATATCCGTCCCACAGCCCATCCGAAAGTTACTGGGCGCACCACCGATTTTTTGAAAATAAACAAGGATGCAGTGGCGACGGGCATGGGCTACCGTGATTTTTATAAAATCATCAAGGACATTATCCAGCGTTTCAACCCCATGTTCTTTGTGTGGGGCGCCAATGATGGCTTTATGCTAAAAAGCTCTTACGAGGTCAACCGGTTGGAGCCCTTGTTCGCCGAAGGCCAAATCATCAATTTGCAACAGGTCCATCGCCAGTATTTTGAAGTCGGGCAGGACATCGGGCTTTACAACGCCTTGAAAAGTTATGGCCTGGAAACGGGAATCCAAATCCATGACGCTTTGGTGGATGCCCTGATTTTGTCCCACATTTTCTTTCAGTTCAGGAACGCCTTGGAACTGCCTGAAAAATTCCCCTTCAAGGAAAAGTATGAAGGGCTGATGCATAAGAAATAACCTTTGGGAGTTTTTGTCTAAAAACACCTAAAGGTTATTTTTCGCTTTTTCACCCCATAAGTTAGGGTTAGATGCTTATAATCTTATGGTAGGGGTGAAAAGGTATGAAAGTAAACTGGATTAAGAAAATGATTGTCCCTGTAATGGCGATGCTGCTTGTTTATTATGCAGGCGTCGGATGGGGGAATCAAGATAACATCAATCAGGTCAACACCATCAATGGGTTGACGGAAACGGTGGGCAATATGGAAAACCCTGAAGAATTCCATGTGGTTTATGGCCTCCATGAGTCCACGAACTATCTGGTCCGCTCCATGGCTGAAATCAATCCCAACATCCGCTGGGTGGATTCCGTCTTTGAAGCGATGACCAACGACCGGACCCGTTTATCAGGTTCCGTCACGTCTTTGGTGCCAGAAGACGCCTACATCATTAATTATTACTTGGACGAAGGGGCATTGACCCTGAACTTGAGCCGTGAGTTCTTGGACTATGACCCGGCTTACGAACGGCAATTATTGTCATCCTTGGTGTGGAGCTATACGGAAAGCGAAGAGGTCGAGCGGGTCTTTTTCCAAATCGAAGGCGAGCCGGTCAATAACTTGAATAGCCCTTTCAATGTTGGGAACGGATTGACACGTGCCATGGGGATCAATTTAGAGTTTGAAACCCAGTCTGCCAATTCGCAGCAGGTCTTGCTTTATTTCTTGGCAGGTTCCAGCCAAAACCCATATTTAGTGCCAGTCACACGGGTGGTCGATGCCAGCATTGACCCGGTTGCTTATGCGGTTAATGCCCTTATTTCAGGACCGCAAGGGGCAGGTTACGTGAGCGTCCTAAGCCATGGGACCCAGTTGCTTGAAGAGCCGTTCTTGACGGAGGACGGGGTGCTCACCTTGAATTTTGACCAAGGGCTGTTTTTTGACCAGGGCCGGACCCAGGTATCTTCTGTTGCCATCATGCAACTGGTCATGACCTTGACGGAGCAAGCAGGCATCGACAGCGTTTCGGTCTTGGTACAGGACAGCTCCCGGGTTTTTGATGACAATACCCGACCGATTGCCGTGCCGGCTACCAGGACATTTGTGGATCCATTCGTCCAGGCCCAGTAACATTTTAAAAATCCTGCAAAGTATGTTATAATAAAGGTTAGATGTAGCAAAACAGCGTCGTCTAACTAATGATAATGAGCAGGTGAACCTATGAGAGAAAATCAACGGGGCAACGATGAACTACGAAACATCGATTTATTGCCTAATTATATTATGCATCCGGAAGGGTCCGTTTTAGTGAGCTTTGGAAACACGAAAGTCATTTGCACGGCCACCATTGAAAATAAAGTCCCTCCTTTTATGCGGGGGCAGGGAAAAGGCTGGATCGCAGCGGAGTATTCCATGCTGCCACGGGCGACCCATACCCGCAATATCCGTGAATCGGCACGGGGCAAGCTGGGCGGCCGCACCATGGAAATCCAGCGTTTGATCGGGCGGGCGCTGCGCACCGCCATTGACCTGGATAAAATCGGGGAACGCACCATCATGATCGACTGCGATGTCATCCAAGCCGACGGCGGGACACGCACCGCCTCTATTACCGGGGCGATGGTTGCCCTGAAGCTGGCGCTGCAAAAGCTGGTGACGGAAGGGACATTGAAAGAAATGCCCCTAAAGCACCATTTGGCAGCTGTTTCAGTAGGCGTCATCGACGGCCAGGCTGTCCTCGACTTGGACTATAAGGAAGATTCCGCCGCGGAGGTTGACATGAACGTGGTCATGACCGACGAAGGGAAATTCGTTGAGGTGCAGGGGACAGGCGAAGAGTCCACGTTCGATTACGGGCAGCTGCAAGAGATGCTCGAATTGGCCAAAAAAGGCATCGAGCAATTAATCGAGCTCCAAAAGACCGTCGTTTAAGGAGGCAATCCAATGAAAGAAATCATGATTGCCACCAAAAACCCGGGCAAGGTAAAAGAATTTGAACACATTTTCAAGCCATTTGGCGTCACGGTGAAATCCCTCTTTGATTTTCCCGAGGTGGAGGACATCGAAGAGACCGGCACCACCTTTGAAGAAAACGCCCTTTTAAAGGCTAGGTCCATCGCCCAGTCCCAAAACATCGTTGTTTTGGCCGATGATTCCGGCCTTGAAGTGGATGCTCTTTCTGGAAGGCCAGGGGTTTATAGCGCCCGCTACGCAGGCCCCGGGCGTGATGACGCTGCCAACATCGAAAAGGTCTTGAAAGAGCTTGAGGGCATCCCTAACCAAAACCGGGGTGCCCGCTTTGTCTGCTGCTTGGCGATGGCCATGCCAACAGGCGAAGAATACGTGGTCAGGGGCACTTGCCCTGGCATCATTGCCACCTCTTGCACAGGGGATGAAGGATTTGGCTATGACCCGATTTTTTACCTACCTGAGCTGGGCAAGACCATGGCACAAATCCCTAAGAGCCAAAAGAACGTCCTGAGCCACCGGGCCAACGCTTTCGTGCAGCTTCAAGAAATCTTGCAGCAGTTGGGCATCAAAAAAGAAGCATAACCCACATATACGACGCGGCGTGGCTGAATGATTATCAGCCATGCCGTACTACTAGGAAGGGGGCAGGCAGATGGAAATCATCATTGCCAGCGACAACCACTACAATCAAAAAGTACTAGAGCTCATTCATGGGCGGCATCATCAAGATGCGGATTTATTCCTTCACCTCGGGGATTCCCAGCTGCCTTATGACAGCCCCCTCATGAAAGATTTTATAAAAGTTGCAGGAAACTGCGATTACGACCGAAACTACCCAAGCCACCAGGTGCAAGACCTGCCTGGGTTGGATAAAATATTTATGGCCCATGGCCACGAACATGGCGTCAAGGAAACCACCAAACGGTTAGAGGCGGCAGCCAAAGACGTGGGTGCGACCATTGCCTGTTATGGCCATAGCCACTGTGTGGACGTTTACCGTGAGGATGGCGGGCTTATTGTCATCAATCCTGGAAGTACCTTCTTGCCGCGCAATACCCGCGAACGGACCTATGCAACCTTGACCATTGGCCCGGATGACTATCAAGTGAAGGTCCTCCAGGTAGAGACAGGAAAAGTCCTGCTGCAAAAAACGTTTGAAAAGGGGGCTTAACGATGGATAATAAAAATTACCAGTATTTCTTGAATGAGAAAGCGGTCGCCAATTATTATTTGGACCTGGGCAACGCCGAGAAGGCCTTTGAGCATTTTGATAATGCGTTCCAGACCTCATTTGGGGAGTCTGATTTGGATTTAATGCTTGAACTGGCTTTTTTGCATGATGAACTTGGCAATACCTCCCAGGCGATTCGCCTGTTCCAGAAAATGATCAAAGTGGATCCGGAATTCCCGACGTCTTATTATGGGCTGGCCACCATTTACGATAACGAAGAAAATTACGAAAAAGCCGTTTTCTATTACCAAAAGACGTTAGCATTAGACCCAGCGTATGAGGCTGCGCACTTTTTCCTTGCCAATATTTACGATGAGCTCGGGGAGTTTGACAAGGCCCTTGAGCATTATGAGAAGACGTTGGAGCTTGACCCGGATTATTTTTATGCCTACATCAACATCGGCTGCATTTACGAAGGGGAAAACAACAATTTAAAGGCTTACAGTTATTTTTACAAGGCTTACAAAGCGGATCCCATCAACTACATGGCCCTGTTCAATCTGGGTGTGGTGTGCCGGAAACTGGGGCAGATCAAGGATGCCATCAAGTATTATGAGAAAGCCCTGGTCCAAAACAAGGAGTACCACAACACGTATTTGAACCTGGCCATCCTTTACAAAGAGGAATACAAGGATTATGAAAAGAGCGTCGAGCTTTACACGGAAGGGCTTAAGCATAACCCGGAAGTGTCCGTCCTTTATTACAACCGGGCGTGCGTCCATGCCTTGTTGGGGCATGAGCACGAGGCCATCGAGGACCTTAAAGTGTCCGTCCAACTAAGCCCAACTTTAAAAGATTACATGCAAAAAGACGAGGAACTGGCAGAAGTCAGGAAAAACCCGGATTACCAACGGTACTTAGCCTTAGATGCTTAGAATGAAAAACAGCCAAAGGAAGAAACCCACTTCCTTTGGCTGTTTTTGATTTGAGCCCTTGACCTTAGGCATTTTTGGCGATGAAAGCCATCATGCGGCCGGCTTTTGGATCCCTGCGGTGGCTGTCGAACAAGTCCTTGTCGGTGAAGGTGCAGAAGGATGACATGAGGATATTTTCACGGGGCACCCCTTCGTGGAGTGCTTGGAGCAAGTTGAGTTTTTTCGGGCTGAATTTGTACTGCCCATCCCATAACTCCACAAAGGTGGTATCGGCACCGGGTACGGTCGAGGTTTTTACCTTTTCGATGACCCGCTCCTCCACCCGGTAAGCATCCATCCCGATGGCAGGGCCGATGGCGATGTAAATATCCCCGGGGGAAACCCCTTCTTTTTCTTTCAGCGTTTGAAGCATTTTCTGCATGATGCCTGCTACGGTGCCTTGCCAGCCGGCATGGGCGGTCCCGACGATGCCAACTTTTGGCGCATAAAAGTAAAGGGGGGTGCAATCCGCATAAAACGTTGCCAAAACCACACCGGATTCCCGGGTGTAAAGACCGTCGGTAGCGGGGATGCCAGATTCAAAGGAATGCTTCCCGGCACCGAGGTCATCCAACGTCACTTCATGGATATGGGCGGTGTGAAGCTGTTGGGCAAAAACCCACTGCTCCAGGGAAATGCCTACTTCCTCGGCAATGGTTTCCCGGTTTTGATACACCCGAAGCGGGTCGTCACCCACATGGTAGGCGATATTCAAGTTGGGTTTTGAAGCAGTAAAACCAGCCGTTACCGGGAATTTTTCCATCCATTCCTCAAGCCATAATATGGGGTTGTCCAACCGAAATGGCTCTTTCATTGTCATCACCTCTCATAATAAATGGGACAGGCCTGCCCCAACAATTTCTTTATCACTATTGTATCACATTTTCCATGGATTCTACTATTTTTCCACACATTTTGCTCCCGCCTCACACACCTCCCTGTTATGATTGTAATAGATACAGGTAGGAGGATTTTGAATGTTGAAATTTGCTGTTTTATCCATTTCTTTTTTGTTATTGGGCTTTCACGCCATCGGTGGGATTTTGCCACAAATCCGGGACTCCCTCGGCATCACCCAGACCCAAAGCGAGGTTTTGGTAACTGCCCCCAGCATGGCGATCTTAATATCCGTTATGGTATCCAACGTGCTCGTCGAAAGGGTCGGCCCGAAAAAAACCGTTTCACTAGGGCTCGTCCTTTCAGGAATTGGCGGCGTGCTGCCGGCCTTTTTTCCACCGTCCTATGTATTTTTACTCGTGAGCCGCTTCATTTTCGGCAGCGGGCTGGGCCTAATTTACACATCCAGCGTGACTTACATCAATGTGCTCTTCGATGAACAGGAGCGGGCGACCCTCATCGGTTTTCGAAGCGCCATGGAATTGGTGGGGCAAACCTTCCTGACCCTAGGCATTGGCGCCCTGGCCGTTTTCGGCTGGCAACGAAGCTTTTTGCTCCACGGCACTGCCTTCTTGATTGCGGCCCTGTTCAACGCAAAAGTCCCTGACGTGAAAGCACCGCCCAAAGCGCAGGAACCTGACCCGGTTGGAAAGGTGCATCCCATTGTTTACCTGACTGCCGGATTCCTTGGGCTGATGGCGCTCAATGGTTCCATGATTGCCGTCCGTTTCCCCGCCATGGCAGCCGAAATCATGGGCGAGGGCTATAACTCAAGCGTCATCGTCGCCATGAAACCCGTCCTTGGGATTCTTGCTGCGATTGCCTTCGGTCGTTTGAACGGGATATTAGGGAAGAAGCTCCTGTACATCGGGTTAGGCTTCCTGATAGCGTCCAACCTGATGCTCGGCTTTGCCAATGGCAACTTTTCCTTATTGGTCACCGGCTTTTTAATGAGCTCTTTCGTCTTGGGCTGGGTCGTCCCCATCATGGTCAACCTCATCTCAAGGATTACGAAAGGAAGGGCGCAGCGCAAGGCCATGGCCACCATCCTCTGCTATGTCAACATCGCCTTATTCGCCATGCCCTTCGTGGTCCAATTGCTGGAAACCGTGTTGGGCAGCCACGAACTACAGGCACCCTACCCGTTGATGGCCACAGTAATGTCAGTCGCCTTGCTGGCGATCATGGGAAGTTCACAAAGCACGGTGATAAGAAAGAAGGTTTTAGGATAGAAGGGAGCAAGATTGCGAAACCCCACCCGCAATCATGCTCCCTTTTTTTGGAAAACAAATATTATTAAAAAATGTATAGAAAACGTAAAGTTGATGCAAGTGGCAATTTTCTACATTTTTTGCGGGGGGGGG
>WRGF01000180.1 GCA_009787345.1 Turicibacter sp.
TCCCTGAAGTCGATTTCCCGAACGTCCTCCCCAAATTCGAAGAACAGGTGCCCCAAAGTCTTGGGGTCGTTGTGTTTTCGCTGTTCCCATGCCAAAACTAGACGTTGCTGCATCCCTGTGGAAAAGTTTTTCACTTTCGTCTTGTGCTCACCCCCAAGCCCTACCTAATCCAGCAACTGGGGGATGACTTTTTTGTCCACTTTCAAAATTTTGGCGAACAAAAGCAGATTCCCATACGCTGTCATATCCTTATAAAGCCCCGACTTGTCCGACACGATGCCGATTTGCTCATAAATGTTATGGTCAAGCCCACGGGTATCTTTGCCCAGCACGCTGGCACGCCCGAAATCCTGCTTGATTTGCCCCGTGAGCAACTTGATGACCGTACTTTTTCCCGCACCGCTCGGGCCGAGGAAGCCGATAATCTCTCCCGCCTTCACAGACAGGGACACCTTTTTAATCACCTGCTTATCCCCGAAATTTTTCGTCAAATCCTTTACTTCAATCGCATAACCCATCTTCACCACTCCTTCCAACTGATACGTTTATTATACAGGATAGAACGGGCTAAAAACCGGATTTTTCCGCAATGGACGGTTTCTACTCGGGAACGTAAGCGAGGCGACGATTCTGATGACGATTTGGAGTTCATGCTAAAAAAATCCCCGTATTTGGAACGTGCCTTATAGTGCACCTTTCAAATACGGGGTGGGGGAAGCATTAACTCCGCTTGATATGCTAAAGAAATTATGGGATAATATCTTTAGGAAGCTAGAGGAGGGTAAATATGCCAACGATTCGTTCGAGTACCGATTTACGGAATAATTACAATGATATTTCTAATTTTTGCAATCAATATCAGGAGCCTATGTTTATCACGAAAAATGGGCAAGGCGATTTGGCTGTTATGAGCATTGATTACTATGAATCCCTAATCGCGAAATTAGAGCTGTATCAATTAATAGATGCGGGGGCAACAGCCATCAATAAAGGACAAAAAAAGCCGTTTTCAGATGTCGTTTCTAGTATTCGGCAGGAGATTCAAAATGGGAATCTATAATGTTGACATTTCAAGCGTTGCAGAAATAGATTTGCGGGAAATCATTCAATACATTTCCAATCAATTTTCCGCACCTACAACTGCCATGGAGATGTTAAACGCAATGGAGAACGCCATTTTTTCCCTTTCCGAATTTCCGCAAAGATTTCCTCTTGTGGGGGATGAACGCCTTTTTCAATTAGGGATTCGCAAGCTGACCGTTAAAAACTACCTCGTATTCTATTCCATTGACGAAGAAGGTCAAACCGTGAATTTTATCCGTATCCTATATGCCCGTCGTAACTGGCTGAGAATTTTATAAGGTGCTTATACACTTAACGAAAGGTTGGGAGGAAGGTGAATTATACGGTTTCTTTTTTATGGGATAGCGAGGCTTCCGTTTGGATTTCCACGAGCGAAGATGTTCCAGGGCTTGCTTTAGTGCACGGCTCTTTTGACGCTTTAATTGAAAGGGTAAGGATTGTTATACCTGAACCTTTAGAACTGAACTGAATGGAAGCAAGCTGGAATCAAACACCATTTATAAACAGGCTGTCCTGCCTTGCACGATTAATTTCCCCGAACTAAAAACAGGAGGTGAAACGCTGAAATGTGCGTTTCATCTCCTGTTTTTGCTTTTTATCATTCCACACATACCCCTCCGCCACAAACGGCAGCGGAGTTGTAGTGGACTTCCACTTCAGCGGTGATGAATTGCCCTAAAACATAGGCTCCCCCGCCTTTGCCGAGGACGGATTTGTTATGTGTCAGGTTGAGGCCTTTGGAGAATACGAAACTGGAGGTGTCCGCAATCCTGGTAATACTGGCACCGCTTGAACCGGTCTGTGTCCCCCCGCCTGGCAAGGCTGATAAATCGAAGCTGGAACCTATATTGATGGTATCATGCCCATCCAAAACCGCCTGCTGCAAATCCAACGCATTGCTAACCGTCACGGCCGACATACGCATCCCTCCCAATCTCAAGTCATTTAAAACTATATTCGGAGCCTGTGGAGGACATGCTAAAAAATCCCCGGTATTTGGAATGAGCCTTGCAGGGGACGCTTCCAATATCGGGGTGGGAAAAGAGCAGATAGCCTTAGCTTAAACAATCACATCAAAAATCAACTTGCCCTCAGGTTGGGTGACCCATTCCGCTTTCGCTTTCTTTGGGCCTCCAAACGTCATGAGGTAACCTTTTTGAGCCTGTTTTTTATCCATGTAGCCGAGCAGTTGTCCATAGGCTTTTTCATGTTTGGAAATCCCATCCCATCGTTTAAGCTCGACAATAAATTCATCGGATCCGAAATCGACGACAATGTCTATCCGCCGTTCATCCGTCAGCCCGCTTTCAAGGTGGTAGCGTCCCCTGCCATTAAGCAAGGGCTTCAAATAGGTCAGGAATATCAACCGTTCTTCCCGCTCCAAGAATACGCTATCTTTTTGATTGTAAATTTCACGGTAATGGCGGGCAAATTTTTCAAGGCAGAGTGCCATATTGAACCGCCCGTCCTGTACGACATCTCCATAAAGAACACCTGTACTTCGACTGGTTTCCTCATCTTTAGAGATGAAGTAATTGGTAATGAGAATCTCAAAAATGCGATTGGAAACTTTGATGGAACCGTTTATTTCCTTGATGTAGCCATAACGGTGGGCAAGTTCCACTGTGGGATTCAAGAGATTGAAACTCCTCCTTCGACCGTGTATCAGGACATCATACATGAGCTGATAGACCTCAGGATGGTTTTGCAAATTTTTCCCTAAGTCATCAAATAACGTGTTTTGCTCTTTTAATAACAGGCTGGTAGCATTGGCGATTCCTTCTACTGACCAGTCCTTGTCTAATTTCTCATCAACTAGTTTGCACAATCTGGAAACAAGGGAAGGGTAGCCACTCGTCCAGGCAAATAATTTCTCGGCAACCGTTCGTGTGTCCATCCCGGTTTGATGGTCGCCTTCATAAATGTCCAACATGCTTATGATTTCCTCAACGTTAAAGGACATTTCAACCTCAAAGTCGACGGCAATATTCCAAGGTGAATTGTAAATCTGCCCTTCCGTTGGCATAGGGCTATGATTGCCTTCCTGAATCATTTTCATTTTAATGTTTTTGATGTTGTAGACCCCGGCTAGGATGACACTGTGGAAGGTGAAATCTTTCCCTAATTGCCGAGCTAAAAATTTCTTGCGGAGCATACTCAAAAATTGCAGGAACACCCGATTATTGCTAATTTTATCTACTTCATCTATAAGGATGACCAATTTCTTTCCTTTGGTCATTTTCCCAATATGGCGATTCAAAGAATTGAAATCCACAACTTCGGGGTTTAACCAAGCCTCTCGATAAGCCTCCGATTCCTTAGTAAAGCCCAAGCCTTCGTGGATTTCCCCTAAAAAAGTCTGGCAGAAAATCTCGGGATTAGCAAAACTTTCATCCCCTAGTCCTTCAAAGGAAAGAAAAAGCACCGTATATTCTCTGGATAAAAAATGCTCCAAATGGTACAAAGTTGTTGTTTTTCCATACTGCCGTCCCCTGTTTATGGTGAAATATGCCTGTTCGTCCACCAATTCCTTAATCTGCTCCAACTTCCCCTTAATATCCACCATATAATTAACCTCGGGCAAACAAATTCCCGTCACATTAAATTTTTTCTTCAAAGCACCCACCTCCAATTAGTCCAATTATAGCACATTTTTTTTTGGAAAACCATGCTAAAAAAATCCCCGATATGGGAAGGAGCCTTGCAAGGGGACGTTCCTATATCGGGGTGGGTAAAGCATTAGTCCAAATTAAATTGCCAGGTGATGCCGAATTTATCTTTCAGCAAGCCATAGCACTTTGACCAATCAGTAACGCCTAGAGGCACTAGGATTTCTGCTCCTTCACTTAAAGCCCCGAAAGCCCTTTTTAATTCGTTTTCATCGGTCAGGTTGATTGCCAAGGAGAAGCCTGCAAAATTCGTATTGTCAAAGTCTACGTCCACAAGCATGATTTTGTTTCCGTAAATCAATAATTCGCTATGGGCAATCAAGCCATTTTCCCAACGGTAAAGCTCCGATTCTACTATCTCAAGACCAAATGCCTGGGCATAAAAATTTGAGTGCATCTTCTGCATTCCCATTAAAATTCAACGCTGTTGTCAACATTAGCACCGCTCCTCTTCTTTCAAATCCTCACGCCATTGCGGGAGGATATTATCATCACGAGGTGAATAATATTCATGGAGTTCAGTAATCAACTCGTTCGTAATCGTAAAAATAGATGTCACAAACCCGTTCCAATTAGGCGAACGATGGAAGCCATAAATTTCGATGTCACCGATGATGAAAAGGTTCTTTGAAGGGTCGCGTTTGAGCAGTGAGAATAATGCCTCGTGGTCTGCTGAATGTAGTTTTCTAATCATAAGGTGTCCTCCATCCTAAAAAGTGTAGCACGCGCTTTTGCTGTGACGAAGCACGGATCAAAGCGAGTACTGTAGTTACAAGCCCGTTTACGTAGAAGAAGAAGAAAAATTTGTGCCTGTAGAGGCGTCGAAGCTGGGTGGGTTTCCCAGAATCGGTGACTCGGAGGGTCAAGTTTTTCCTCGGAGTGGCTTGCGGAACTGGATTGGCAAGACGTATCTTGATACTTACATTATACAGCCTTTCCAACTATTCGGAGGATTTTTTCGCCAATGGGCGGTTTTATTGCTTGTTTGGGAGGAAGCTGCTACCCCTTCAATTCTTTTTTGAAAAAGGTATGATAGTAATCCACATTGAACCCGAAGGATTTGTAGAGGGAGATGGCACGGGTGTTGCTTTGGTCGGCGGCTATGTACCAGGATTTGATGTTTTTTTGACGGAGTTTCCCCGCTGCAAATTCCAGTAGTCCCCGCCCATAGCCTTTGCCTTCAAATTCCTTGGCGACGCATAAATATTCCAGGCTCCCGTCGTTCCAAATCATGGCACCCGCGACTTTTCCATCCACAAGGCGGGCGGTAATTTGCCAGCCGTCCTGAAGGTATTCCATTAATTCCTCGACGGTGCTATTTCGCCAGTCCACCAAGTCCCGCTTCCATATCCGGTTGATTTCTTTGAGGATAAAGTCATCCGTCTGCTCGACATTTACCATCTCCTCCGAAGCCGGTTCCACCTCAAATCCGTCTAAATCAAGTGTCATCGCCACATCCTGGCAGTAATTCTCAAAGCCCGCCAGAGGTAAAGCTTCCATAAGCGCCGTATTGGTTTCCACTACATCTACGGTCAACACCTTGCCAGCAATTTTTTCTGCCGCTTCCACTACTTTCACCATCGCTCTGACCTCATGACATGGCTCCTGAAGCATGGGTCCTACCAAGTAAGTCCCATAACTACCCCCGTAAATCCCGAAAATCCCCTCTCCGTCGCCTACGATGTAGAAATTTTCAAGAAGGGTCGTGCCCTTTGCCTGATAGTCCCGCTCCAAATCCTCCATGCCCCCGCGGGGAAATCCCCTCGCAAACCTGTCCGTCCCCCTGCTTTTTTCAAGCATTTCCCGGACGAACGCCAAATCTTTTTCCTGTGCCTGCCGAATTTCCATCTGAACCACTCCTTTTCCCCATTATACCACAAATTTTTCGGATAACATGCTAAAAAAATCCCATCCTTGGAAACGTGCCTCATAAGCAACCGTTCCAAGGATGGGAAAAGGTATTAGCATTATTCCAAAGAGATGGTGCCTTTGACGTTTCGAAGCCCTCCGCCCCTTAGTCGCACCGTCAGGCGGCCAGGCTCGAAGTTTTCAAGAATATGTTGGAAGTCAATCTCTGTTTCCGTAAATTCAAAACTTTCGGTGTTGTCCCCCTGTTCGATGATGAGGGTCAACGTTTGCCCTTCGTCCATGGTGATGGCGACATTCAGGGCTTCGCCCTCATGAAAGGTGAAATTCTGGCGCTGGCTGCTCCCCATGCGGATGTAATTGAAGTTCCAGCGGTTATTGAAGAAGGACGTGTTGACGGCAATCATACCCACGTTCCATTCCCAGTCAGAAAACTTGTTTTCCACCATTTCGCCTAAGCTTTCAAAGGCTGTCGGATTGGCAACTGCCACCACTGCGGTAGAAATCCCGCTTCCTACCATTAAAATGAAAGCAATCCCGCTGGCGAATAGGAATTTCAAATGTCGGTTGCGTTTCAACCCAGGCTCTTGGTAAACTTCATCGCTATATGCCCCGCAATGTTCACAGTACCGGGCGGTGGTATTCATGAAATGAGCGCAATCGTGGCACATTTTTTGCGAGCTTTTACGAAAAACCAAGTACAGGATAATACCCACAGGGACGTTTCCGAACATCCCGCCCATCATAAAGCTTAACAGAATCCACAGCCATTTTTTTGTGTCGCCACGAAGGGTAGCATCTTTGTAAATCCAAATGGCTAATAGCAGGCTTGACAGGATGGCAAATAATAACATGGCTAAAATCAATGTGATTAACATAGGTATTCCCCCTTAAAGTTGGATGGCGAGTTTTTGTTTTAAGTCCAATAATTTCAGGAATGTCTGCTGATACAAATCCTCGCTATCCGGCTTGCTCCCGCACAATTTCCGGCAAAAGCGGTACACGTCCGCACCCACCTCGTCAACCAACCGCTCAACCTCAAACGCCTGCATGAAATCCCTCCTTCCTCACTCTATATTCGTCATCAACAACGGGGCGGTTCATTTTATTTTGGTGATTATGCTAAAAAAATCCCCATTATTTGAACGGGCCTTGGAAGGTAGATTCAAATCATGGGGTAAAACCAGCAAATACCCGCCAAAAGAAGTTAATCGTTTCAATTATTTAACCGCTCCGTCGGAAACGCCTTTGATAATGTATTTTTGCAGGAACATGTACATGATAATGACCGGTACGATGGCAATAATCAAAGCTGCCAGTGCTAAATTCCATTGTCGGCTAAATTCCCCGAAGAAGAAAAATGTCATCAGGGGGATGGTGCGCCATTCGGGACGGTTGATAACTAGGGAAGGCAGTAGGTAATCGTTCCAGAACCAGATGGAGTTCAATACGATGACCGTAACGGTGGTTGGTTTTAGGATGGGAAAGATGATGTGCCAGAAGGTTTGAAATTTGCTGCAACCGTCGATGCAAGCAGCTTCATCTAAATCTTTAGGGACGCTGCGAAGGGCGCCGAAGTAAAGGAAGATAGCCATGCTTGAGCCGATACCCAAATACATGAATACCAATCCCGGGCGGTTAAGCATGTTAGCCTGACCGAACATCCCGATTAGAGGAATCATGATGGATTGGAAGGGAATCAGCACGGCAACTGCAAAGATGCCATATACCCAGTTCGAAACTTTTCCTGGATTCCTTGATAACGCATAGGCTGCCATTGAAGAACAAACCACCAAAACGATGACACTTACCACAGTTATAATAAGAGAGTTGCTGAAGCTACCCCAAAAATTCATCCGCTCCATCGCCTCGGAAAAGTTTCCCCATTGGATGTCTTGTGGCAATCCAAGGGTGTTGGTAAAAATTTCGGCCCTAGATTTCAAAGCATTGACGATCATGAGGTAAAATGGGTAGAGCCAGACTAAGGCAACCGCAAGGGCAATCATACTGATGATTTGTTTTTTCTTTTTGCTTTCCATTATAAGCTTACCTCCTTGCGTCTGGATATGAATAATTGGGTAACGGAAATGACAACAACAATGATTAGGAAGGTGAATGCTTTTGCTTGTGCGTAGGCCATGTTATTATCCCTAAACGCCGTATTGAAGATATTCATCGCAACCATCTGTGTCGAATTAAAAGGCCCCCCGCCTGTTAGCGCCATATTTTGGTCATACACTTTAAATGCACCAGATAGTGTCAGGAATAAACTGACTGTGAACGCCGGGGCAAGCATCGGAAATTTGATTTTCCAAAAAATCTGCCAGGAGCTTGCACCATCAATATCTGCTGCTTCAATAATATCTTCGGGAATATTATTGATGAATGAGATGTAAATAATCATGATATAACCCGACATTTGCCAAACGTAAAGAATAACCAGTCCCCAAAAGCCTGTGGCGGTAGTGGAAAGCCAGCCAGAGAAAAAGCTAAGCCCCGTCAATTCAGCGATAGCCTCAAAAGAGCGCATGAAGATAAACTGCCAGATAAATCCGAGAATAATCCCTCCAATCAGGTTAGGCATGAAAAAAATCGTCCTAAGAGGCGTGTTAAGTTTCGATTTTCTTGTCAGCAAAAGGCCGAGTCCTAGCCCAATCAAATTAATCAGCACAATGACCACTAATGTAAACTTGCCGGTAAACACCAATGAATTAATAAAGTCTGTGTCGCTAAACAAGCGGATATAATGTTCGAGCCCCACAAATTGGGTGACCCGTGTCCCGTTCCAATCGGTAAATGAATAATAGGTCCCCATCACTAATGGGACAAACATCACCATTATCAAGGCAAACAGCGAGGGAAACAGGAAAAGCCAATACGATTTATCTCTGTTTTTCATCATCATTTTTCACTCCAGTTTTTTTATTTAAAGAGGGCGGAAAAGCCCTCCCCGCCCTCTTTTTAAGTTTAACGCCTCGCTTCTACCCAAGCATCTGCACTATTTTGGATAAACTCATCCCATTCGATTTGCCCAGCGACATAACGTTGCCATTGTGGGTGCAGACCGTTTTGGAACCAACCCGCAGGGTAAGAGTTGTGTGACCATGGCGTTACCTGACCGGCAGCCAACATTTCGTAAATCCGCTTGGAAACCGGGTCGGTAATCATGTCGGAATCATTGCCTGTGTAAGCAGGTATGAAGCCGAAGTCGCGGATCATGCGCTCTTTACCTTCTTCAGAGGTATATAGCCAATTTAGGAAATTGATGGATTCTTCAATCACCGCTTCATCTGCGTTACGGTTAACTCCCCAGAACCAAGAAGGCCCAGCAGCAATCGTTCCAGTTGTTCCATTGTCAGCTACAAAGAAAGGCAAAATCCCTAAACGTTCTGTAGAAAAAGTAGGGTCAATTGCATCAAGTGTTGGAACGACCCAATTTCCTTGATGTGTCATGGCGACACGGCCGTTCACAAACAAATCTTCAACCGCCATAGAATAGTCCACGGTGATAATCGGCTGGATGCTGAACTCATTAATCAAATCCGTGTATTTTTGCAAGAACGCCTCTGCACCTCCCCAATCAATAACTGCGGCATCTGCAACTGCGCCTACTTCATTATTATAAGCATAAGAAGCGAAGTGGCTTGAAAATTGGGAAACTACCCAGTTTTCTCCACCTGAGAAGGCGAACACAGCATCAAGCCCCAAGTCATCTTTCATGGAGTCGATTTTTCGCACAGCAGCTTCAAACTCATCGAAGCTGGAAATGCTGTCTGGATTGATACCAGCTTGTTCAAAAATTTCTTTGTTAATCAGCCAACCAAATCCTTCGATGTTGTAGGGAAGCCCTCGAACGACACCATTTAGGGTGGCTCCATCGAGTGTCCCGTCAATGGCTGCACGGGCGGCATCTGTATCCGCTACATCTAAGAGTTGGTCTTCCCAAAGTTCCACATCGGATAAGCCGCCAAGCATGAAGATAGAAGGCATCGTCCCCGCTGCAAACCGCGCCTGTAGAGCTGCCGGGGCATCTGCCCCACCCCCTACTGTTGTCACGGAGATGTTGACATGAGGATTTAATTCCTCGTACCTTGCAACCAATTCTTCCAATTGATCACGGGTTTCTACTTTAATATTGAAAATATCCAAATTGACTTGCTCATCGGCAGGAACAGAAGCTGTTCCCCCATCTGTGTTCCCATTTCCACATGCAGCTAAAATTCCAAGGCTAAGCCCAAGCGTTCCTAACATTTTTGTCCACTTTCTCATTTTCTCCACTCCTCGTTTTTATAGATTGATTTTGATTTTATCAGCAGTTGCTGTAATTTCAATGCCTTGTTCGGAATCAACAACAATTCCACCTTCTATGGATTTGATGCCTAGTACATTGCGAAGGATGAAACGGTTTGTCCCCTCTAGTCCTTCGGTACGGATGATTAACGTTTCTCCTTCCCTTTTCGCATAGATGGAACCAGATTTCTTTAGGTCCGAGGTTTGAAGGGTGATACTTGACTTACTGATTTCAAATAAGTGAACCTCTAAGTCGGAAAGATAATCGTAATCCGCTTTCCCATCGACATTTCCAAGAGGCAATATCGTATTTTCCTTTACTAATAAGGGTAGGGTTAAATAACCGTGGGTTTCGCTATGCCATTTCCCGCCCTCGACTTTTTCGTTAGTCAACAGGTTTGTCCAAATACCTTCTGGAGCGTAATATTTAACCGTCCCTTCTGCGTTAAATATAGGAGCCACTAGAAGTTTATCCCCAAACATATATTGGCGGTCCAAGTAATGGGTCGTTTCATCATCGGAGAAGTCAAGCAGCATTGGCCGCATCATTGGTACACCTGTTTTAGATGATTCTACTGCATTTTTCCAAAGGTATGGCATCAAGCGGTTTTTCAATTTGGAGAAAGTCTTGGATACTTCTACCGCCTCGTCGCCATAAAACCAAGGCACTTTGTACTCGGTGTTTCCATGATAACGGCTGTGTGAGGAGAGTAAACCAAACTGCGTCCAACGTTTATATAAGTCTGGGGTCGTCCCATGTTCAAATCCTGAAATATCATGGCTCCAGTAACTGAATCCAGAAAGGCTGAAAGACAATCCGCCACGTAGTGATTCAGCCATGGATGGATATGTCGACCAGCAATCGCCACCCCAATGAACTGGGAATTTTTGGCTTCCTGTAGCTGCCGAACGTGCAAATAACACGGCTTCGTTTTTTCCTAGTCGGCGTTCTAGCATTTCAAACACCACTTCATTATAAAGGTATGCGTAGTAGTTATGCATTTTTTCTGGGTTTGAGCCGTCAAAGTAAATGACATCAGTTGGAATCCTTTCCCCGAAGTCGGTCTTGAAGCTGTCGACCCCCATATCCATGAGTGCTTCTAGCTTGCTTTCATACCAACGACACGCCGCTGGGTTCGTAAAGTCTACAATCGCAAGTCCTGCCTGCCATTTGTCCCATTGCCATGTGCTGCCATCTGGGCGCTTAATGAAATAACCATTGTCCATCCCTTCCTTAAAGAGTGGGGACTTTTGCCCGATGTATGCGTTAATCCAAAGGCATACCTTTAGTCCTTTTTCCTTAATCCGTTTTATCATGCCCACCGGATCCGGGAATACCCGCTCGTCCCAGGCGAAGTTGCACCACTCAAATTCTTTCATCCAGAAGCAATCGAAGTGGAATACATCAAACGGAATATCCTTTTCTTTCATCCCATCAATGAAACTCATGACTGTTTTTTCGTCATAGTTAGTCGTAAAGGATGTGCTTAACCAAAGTCCGAATGACCAGGCTGGCGGTAAGCTTGGCTTCCCTGTTAGGGTGGTGTAACGTTCCAAGACGTCTTTCGGTGTCGGTCCATTAATGATAAAGTAATCAAGGATTTCCCCTTCGACGCTGAACTGCACTTTTGAGTTTTTCTCGGAAGCGACTTCCACAGAAACTTTCTCAGGATGATTGACGAACACCCCATACCCTTTGTTGCTGAGATAAAACGGGATATTTTTATAAGCCTGTTCGCTTCCTGTCCCACCATCTTCATTCCAAATCTCAATGCTTTGTCCATTTTTGATAAATGGGGAGAAACGCTCGCCCAATCCGTAAATGAGTTCCCCTACGTCCAGAGAAAGTTGGTCTCGCATGTATGCCTTTTGATTATCCCCTTCAATGTAGCTAAGCCCACGATGTTCGCTGGCAGTTAATGGCTTTCCATCCTGAAAGAATTCCAATGTAAAGGACTCAGACCTTTGGATCTTGACACCTAAGCCACCTGTGCTAAATCCAAAATGCTTTTCTTCTTCGTTTATTTGAATGGGCATGTCCGAAATGTTTAAGTCATGATGGGGGCCGTTCAAGCCAAGCCCTAAGTGATGGTAGGCCCGAACGCGGATGACATTTTCAAGGGGAGCTGTCAATTCTACTGAAAGCATTCCTCCATCCAGTGTATTCCCTCGATGTTTGACTTTGACGAATGGACCATACAGGGTTAATTTCTTTTCTTCTTGGTCGTAAGCGTAAACCTCTGAGGGATAATTGAGTTTAAACCCTTCCCTGTCCAACCAACATCCATTGCTAAATTTCATTTTCATACCTCCATATTTAATCCGTTTCGGCATTACGGAATTTTCATTTTTTCCACACCTACATTTAAGTAAGCGTTTGACTTCGGCTTATGAATACATTATAATTGATTTATTAAAACGATTACAGGATGATATTAACGTTTTAATAGCACAATATTGATATTCTAGTCAATTTCATACCCAACTTATTTCACATCGTTTTTTTACACTTTTAACATTTATTGGATTTGGAGGATGCGAACTATTATGAAAGCTGAAACAAATTTTCAAAAAAACCCTAGTCAAAGCAATATAGACACTGCCCTAAGGGAAGTGATGGAAAATAGCAATCCCTTTTTCCCAGTGCGCGTGCATTACACATCCCATGAGGACTACCGTAAAAATTTCATCCATCCCCATTGGCACCGGGAGATGGAAATTTTATATATTGCCAAAGGTGAAATGGATGTGGTAATTGAAGATGTATCATTTAATGCCAAATCAGGAGATATAATTGTCATCCCACCAAAAATAATTCATGGAGGTTTAAACTCTAAAAACTTACCTTGTGATTTTTATGCCATCGTTTTTGATTTGGACTTTTTGGGAAATGGACGGGACGATGCGGTTTCTACTTATTGCCTCGACCCATTCCTTGCCTCACCAGAGAATTTTATCGTGTCTTTAGGTAATGAGCAGGAATTTCACCCCCAACTTTTGTTCTATATCAACGCAGTCATCGAAGCGTATAAGTCCAAAAATAAGTTTTATGAAACTGCAATCAAAGGATATTTAACCCTTTTTTTTCATGACGTACATGTTAACCACAGTAACTTTCGTCGCCACCAGACAAACAACACCAGCCGCAAACACACTAATTCCCATATGTCCAAGCGGATAATCGCCTACATTGAATCCCATTATCACGATACCAACTTGAACCTTGAAGCAATCAGTGACTATATGGGAGTCACCAAAGAACATTTCTGCCGGTTTTTCAAAAAAATTTCAACATCTCATTTTTAAACTACTTAAAGCTTCACCGTATAAAAAATGCCGAATACAAGGTCATCCATACAGATAAAACCTTTATCGACATTGCCTATGAAACCGGCTTTGAGGATGTTAACTATTTTACCCGGGTTTTTAAGCAAGTGACCGGTTACACACCCACCGAATACCGAAAATCGAAAAAACGGATATAACCCAATATCCTTAGATGGCTTAGTGAACCTGAAAAAATTAATTTAAAAAAATCCAAAGGCCATTTTCCTTTGGATTTTTTTAAATTATTCTTCCTTACCCCACCTTAGAAGTCAACTCCAACTCCTGGTCCTTCCTCAACACCGTCACCGTAATATCATCACCCGTCCGGTATTTAAAAAGTTCTTTCCTAAAGGACAGGGCGTTTTTAGTTCCTACACTACCTATAGCGATGATGATGTCCTCCGACTGAATCCCAATCTTATCAGCTAGGCTCCCACCTTGGACGTTATCCACATAGATCCCGTTCTTTTGGTCGATGGGAACTTGGAGCAGCTCTTTGTAGCGGTCGGGGATGGTGCTCATGTCCCGAATTTGAATCCCAAGGGTCGGGCGGACAACGCTCCCAAATTCTTCAATGTCAGCGATAATGGGCTGGACAATGTAAGTGGGGATGGAAAAAGACATGCCTTCGATTTGAGTACTGGAAATTTTCATGGAATTGATTCCTACCACCTCGCCACATAAATTAATGAGCGCTCCCCCGGAGTTTCCAGGGTTGATAGCGGTATCCGTCTGGAGCACCGTCATCTCCCATTCTTCATGGTTGGAACCGATTTGGATGGGGACGGTCCGGTCATGCCCCGACACAATGCCCGACGTTGCCGAACCCGCAAAATTCAAGCCTAAAGGGTTGCCAATAGCAATCACCGTCTGACCGATTTTCAAGTCTTCCGTCCGTCCAAATACTGCAACCGTTCCCGCTTCAAATCCCGCAAGTTTCAAGACTGCCAAATCCGTGTAAGGGTCGCTTCCAATCAGTTGCCCCTTCACTCGCTCGCCATCGGCAAATACCACCTCATAGCCCTCGCCGCCATTGACGACATGCTCGTTGGTGATGATGTAAGTGTCGCCATTTTCCACCCGGTAAACGACCCCTGAGCCTTCTCCCTGTGCACGGGTGGATTTTAAGTTGATGACACCCACAATGGCGGAACTGGCCCGCTCGATGGCATTGATTTGTGCCTCTTCCTGGGAAACGATAATCTGCTCCATGACCACGAGGGGTTCCAGGTATTGACCCATTGCCGGGGCTGTTTCCTGCTGATAATGGGACGTGAAAAATAAAGTACAAGCCGCTCCAGTTGCTGCTGCCAAACACATTAACCTTTTCATGCTAATCCGCCTCACCTGATATTAAAAAGTTCCATTCCGTTTTTCATGGTTGCTTCACATAACGATTCATACGTAAGCCCTTTTATTTCGGCAATCTGCTCTGCCACTAACTTGATATAAGCGGGTTCATTGCGCTTGCCCCGAAAGGGGTGGGGAGCCAGGTAGGGGGCATCCGTTTCCACCAAAAGGGAATCCAGCGGTACCGCTTCTGCGACTTCTTGGGGCTTCCTTCCATTCTTAAAGGTCACAGGCCCGCCAAGTGAAATCATAAACCCTAGTTTCAAGAACTCCATTGCCATTTCCTTGCTGCCACTGAAGCAGTGCATGACACCGCCAATTTCTTGGGCATGGTTTTCCTTCAAGACTTCATAGGCCGCCTGGATGGACTCCCTCGTGTGGATAATCAGTGGCTTTTTTACTTGCCGGGCAAGCTCGATTTGCCGTTCAAAGACTTCTCGTTGCACATCTTTGGGGGATTTATCCCAGTAAAAATCCAGGCCGCATTCCCCAATGGCCACCACTTTCGGATGCTCGGACTGGCGGACCACTTTTTCCCAAAGATCCTCCGTCAAATCAATAGCATCCACGGGATGCCAGCCAACGCTTGCGTAAATGCCTTCATGGGCTTCAGCAAGCTCAATGGCCCGCTTGTTGGTCCGCTCGTCAAACCCCACCACCAACATTTTAGAAACCCCTGCTTCTTCTGCCCTTTTTAGGACCTCTGCCAGATCCTCCTCATATTTTAAATCGTTCAAATGCACGTGCGTATCAAATAACATGGTATCACCCATCCCAATCCACTGTATCATTAATATTCACCCGAATGGCCGATTTCATTCAGGTTTTTTATTTAAAATTTTCCACAACTGAAATTATGGCGAAAAAGGACGCATCGGCAGTTATCCACATACTATTGACACCCCCTTCTGCCTATACATTCGGCTGTACATTAAGAATGGGGCCGTTGTCCATAGTGAAAATGGAGATTTAACGTTTTTGCGTTAAACCTCCATTTTCACTATGGGCAGTAAATCTGAACCGCCATGTGGCAACTGGACTTGTCGGAAAATAAGATATGGGTTGCAGGAGGTGATTTTCCCTTCTGCAACACCGCCTTTTACTTTACGACAGCCCCGTTTGGCAGGTCGTCGATGATGGTTGGAAGGGTCAGGCTTCCATCAGCCGAAGCGGCAAGGACCATCCCTTCGGACAATTCACCGCGAAGCTTCACCGGTTTTAAGTTGGTAACCACCACTACTTTTTTGCCCACTAAGTCAGCTGGGCTGTAGTGTTCGGCGATTCCCGATACGATTTGGCGGGTTTCCGTCCCCACATCGATTTGGGAAACCAATAGGCGGTCGGCTTTCGGGTGCTGGCGGCATTCCTTGATTTCACCGACTTTAAGCTGGATTTTCATGAAATCGTCAATCCCAATGGCTGGCACCTCTTCGACTTCCTTGATTTCTTTCGGTGCCTCCTCGGCTGGCTTCACCGATTTGGTCATTTGTTCTTTAATGTAAGCGACTTCTGTTTCCACTTCCAATCGTGGGAAAATCGGTGTCCCTTTGGCAACCACTTGGGTATTTGCATCGATTTTTTGGAAGCTTCCCAAGGAATCCCATCCTTGAAGTTCATTGCCCTTCACACCTAATTGTTCAAAAATCTGGGATGAGGTAGTTGGCATGAATGGTGAGATTAAAATGGCAATTTGACGGAGGCTTTCAGCCAAATGTCTCATAACGGAGGCTAATTTTCCTTTATCCGACTCGTCTTTGGCCAATACCCAAGGAGCGGTTTCATCAACGTACTTGTTGGTCCGGGCAACCAGTGCCCAAATATCGGCTAGGATAACGCTAAATTGCATTTTCTCGAAATTTTTCTCGACTTTTGAAATGGTGTCCGCAGCGAAGCTTTCCAATACTGCATCAAATTCAGTAGCATTAAATTCAAAAGGAATTACGCCATTGAAATATTTGTTAATCATGGAAACTGTGCGGTTCAGGAGGTTCCCCAAGTCGTTTGCCAAGTCGAAGTTGACTCGTTCCACGAAGGATTCTGGGGAGAATACCCCATCCTGCCCGAATGGAAGTTCACGGAGCAAGAAATAGCGGGCGGCGTCCAAGCCATAGCGTTCGATGAGCATTTCCGGATAAACCACGTTGCCTTTGGACTTGGACATTTTGCCGTCCTTCATCATAATAAAACCATGACCAAACACCTTTTTAGGAAGCGGCAAGTCCAGTGCCATCAGGAAAATCGGCCAGTAAATCGTATGGAAGCGGACGATGTCCTTCCCTACCACATGGACATCGGCAGGCCAGTAACGATTGAACAGCTCTTCGTTGTCAGAACCATAACCAAGTGCCGTAATGTAGTTGGTCAAGGCATCCACCCAAACGTACATAACGTGCTTCGGATCGCTCGGCACCTTGATTCCCCAGTCGAAAGTCATCCGGGAAACGCAAAGGTCCTCAAGCCCGGGACGCAAGAAGTTGTTGAGCATTTCATTGCGGCGGGAGTCTGGCAGGATAAATTCCGGGTTCTCCTCGTAATACTTTATCAAGCGGTCCGCATATTTTTTCATGTTAAAGAAGTAAGACTCCTCTTTCAGTAGCTTCACTTCCCGGTGGCAGTCCGGGCATTTTCCGTCCTCAAGCTGCGGTTCGGTGTAGTAGGATTCGCACGGGGTGCAGTACCATCCTTCGTACTCCCCTTTATAAATATCGCCATTAGCAATGAATTTCTCGAAAATTTTGGCAGACAGCTCTTTGTGGCGGGCCTCTGTCGTCTGGATAAAGTCATCGTTGGTAATACCCATCAGCTTCCAAAGGTTTTTGGCAATCTGTGCGATTTCGTTGACATAAGTTTGAGGGTCTTTATTTTCTTCCTTGGCTTTTTCCTCGATTTTTTGCCCATGCTCATCCATCCCTGTTAGGAAGCGGACGTCAAAGCCGCGCCCACGTTTGTAACGTGCCATCGCATCTGACGCTACCGTCGTATAAGCGGTGCCAATATGGAATTTCCCGCTGGGGTAATAGATAGGGGTTGTGATGTAAAAAGTCGGTTTCATGGCTTTTTTCTCCTTAATGAAAATATTTTATCTCCCCTAATTATATCATATTTGGTCAAGGGCAAGCCATCTATTCCAAAAAAAGTTGTCCACAACCAAAGACCCACAGACTTCGACAGCCGATTGTGATATGATAAGGGTAAATATTACAGCTTTTAGGAAAGGATGATAACATGAAAGGACAACTGACCCAGCGCGACATTAATTTACTGGAATTTTGTGAAAAGCAATTACCGATTTCAACCGATATGGCGGCCATCCTTTTTTATCCCAACCGCTACATTGCCCAAAGACGGCTTTCTGTTATCCACCAATTGAAGCAGCTGAAACGCTCGGAGCGGCTTTTTGTGAACCAGCCTTATATTTACTATCATAGCAAGAAAAATTTGAAGAACCTGCCATTTACCAAGCTGCTATGCGACATAACGGACGCCGGTTATGAGATTGAAAGTTATCGTTTTGACGACAATCTTTTCAAAGTGGTTGTGAACAAGGAAGAAAATACATATCAGGTCAATTCTACCCTGCAAAACATGAAACAGGTTTACCGGCGGCTAGAACTGGCATCTTAAAAAAATTAAAAGTGGCTCAGGGACATTCATCCTGAGCCACTTTTAGGCTATTGGCTTATCTTGACATCCGGCTGCGGATAAAATTCATCACTGCCATGAAAATAATAAATTGAAACAGCCACTGCGCCAGCCGTGACGGGAACAAATTAGGGATGAGCATAGCAATCAGCGGCCATCCTGCCAGCATTAAAAGAAGTACCCCTAAATGAATGTAGTTATTTTTATTGGTAAAGTAGCCATAAGCGGCAAATCCGATTGAAGCAATAAAAAAGATGACGGTCAAACTCACAATAATTTCTCCCTTCTGAAATGATACTCTCCTTACATTTTAGCTCTTTTTACTAAAAATGGCAAGCAAGTCCAGTTATAAAACACCCCAATTCTGGAATATTAAGACTATCCCCTTGGGAAGGAGCCAATTCATTGATTCCCATCGCTATCGGACTTTTGATTTTATGCGTGTTGTCACTCCTATTTGTCGGAATTTCAAGAAAAAATGAACGCCTCATCAAATGGGGGATGGCCTCAGCATTATTCCTCATCGCCCTGCTTTTCCTTTATTGCCATTCCAAGTATCAACTTTCAAAAAGTACAGCGGAAAAACACCGGGAAATGACCGGGCTTTCTTTATTTTTTGCTATCCTGCTTGCTACGGTTTTAAGGAATGTTCCTTAAAGTTGGTCAAACCGCATTTTGCGGATTCCAATCAACTCGTTATTCCTAAAATAAACCCTCGGGACGCGGTCGCTGATCAGGCAAAGGACCTCGTAAGGGATGGTCCCCAGTTCACGGGCTACCCGCTCAGCAGGCATTTGTTTGCCGATAAGCTCAACCCTTGTCCCCATAGGGACTTTTTGTGGCAGGCGGACCATCATTTGATCCATGCATACCCTGCCAATGATTTCGCATTCCATGCCATTGACAATGACTGAGCGGCCCTGGTGGTCCCGTATCCAGCCATCAGCGTAACCGATAGGAATAACACCTAGCCAATGGCCCTCGGGAGCAACGTAGGTAGCACCATAACCGACCTTGCTCCCTTTTTCAATGAATTTCACTTGTGTTAAATGGCTGTAAAGGCTAAGGGCTGGTTTAAGCTGAAAATCCAGGTCAATGAAACCAGGGTCTGGATTAAGGCCATACATCCCCAGCCCTAAGCGGATTCCCTGATCGAATTTAAAGTCAAATTGCAAGATGGCAGCAGTGTTTTCAAGGTGGATGTAACTCACCTTGCTAACATCAAGTTCGCTTAGAAGCATCTTGAAAGACTGGACCTGGTCGTCCAAATAACTTAAGTCGGAATCCGCTGTGGACATATGGGTGTAAATCCCTTCGGTTTCAATCATGGGATGGTTGCTTAAAGCTGTAAAGGCTGTCACAATTTCTCCCCGTGAAGTCATGCCAAGCCGGTGCATCCCCGTGTCGATTTTTAGATGGACTTTAAGGGGAGTTTCCAAATCCAGGATTAACAGTGACTTTGTCCATTCCCAGTCGTGGGCCGTCAAGGAAATCCCATACTTCGCGGCTTGGAATACATCACGCAACCGGGTCATGCCCAATACTAAAATGGGATGATCAAGACCTTGTTGCCTTAGGCTCAGGGCCTCATCTAAGGCACTCACTGCCAAGAAGCCAGCACCAGCTTCAATAGCGGCTTTTGCGACTTCATAGTCCCCATGACCATAACCATTGGCCTTGACAACGGCAAATATCGTTTTGGAAGGATGCAGCTTTATAATTTGAGAAACGTTATAACTGATGGCATCCAAGTCTATGGCTGCATAGGTATCCCGGTAATATGACATGCTCTCACCTCTAAATTCCATTAATCAATGTGGTAGGCCCTGTAAACTTCGTTTTTGGCAACCCCGCGTTCTTTTGCGACTTTTTTTATGCTTTCATTGGTGGTCAATCCCTGGGCAACGTAATGTTCGACGTGTTGCTCCATTTCCAAGTGCTCCCACCAGATGACTTCTTCTGGGCTATCCTTGGACCCTTCCACAATAATTACCAATTCCCCCCGCAAGTCGCTGGCGATAGGGATAATCTCTGAAACCTGCCCCCGGATGAATTCTTCGTATTGCTTAGTCAGCTCCCTTGCAATGGCAATTCTTCGGTCACCGAAGATTTCAAGCATAGCATTTAGCGTATCCGAAATACGATGTGGGGATTCATAAAAAATAAGCGTAAATCCCTGATAACGAAGGTCAGTCAATTCCTTCTTCTTTTTCTTTTTGTCACGGTTCAAAAACCCGTAAAAAATAAATGGCTGGGGGACAATACCGGAAGCAATTAATGCTGAAAGGGCAGCATTGGCACCCGGGATGGGAATAACCGCATAGCCCTCGTCCGACACTTGGCTGACAATTTCATAACCTGGGTCAGAAATACAGGGAAGGCCCGCATCGCTGACAAGGGCTACTTCTTTGCCCTGCATAAGCAATTGCAGGATGTAATTGCCTTTAGAGTCCTTATTATGCTCGTGATAGCTAGTCAACGCTGTCTCAATCTCAAAATAATGACAAAGCTTTTTAGTATGCCTTGTATCTTCCGCTGCAATGATGTCAACCGATTTAAGGACCTCGATAGCGCGGGGTGACATGTCGCTCAAATTACCAATGGGGGTTGCGACTAAGTAAAGGGAAGCTTTATCCTGTTTAAAACTTTTTTGAATTTTCATGTTTGCACCTCAATTTTTAAATCACTCTCTTATTATAACATCTTCCGCAGAAAAGTTCCCTCTGTTGGGAAATTAAATATAAAAAAACCACCCATACAGGTGGTCAAAGAATGGCCCGGCAACGTCCTACTCTTGCACGTGTGTACTACCCTCGGCGCTAAAGAGCTTAACTTCT
>WRGF01000181.1 GCA_009787345.1 Turicibacter sp.
AAGCAAAAAACATCCCAAAAAGAATGCGCTTAACCCGTTGGTAATAAGGCATTTCAGGGGTGTTTTTTCACAAAATCAGGTGCAAAACTCGGGTGGTTTTAGCATAAATCCGGAAAAGTTTGCAGGTGGTTTTGGGAAATGGCGTATGTTTAAGGTGGAAGGTTTTTCGCTGTCGTGCTATAATGGTGGCAAAGGCCTCCGAATTTTTTTTGTGGAGGTAATGCTAAATGACAATTTCGATGTTTTTGAATGAGCGGATGGATGACTTGCCGTACCGCTTGGTGAACGATGCCTTGTTTAAAATTTTCTTTGCCAGGGATGTAGGGATTGAGTTCTTGAAGCATTTTTTAAGTGCCTGTTTGAAAATCCCTATGTCCGCCCTTCGGAATGTCAAGGTTTTAAATCCCGAATTGACTGGCGAACAGGTTCAGGAGAAAAGCGTTATCCTAGATATTTTGATTGAACTTGCGGACGGACGGAAAATTCAAGTGGAAATCCAAGTCGCCCACCACAAATGGTTCAAGCATCGGGTTATTTATCAAAATGCCCAGCTGATAACGGAGCAGATGGAGCGTGGCGACAAATCATATTTCCTTTCTCAGCGGATAAGCCTTGTACTCACCGATTTTGAAATGTTCACGGATGATTCCGGGCAATTCCATCATCAATTTATATGGCGGGATGAGCAAGGCCAGGTGTTTTCAGATGTGACTTCCATCCACGTGGTGGAACTGCCAAAAGTCCCAATATTAACAGATTCCGCAGAAGTGGATTGGTACCGGCTTTTCCAAGCGAAAACCCCTGAGGAACTTCAGGAAATTTCAAAAAAATCAGAAGTCATGAGAAAGGCGGTGTCCCATTTGGAGTACATTTTAACAGATGACAATTCCCGGCAACTTGCTGAAGCCCGGGCCCACTACCTTCGATTGGAAAACGACTTACGGGCCAGTGGGTTCGACGAGGGATTTGAACTCGGCGAGGAGCAGGCTACTGTCCGAGAGCGTGAGCGGGCGATTGCCGAGAAAATAGAAATCGCCCGTGAAGGGTTCAATAATGGGCTTCCCTTTCCTATAGTCCAGATGATGACCCGGCTCGAAGATTCTACTCTGTTGGAAATCCAGGCGGAAGTGGCACAGTAAACAGTCATCGTGCCATTCAAATTGAAACTATGAGAATAACAAAGCCTCCGAAAGCCCAATGCTCTCGGAGGCTTTGCTATTCCACGCACACCCCGCCACCACAAACCGCAGCGGAATTATAGTGGATTTCCACTTCGGCGGTGATGAATTGCCCCAGAACATAGGCTCCTCCACCTTTGCCAAGCCGGGATTTATTGTGGGTGAGGGTCAGCCCTTTGGAGAATACGAAACTGGAAGTATCCACATAAATCCCGCCCCCGTTAGCTGATGTGATGTTTTGGGTCACGGTGCTGCCGTATACATAGCCCTTGCCGCCAGCGACGTACAGGCCACCGCCACTAGCGGAAGTGTTGGATGCGTAAGTAGCCCCCTTTTCGTAGAGGATGCCCTGTGGTGCCACATAGCCTCCGCCCCCTTTTTGGCTGGCGGTGTTGGAACTGATGATGGTGGCTGAATCCGTGGTCAAAGTCCCTGAATTGAGGAAATAACCCGCGCCATTTTGGGCAGAATTGCCCGTGATGGGAATGCCCTGAAAGGTCGCGTTAATCAGGTTGCTGAGATAAAGCCCGCCACCTGAAGCTGTTGCAGTATTATTGGTAAAAGCGGTGCTCCCCTTGAACGTTGCCAGGTACTGCAAGGTGGTGCTGGAGCCCCCGACAGCACAAATGCCCCCGCCACCGCTGCTTGCCTGGTTTTGGTCAAAAACAACGTCTGTCGCTGTGAAAAAGTAATTATTGTCATTGGAACCCAAGTAAGCAATCCCTCCGCCATTGGCCCCTGAATTGTTGGTGATGGACACCCCGTTCAAGGTCAAGTAATCGTCCACCCCGGAAGGCCCCAATCCCGAGCCCCCAAATAAAATCCCTCCACCATAACTTGCCGCAGTGTTTTGGCTAATGCTACCGCCAGTGATGGTATTAGTCGTCCCACGGTAAGTCAGCAACCCACCCGCATTCCCGCTGGAGGTATTTCCTTCGATGATGCATTGGTTCATGGCGACCGTGTAGTTGGTCAGGGAAACCCCACCCGCTGTCGACCCTTGGTTGGCGAGGAACTGGGTACTGTTGAATGCCACTGGGGCTGTGGTATCCTGAAGGAAAGCCGCCCCGCCATAATTGCCCGAACTATTATTGGAAAACACCGACCCGGTGTCGCTGTAGGCACCCGTGATTATATAAATTCCGCCCCCGGAATTGACAGCTTGGTTGTCGACAAACGTGCAATTTTGGGTATTGACCGTCGCAGAAGTCCCATAAACCCCCGCCCCATAACCGCCATTGGCGTTGTTTTGGAACGTTGCCCCATTGGCGGTCAGGGCCGCCCCATTCAAATAAACCGCCCCACCATGGCTGGAGTTGTAGCAATTTTGCAAAATAGCCCCCGAATTTAGGGTTACTATTCCCCCCGTACCAGCATAAATCCCACCACCTCCTGCACTCCCGGTTGACCCGCCGTCCAAGACGATATTGCCCAGTTGCAACGTGCCGCTCACTGTGAAATGCCGTTGGTTGGCAGTAGTTGAAGATAAGGTGAATGGGCCGCCATCGCTAGAAAGCTTGACCGTCACCCCCGATGGGATGGAAATGCTTCCTGCAAACGTTATATTTTCGCCGATGGAATAGGTCCCGCTGGCCTGGCAAGCCGTCTGCAATGCTGAAAACGTCGTAATATCCGCCATAATTTCCACACTCCCCCTTGACAAATTCTTTAAAATATATGCGATGAGATACCAAAAATGCGTCCTTTTGTCAAGTTTTATGGGGATTCTATAACTTGCGACATTTAAGCCTTTCTGAGGCCCTTGGGTGGGGAATACTGTCAAGCCGCTTTCAAATAAGAACGTTTTTAGCATATTTCCCAAACGTTCGCCAATTGTTCGGCAGGAGTTTTCGTTGAAATGGCGTATATTAGTACGTTAGGAGTTTTGCCAACCGTGTAATGATGTGCTATAATGGTGGCAAATGCTCCTTCCAAAATCCTTTTTTGGAGGTGTGCTAATGAAAACAGCTAGTAAGATTTTAAGGCAACGTAGCGGGAATACGTGGTTTCGGTTGCTCAATGATGTGGTGTTCAAGTCGTTTTTTTCCATGGACGAGGATTTGGGGTTGCTCCGGCAATTTTTAAGCGACACCCTTAAAATTCCCCTTGGCGAGTTGGTGGGGATTACCATTAAAAATCCCGAAATTACCTTGGAGGACGTAGAACAGCGAAACGTGATTTTGGATTTGTTGGTGGAGGTGGCGGGCGGACGGCTCATCCACTTGGAAATTCAAGTAGGCAACCATGCGTTTTTCAAGCACCGGGTGATTTACCAACACGCAAGGCTTGCCACCGGGCAGTTGAAGCGTGGCGACGGTTTCGAGTTGCAAAGGCAGATTAGCTTGGTGATTGTGGATTTCGCCTTGCACAAGGATGTGCCAAACCCAGAAGTATTTCACCGTCAATTTATGTGGCGGGATGACAGCGGGGTGGTGTTCGACGACATTACGGAAATCCATACGGTAGAGCTTGGGCGGCTCCCCAAGCAGTCGGATTCGGAGGAAATTGCTTGGTACGAGTTGTTCAAGGCGAGGACCGACGAGGAACTGCGAGAACTTGCGGGTCGGTCGGAAACCATGAGAAAGGCGGTGGCGCATTTGGAACGGGTTTCAGCGGATGAAAACGTGCGGCGGCTTGCCGAGGCACGGGACTACTGGATGCGAATGGATAATAGTGTGAAAGAGCAAGGCTATATGGACGGGGTGGCAGATGAACGTGAGCGAGCCAATGCCAAGGCTTTTGCCGAGAAGTTGGAGAAGGCCAAAAACGGATTTTCCAAGGGCTACTCCATTGAAATCATCCATGACCTTACGGGGCTTGAGATGACCGTCCTTAGAGGACTTCAGCACGAGTTGTAGGACACGTAAATCCTAATTCGCCCTGCAACGTTGAAAACTCCGAAAGCCCAAAACTTTCGGAGTTTTTGCTATTCGACTGGATTGATTGGAAACGTTTCGTATGAAATCCAATCCCTCGCTATTCCACACATAGCCTATCCCCTCGTTTCAAATAAAGAAATTATTCAGCACAAAAAGCGAAGGCGGGGTTTGCCTTCGCTTTTTATACGTGGGATTATCTTCGGCAGTTACAGTTTTTTTGGCAGCAGGTGGGGAGTTTCAAGGCGCTGGAATTATTGGTTGGGTTGGCGTCGCAGGATTGGGTATAGGCATAGACTTTGTGCTCAATACCCTTGCAATAACTTTTTGGTGGGGTAATTTTGATTTGCAGTTCCTTGTTCCCATTTGCGGGAATGTCGCCGATTTCCAAAGTCCCCGTCCAGGTGCACCAGGTGCAACCCCGGTCCAGAGAATACTTCGCCCCGCAGCGGACGGAGTTTGGCATGTCGTCGAAAACTACCACATTTGAAGCCGTTGCCGCTCCCAAGTTCGCCACTTGAATGGAGTAAGTGAGGGGTTTTCCAGGGCAGACGCAGGTTTTATTGGCAGTTTGGGTCACCGTCACATCAACCGTCGGCACTTCCACCTCCACATCCGTTGGGATAACAAGGGTGGTGCTATCGTAGTTGTTGGACGGGTTCGGGTCGGCAGAGGTGCTGGTGACGAAGGCGGTGTTGGTATAATCTCCAGTGAGTGCACCAGTCAGGGTTCCCCTTAGCAAAATGCTTGCCGTCATGCCAGGCCAGAAGTGGGATTCGCTGTCAGGTGCACCCCATTCGTAGCTTCCCGTCCAAGGAATCCAGCTGTTGCCATTATCCAAGGAATACTCTGGGTTGGACAACTGGGGTTCCACTTGGTCGATGATGACATAATCGTCCGCATGACCCGGACCGTGGTTGTTGACCGTCAACAAGTAGGTCACTATGTCGCCCGCTTTGCCTGTGGAAATGGAGGAAGTTTTAATGATTTCCAGGTCAGCTACATCCACTAGCGGGGTGAAGACGGTGGTGTTTGCCGTGTAGTTACCCGATGTCACCACAGGATTATAGTCCACACCGTCATCGGCATGGGGCTGGACAACAGAGCGGGTCAAGAAGGTCGTGCAAGTCCCCGCAACCAGTGTCCCTAGTGCTAAAATGTTGCCAGTCGGCCAATCCAACCAGGTTTTTCCGCCATCGAAGGAATACTGGATGTCCCCGCTGGCTTCCGTCGGGATGTCTTGGTACAGCGCATTCTCTGCGTCCTTTGTCCCGTTATTGCACACGGTCACCGTGTAATTGATGGTATCGCCCACGACGGTGAATGGCACATCCGGCACTTTGGTCACGCTAAGGATAATCGTATCACTGGTCACTGTGGCCGTCCCCACGTTATTGGATGGGTCTGGGTCGGCTGTGGTACTGCTGACCACTGCCGTGTTTTGGTAGCTGCCGATAAATTTATCGGTAAGGGTTCCCCGAAGCAAGACAGTCGCCGTCATGCCAGGCCAGAAATGGGATTCGCTATCAGGTGCACCCCACTCGTAGCTTCCAGTCCAAGGTGACCAAGTCGAACCGCCATCCGTGGAATATTCCATGCCGGAAAGTTGCGGGTCTACCGGGTCGAACAGGATGTAATCATCCGCATGACCAGGCCCGTGGTTAGCAATGGTAAAGGTGTAAGTAACGGTATCCCCCACAGAAGCGGACACCGGGGAAACGGACTTCAGCAAGGTAAGGTCTGCCAAGTCCTGAAGCGGGGTAAAGACCGTGGTGTTGGCTGTGGTTGTCCCGCTGCTGACGGTTGGGGTGCTGTCCACGCCGTCATCGGCATGAGGTTGGACGACGCCCCGCATTTTGAATGAGGTACAAGAACCAGCAGGCAAAGTCCCCAAATTAATGGTGCTATTATCCGGCCAATCCTGCCAAGTCACCCCGCCATCCATGGAATACTGGATGCCTGCAAAAGAGGCTGGGTCCATGATGTCTTGATACTGGGTGTCGGGAGCGTCCTCATCCCCGTTATTGCACACCGTAATGTCGTAATTAATGGTTTGACCTACCACCGTAATGGGCACATCCGGCACTTTAGTGACCGTCAAATCCACGTTGGTGTACGGCACATCCACCCGAACGGTGTTGTTGTTTGGATTCGGGTCTTTCGTAGTGGAGAGCATGGCAGCGGAGTTTCCAATCAGCCCAGTGGTGTTTCCAGCAGCAGTTCCCTGGATAAGAACGCTTCGCCCTGTCCCTGCCCCTAAAAGCGGAACAGAATAAGAACCGCCCCAAGGTGTCCAGGTCAGCCCGCTATCCACCGAATACTGCACATTGGTCAGTCCATCCGGGATGCTATCCACCATCATGACGTTTTCCGCATTGGACGAACCGCTATTGAGCACCTTCATGATGTATGTAACCTGTTGCCCCGTCGTTGCCGAACTCTGGCCATATAGGACTTTCACCGCTTGAAGGTCTGCTTGGGCGGCAACGGGCCGAGTCACGGTGGAACTGTTGTTGCTTGGCAACGGGTCAGGGGTTGCCGACAAAACTGTTGCCGTATTGGCGAGGGATGGCGGGGTCGTTGTCCCGTCAACCAAAGCCCTGGAAATCGTCCCTTGGATATAAACAGAAGTTGACTGCCCGGCATCCATGTCGCCAAGCATCACTTTCCCGGTCCAAGTCGACCATGGCCCATCAGGGGAGAATGCATACTGTGGTGTGATGATAGAAGCCGGGATAGCGTCCACCAACAAGACATTTTCCGCCACTGACGGCCCGTTATTGGTCACCGCCAACTGATAGGTCACATCCGTCCCTGCCACTAAAGGCGTCAATCCTGCCGGGACCGTATCCTTGGTGACCTGCACATCGGCACTTCCCTCGATAGGTGCGGTCACCGTATTGGATGTATGCGGTACCACGTCTGTAGGCGGGGTAGAGCTGCTAACGGATGCAGTATTGGAAAGTGTAGGATTGAAATTCTCTGACTCGGCGGCAGATGGGTCTACGACCCCACGGAAATAAATAACCGCTTGAGCGCCTACGGCAATGGTGCCAAGGGAAATCGGGTTATCGGAGCTATAAGCCGTGTAATTCACACCGTCAAGGGAATATTCAGGGCTCAACAGGTTGCTATCCAACTGGTCGGTAACGACCACATCCTCTGCATCATCAGGGCCCGCATTGCTGACGGTCATGGTGTATGCCACAGGTGCACCTGCAACCACTGGTGAGGTCAGCAAGGTTTTCACCATGCTTAGGTTCGCCGCCCCATTGGCGCTGATGTAGACTTTGGACGTCCCATCTTCCGGTACTGGGTTGGGATTGTCGCTAGTCACTGTCGCCGTATTGGGAACGGACACCACCGTGTGGGTGTTGACATACGCACTAAAGTCAACCACCACAGTTTCCCCCACCAACACGGTGCCGAGGTTCAGGCTGCCGCCCCACTGCTGGGTTTGCCCACCTGCCAACGAATAGGTAATCGGACCTTTCAACGTGGTTGGCACCAAATCCGTCAAAATCGTATTGGGTGCATCCACAGGCCCGTTATTGGTCACGGAAATCTGGTAATTCACCTGTTCCCCGTCCAAATAAACTTGTTGCGGGTCAATCACCGTTTTCACCACTACCAAATGGGAAGCCTCGTCAATCGGGGTTTTCACCGTGGATGGGACGGGCGGGTTCGGTGACGGGGTCGGGGTCTTGACGGTTGCCGTGTTTTCAATAACGCCTACGGTGTCTGGAACCCAGTCCGCGCTGATTAAAATTATGTTGGACGACCCTGCCGCCAAGCTGCCGATGGAAGTCGAACCGGTCCACGGATTCCATGTGGCACCGCCATCCAATGAGAACTGCCCATTGGTCAACTGGGCTGGCAGGTTATCCGTCACCTGAATATTATGGGCATCGCTTGGGCCTGCATTGGACACATTCAATGTGTACACAATAGCTGGGCTGCCAGGATTGTTGCTATCCACATAATCTTTATTTGCCGTTTTCACAACGCTCACATCCGCCAACGCTTGGATTGGCGTATTGATGGTCGGGGTATCGTTGCCCGGCACATCGTCCGGTACATCGCTTTTGACCGCAGCCGTATTCTTGATAGAGCCTAGCGCAGAAGAAGCAACCAAACCGGAAATCAAAACGGTTTTGCTGTCCCCCATCGCCATGGTGCCAAGCCCAACCTGTCCCGTCCATGGGTTCCAAGTCGTACCACCGTCAAGGGAATATTGCGGGTCTTGCACCTCGCTTGGCAACGTATCGGTCACCACCGTATTCACCGCAGGGCCTGGCCCATTGTTTTTCGCCACCAAAGTGTAAGTAATCACGTTCCCAGCTGTGACTGTTGCCGGGTCTGCGGATTTCGCCAAAGACAAATCAGCCGTATCGATAACCGGCACATCCACCTCCGCCTGGTTGTTGGCAGGGTTGGAATCCGGGGTCACCGGGCTTTGGATGGTCACTGTATCCGGCAAAATCATCGGCGGTGTCCCTTCCCCGACCGTTCCTTTCACCAACACCGTAATGGGCGGGTCATTTGGCGAAATATCTGGGAATTGGATAGTGCCAGTATAAGGCGCCCACGTATTCCCACCATCCGTACTGTAACTCAAATCCTCAAGCTCCGTCGGGAAATTATCGCTAAGCACCGGGGTCACCGACGTATCCGGCCCATTATTGGCAACCGTAATCGTATAAAGGATGGGGTCGCCCGGCTCATAAGTCGGCTTGTCCGCCGTAATCGTCACCACCAAATCAGCCGCTGGCACCGTCACTACTGCTGTACTCGGAGAACTTTCCACAGGATTTCCTTTTGGGTCTGTGCTAACTGCCGTCGCCGTATTTGGAATGGTCCCACTGGCGGCATCTGCTGCGGTGAGGGTATAAACCACTTGCCCTTGCAAGGTTTGCCCGGGTGCCAGGGAATCAAATGTGAGGATATTCCCGCCCAGCATGGAGTCATTGACCACTACATTGGTGAGGGTCACGTTGCCACCATTTTGGACATTGAACGTATACGTCACCTTATCCCCAGCCACAGCCTTGGGAGGATTCACGCTCTTATTCAAAATTAAGACCGGGTTAGGAGCGGGCAGAGGGACATCCGCAGTGGAAGGCTCGCTAGGAACCGTCGTATTATCGGTGGGGTTTGTCCCCGTGGCAGTGGCCGTGTTGAGGATATCCGCTCCATTGTCGATGTCAGCCTGTGTGACCGTGTAAGTTTGGGTCGTACTGCTATCGGTCGCCCCTGCTGCAAGGGTAGGAATCGTCGCAATATTCCCGCCGAACTTAGGGTCGTTGATGACCACGTTGGTCAACGGGCAGTTCCCTGTGTTTTGGACGGTAAAGGTATACGTCAGCACCGTTCCAGCGACGACAGGGTTTGCGGAAGCCGCCACCGTTTTTTTCAAGGTCAAGCCAACAACCTGGGCATCCACTTGGTTTTGGGCGGTCACCGGGATTTGGGTATTCCCATCTGGGGTCACATTAGCATGGTTCACCAAAATGGTTTGAGGGGCAACCGACCCATCCACATGGGCTTGGAAAGTCAAAACCGCTGTTTGCCCGGAAGGAAGCTGTGTCCCGAAAGTAAATTGCGGTTGCTGGGAAGTCCCTGTCACCGTCACCGTAGATGAAACCCCATTGACCGTGGCAACCGGGTTACCGGCATAAGTCACCCCGCTTGGAAGGTTATCCACAACCGCCAAGGCCGTGGTCGCCGCTGTCCCCGTATTAGGAATAGTCACCGTATAAGTCACCAAACCGCCCGCTGCCACTTGGGCAGGCGATGCCGACTTGCTGGCTGTCACCAAGTTGGGAAGCGGGGTAACTGTGACCCCATTATCCGTCACCGGGACCTGGGTCATGCCATCAGGGGTCACCGTCGCATTATTGACCAGGACTGCCCCATTCCTTGCGGATGTCGATACCTTGGCACTAAAGGTCAGCTGTGCCGAGCCCCCAACGGGAATCTGTGTCCCAAACGTAAAGGTCGGCTTGCTAGTGGTTCCCCCTGTGGTGATGGTGGCCGGCATTCCATTGACCGTCCCGGTCGCAGAACCTGAAACGTAGGTCACGCCACTTGGCAGGGTTTCAGCTAGGGCGAAAGCCGTCGTCGGAGCTGTGCCGTTGTTGACAACGCTAATCACGTACTGGATAGTTCCCCCTGGAGGCACGATTGAAGGTGATGCAAATTTGTTAGCATTCAAATCCGCAAAAGGAACTGTCACCGTATCGGCGGAATCGGAATCGGTAACGGGCGCACCCTGAGGGGGATTGGCACTGGCCGTGGCATTGTTGGTAACGGTACCACTCTGAAGATTCGCCGGAGCCTGTGCTAAAAACGTGACGCTGGCCGTATCGGCGGTTTCCAAGGTGAGCCCTGGCCACGAGAAGGTGGGATTAGAAACGGTACCGCCCACTTGAAGTGGAACTGCTGCGGTGCTGGTGGCAGAGTTAGGGATGTAAGTGAAGCCAGCAGGGAGCAAATCGTTGATGGACGGAGAAGTCAGGTCGGGAATCCCGAAGTTGGTCACATTGAGGGTGTAAGTCACCGTCCCGCCAGCATTCACATAAGGGGAGGCCGTCTTGGTCAGGTTCACCGTGGGGTCATCACTTGGGATGATGGTCTGGGTAGAGGCTGAAGCCGTCAGGGAACTGCTGGTCAACCCCGCATAGATGATATTGGTAAACAACGTCCCCTCCGTTTCCGTGGTAGGAATCAACGCCTGATAGCTGAGGTTCAGGGTTGCCCCACCCGGCAGTGGGTCGCCAAACTTAAAGATGGGAACTGTCGAAGTCCCACTGACGGTCACCGTCGTCGGGGTGCCATTAATGTCTGCGGTGGGCGAACCCACTAAAGTCAGCCCTGCAGGCAAGGAATCCGTGACGTTAAGAGCCGAGGAAGTGCTAGTCGTGTTATTGGTAATTTGGGAGGTGTAAGTGATGGTATCCCCCGCATTAGCGATGTCAGGTCCGTTTTTGGAAATGGAAATATTGCTGTTGCAAGCCGAAGCGATGATAAACCGCGCAGGCGAGGCCATGTTGCTCAGCGCCCCAGTCACCGTGCCGGGAACGGAAGGCGGTACCGTCGTCAGGACGAAATCAAGCTCGGTGCCATCAGGGATATTGGGATCCACATTGAACATCAGCTGAATGCTATTGTTTCCAATCAATGCCGTTTTCCCATTGGGAATGGTCATAGTCCCCACAATGTTGCCATCGGAATCCAAGGAAAGGGGCCCTGTGGTCGAGTTGCCTGTCCCACCCTGGGTACTATAAGAAAGTGGCGTCGGAATCGATGCACCCGGTGGTACCGCTAGTTTGACTTGGACTTGCTGGGTCGTGCCAGTGGTGTTGGCCACCCCTAAAAAGAAGGACGAGCCATTAGTGCCATTGGCTTTCGGGGAAGGGACTAGGGTAACAATCGTATTAGCCCCATTAGTCGTGGGGGTAGAAGTCGCATTGGCGCAACTTCCATAGCCGTAGATGGAATAATAAAGCCCACCTGCGTTCACTTTGCCATTGGCGCAGGTACAGCCATTGGAGGAAGTGGCACCGCAAAGCCCACAGCCCCCTTCGGCACACCAAGTCCCGGTATTGGCAATGGTGCTATTATCGTAAGAAGAAGATACGTTTGCCGTAAAAGTAACCGTCGCCGATTGCCCAGGTTGCAACTGTGACCCGAACGTAAAGGTTGGCGAAGTGGCATTGCCATCATCCGTCACAGTCACGCTAGCACCTGCAATAGTACCCGCTCCCGTCCCCGCTGCATAAGTCAAGAAATTCGGCAAGTTGTCCGTAAAGGTCAGGGAATTCGTCGGGGCCGTCCCGTTATTGGCAACCGTGGAAGTAATCGTTATCGTCCCGCCCGGGATGGGCGGGGTCATGGTCTTGACCGCATTGGCAAGCATCGGGGCGTTGGCCGGGGTTATCCAAAAATAAATCGGTTGGGTGGTTGTGCCGCTATCCCCCGCATAGGCATAATAAGTCGCCGTATTAATCAGCATGGAACAAGGGGTTGCACTATCCGTCGAACCTTGGAAAGTCAGGGACAAACTGCCTTTTGGCGGAATTTCCTGCCCAAAATTCAAGTTCAGGCTAGTAGGTGTCCCACTATTGGAGACAGTTACCGGGCTGCCATTGATGGTAGCAGACAAGCTTCCGGGAATCAATGAAATACCAGAAGGCAACACATCCGTCACCCGAAGCCCTGTTGTCGGACCAGTCCCCCAGTTGCTAATATTAATGGTAAAGCTGACCGGTTGCCCCTGTTGCACATAATTAGGGCTAGCGCTCTTTGAACCCGCCAAGTTCGGTCCATACTCCGTCATAAAAGCAGAAGTTGAAGCAACCGTAGGCTGCCCACCCGTTTCCCCGGTCACCGAAATGGCATTGGTATAAATTTGCTCATTAGTCGCTGCGGGTGGCATATTGACCTGAAACGTAAGGGTCAAAGTCTGTCCAGCTGTCAACTGAGTAGTCGGCGTCAGTGTCAGCGTTTGACCGGATTGGGTGGCGGTAATAGGGATTGCCCCGCCGTTGCCGGTAGCGGAACCGGAGATGTAAGTCATCCCAGCTGGCAACGTATCGGTAATCACCAACGGGTTCGTCGCACTGCCATCCGGCGAGCCATTGGTCACGGAAATCGTATACGTCACCGGCGAGCCGGGCGGGACAGATGTTAAATCCGAGCTCTTGCTCACATTCGTCAACACGACCATGCCTCAATCCCCCCTTCCCTTGCTAAACCCACGTACTCGGTATATATTCCTAGCATGGTTTTCACACTCCTCATTGATACTCACAAACAGGAGGGCATTTAACCCCCTACTCTAATTATCATATGAAAAAATCCGAGAGCGGTCAGCGCTTTCGGATTTTTGCTAGTTACTTTCATTGATTGGAAATGGGATTATTCGACGCACACCCCGCCACCAGCGACAGCAGCAGAGTTATAGTGGACTTCTACTTCAGCGGTGATGAATTGCCCGAGGACATAAGCTCCCCCACCTTTGCCCAGGACGGATTTGTTGTAGGTCCGGTTCAGCCCTTTGGAGAATACGAAACTGGAAGTGCCCACATAAATCCCACCTCCATTGGCGGAGGCGGTGTTTTGGATGAGGGTGCTATCATAGGCGAAGCCCTTTCCCCCTGCGACGTAAATCCCGCCGCCGGAGCCCGCGCTATTGGACTGACACGTCACGTTCCGAACAAAGAGCTGGCTGGTGTTTTCAGCATAGGCGCCCCCGCCGTTCCCCGTTGCCTTATTATTTTGGAGGGTGGTATTTTTAAGTTTCGACCATCCGTTGCCTGTCATAAAAAGGCCGCCACCATTGCTAGAAGCCGTGTTATTGGTAATTTGCGGGGAGGAGTCGGTCAGCGCCGAAGCGTTCCCATCTGGGTCAGTGAACGAAAAGCTCCCATCCCCATTAGCAGCCAGCGTCCCAGTTTGGGAAAGCCAATTTTGGGTGGCAGTGTCTAGCAGCCCACTATAAAAAATCCCGGCTGTGTCCACGTAAATCCCGCCACCTTCGCAATGCTGGCACCGCTCAACCCAGTTTGTGTCCCCCCACCCGGCAAGGCCGACAAATCGAAACTGGAACCTATATTGATCATCGCGTACCCATCCCGCACCGCCTGCTGCAAATCCACCGCATTATTAACCGTTATCCCCGCCATGATTTCCCCCTCAAAGTCGCTCATCTTCAAATCATATGCAAGCCCCGACGGATTTTATGCTTCTCCACTCCGCTATTCGGAAGCGTCCCTTGCAAGATGCATTTCAATTAGGGGAATTGGTTTTAGCAGTATTTCCAGGTGAAAAAATCAAAATTACCAATATTCCCAAGAACGGCCCGTATGGATTTGATTTGTTGTCATCTCAAATTTTTTGTATTCTGCAGGTGTTAGCATTTCCTCCACTTTTTCCAAAGTCAATTCACTGCTTTTAAATTTTTGAATCAGTTCCCAGATGATGTTTTCTCTCATTGCCATTTCCCTCCCTTCGCATTGAATAATCCAACTATACCAAATCTAAAGGTAGGAGAAAATAGTCATTTTATGTATTTTTTTAGCGGGAGAGACATTGAAAGGCATTTCGTCACCCTCCCATGCCACCACAATATAACTGTTTGCGAGTAAAACGTTCTTATTAAAAACCGCTTCCCCTATGAAACTATTTGTAATTTAGTGTATAATTATGGATGTAGATGGGGTTTGATAGCGACCAGGAGAGCTTATCCTTTCGTTCTGAGATTCCAATCTAACTCACTTTCAAAAAGGACATTTAATCTATGAATAAGAATACCCTAATCATAAATCACCTGAGCCAGCATCCAATCTTCCAGAAATACAATGAATTTTTTGAATTAGACCTGATGAAATTATTGAGAATAGACCAGAGAATTCGGTTTTTCAGCTGGGGGGAACTGTACTTAAATCTCCGCTCGCTACAACATCCCACTCGTGAGGACGATTCCATCACGGTAGCAACTAGCATCGAAGTATTTTGCCTAGCTGCTAAGATTCTTGATGATATGTTGGATGGCGATTCCAGCCTAGAGCACTTTTTAAACCGTGATAACGTCCTTCTCCTTTATACGGAGTTGCTTACCGACACATTCCAGAAACTTTCAATCCATCCTGCATTCTCTCTTGCTATCGTGCATTTAGCAGATTCGGTTAATGGGGAATTTAACGACATCAACTTATGCCCTATTTCACACACGTTCACAAAACAGGATTATGTACGAACAGTCTTGCCTAAAACCAGTTCCATTATTAAGTTTATTTGCACCCTAGCGGGTATGGATGAAACATTCATTGATTTTTTCGCCGAGTCATATGGCTATCTCCTTCAGGTTAAGAACGATTTAAAGGGAATTTACAGCCATACAAAAAATGATTTAAAGAAAATCCGCCCAACCCTTCCTTTAATCAAAGCTTTAGATAGTGCTCAGGGAGTTAAACTGAGGACAATTTTGGAAAGCCCCGACTTTTTAGTAGAAGATGCGAAGCAATTAATCTTAGCGAGCGGCAGTCTAGAGTATTACTCGTTTCGTATGCAAGACAAATACGAATTATTATCAAAATACCTGAACGGCTGTTATCCAAATGCTTCAGATACAGCAAATCAGCTACTTTCTATGCTTTCAAAAGGTGACAAGTTATGATGAAGCGGTTGTTCACATCTCTCATCTTTATTAACCTCTTAATCAGCAATTTTGTCATTTTTCATTTCAACTTTTTTGATTTAGAGCATTATTTAACACGCATATTATTTTGCATTTTATTGCTAATTATCGGTGTCAGCGTTTATTTAATCGAACCAAACCAAGAAACAACCCGTTCCTTTAGCCTGCTTCTGCATTTAGCTTTTTGGACCTTGCTTACCCTTCAGAGCAATGATTTGATATTCCTCATCATAGGGCGGATATTATTAAGTTTCGTCCCACTAGTGATATTCAGCTTCCTCAGCCAAGTTAATCATTTAACCACCAAAAAGGAATACCGGCAATCATTTGTTTTCCTCTTTATCATTAGCATCATCAGTGTGCCCATGCTGACCAGCTTCACCCCTGCCCTTCAACGTGTCATTTTCATTCATTTCATTCTTTCTTTTTTTGCTATTGGCCGCTTAAATATTTCTCGAAATTTTCTACAACGGCCCTCCATCAGTAAATCTCAAGTCATCCTTCTTTCTATTTTCATCCTCTCATTTCTTCCGTTCCTCCTCTCACACACCTTGTTCAGGCATGTTGGATATGGGTTGCGAATCCTTTCGATTTATAGTTTTATTTCCTTGCCTCTCGCCATAGCTTATTCGTTAATCAAGCAAAACAAATTAAATATCAGCTTTGACTTTGAAACTATTCTCTACAAATGTTGCTTATATGGAACCTTCCTCATACTTTCAAGCATGACTTTCTTTTTGGTCTTAGGCGGTAGCGTGGTTTCATACAACTTTTTACTAATTTCCTTTGTTATTTTCAGCTATTTTCGGGATGAAATAGGGGTTTACTACGAAAACAAAAGAATTAAGCACCTCAGCCTTTCTAAAAAAAAATTAGATGATGAGAGAATGGGAATCCTTCAAAATATAAACTACGATAACTATCTCTCGTCCCTTGGGAAAGTTATTAAAAATCTAATTGCCGAGACTGTGGATACAAATGGAAACATGATTATCTGGCTTGAAAATGACCGCCCTTATATTTTCGAGCAAAGTGGTATTTTCAGCAACTATAAACCTTCTCAGGATTTCACAAAAAATTTAGGTATCAACCTTTGCATGTTTAATATCCAACAGAAAGGCTATTTTTGCTTTCCACTAATCTATAAGCAAAAAATTAGGGGATGGTTGGTTATAGGCGAACGTGCCTCTGCTCATAAATTTACTCCCGTAGAAATTGACCAGATTTTAAACCTTGCAGCCGTAATCGCCGAAGTCATATGCTTATCTGAACTCCTCAATACTAGCCAATTCCAATATATCCCCTTAAAAAAAATCGCTTATGATGATTACATCAACTACCAGATTCTTAATGCCAATGAAGATTTCAGAAGAAAAATTGCCCATTATTTACATGATGATATTTTACAATCCGTATTAACATCTTTCAATTTCTTATCTGGAATGAATACAGAACAAATCAAGCAAAAAGAAATGACACTTAAAATCTTAACTGAGTTAATCCATTCCTTGCGTGATAAAATGTTCGATATTTATCCTTCATCCCTAGAACATCTGGGATTATATCGAAGTTTGGAGATGCTTTGCAAAAAATCTAGGGAAAATTTAAATGATGAAAACCGACGAATATTCTTGAATATCGAGGAGGGAGATGATATCCCTGACTACCTCCACTTTTCTGTCTTTCGCATTGTCAGGGAACTATTACAAAATGCAGTCAAGCACTCACAGGCTACCGAAATTACCATTGACTTAGCTTCTGATAAAGAATCTATTTTTGTTCACATTCTTGATAATGGAATTGGTTTTGATGTAGAGGAGCAATTAGGCAAAGACGACCCAACTACGATTGGGCTATTGTCTGTTCAACAAGACATCGCATCACTATTTGGGAACACTCTTATTAGGAGCAATCCCAAAACAGGGACTTCTATACAAATTACAATCCCTGTCCATGCGAATTAGAATACAAAAGGAGCCCTGCCAGATGAATATTATGCTATTAGATGACCACGAACTGTTTTCGCTAAGTTTGGAGTATTTATTAAAGGATGCGATTTCTACCTATCAATATTTTTCAAAAGAAGAAGCCTTATTTAAGGAATTGGCTGAAATGCTTCCCGACATTCTTCTTCTCGACATTAATTTAAAGGTAGGCACAGGCTTAGATGTAGGAAAAAGGGTGCTAGAAAAATACCCTGATTTAAAAATTACCTTCTTATCTGGATACGATTTAGAGGAGTATCAATATCAGGCACATAAAATGGGTGCTAGGGGATTTATTCGAAAGGATTTAGGCCCATCCGAGTTGCTTCCCACTCTTAAAGCTATTTGTGAGGGAAAAATGTTCTTTCCCGAATTAAAACTCAGTTCTTATCGACTTACCCATAGGGAAATTGAAGTATTGGAGCTTTCTTCCCAGGGAAAAACCCACAAGGCCATCGCAGACGAGCTATTTGTACATTCTAGGACGGTGGCAAACCATTGCACTGAAATCCGCTTTAAACTAGGTGTTAATTCAATGCCCCACGCAATTAGACGGGCAATTGAGCTGGGCATTCTTTCAACCAATTAACAGCTTAAACTCACCACAAATATTGAAAACCACTGGAAATTAACCAGTAGTTTTCAGGAAATGATATATACAACTGGAATAATTTACATTAGTATCTACGTGCATCCTGGTAAATACTTCTTCCCCAATTCTCTGCTATATAGCCGGACATTCTGATGTGTATTATGCCAAAATCTCCTTAGGATTCTTTCTTAATACCCATCCCAAAGAAAATAATGTGCTAAAACAAATGGTTAAAATAACGCCTGCAGTAGTTATCCCAAGAGTTGTCGCATCAAGGGAAATTTTGAAATAGGATGCCATTTCCTCCAAGGAAGCCCCACCTGGGTTAAACCAAATAAGATTGGGATTAACTGTAAAATTATAATTGCCGCTTTCGAAACTAGTTAATAAATTTCGCTTCAATAAGTATTCTGAAAACTGATACGAAAGTAAAAATCCGATAAAAATGGAAACTATAAGCGGCGGGAGCGAAATTAAGTGCGTTTCTATTAAAACCTGTGAAATTATCTGCTTCTTAGATAGCCCCAATGCACGGTATAAGCCAACTTCAGATTTACGATCATATAAAAAACTCAATATAGTAAATCCAATTACAAGGAATATTAACAAAAGCCCCCCCATAAACATTAGTTCTGAAATTTCCCTCATCGTTTCCAAGGAAGTTCTCAGAACCGAGAAATTACCCGTAAGATTTTCCATATGCCAGGCTCCAGATAAGATTTCATTAGCATTCTCTACAAACGCCTCCAAATTTCTAGCATCATCCAAGACGAAAACATTCCTGACTTCGTTTCCATCTATCACTCGCTCATAGTCTTCTGATAAAAACGTAGGAAGTTCCTCTAAAGCAGATATAGGGACAAAAAATTGGTTCTTGAGTTGTTGAACCCATAAGGCATCCATCTCTAATCCAATGGCCGTATAGGGTTCGGATAGAACCTCGAATATCCCTACCACTTCCATTTTCACACTTTTTGTTTCCTCAATGTAATCCCGATTCGCCCAATTTCCGCTTCCGTGATGAATACTATCCGAATAGACACGATCCTCAAAATTGATAACTGAACCTATCACTAAGTCATTGTGGAGAGCGAAATCATGAGAAATTAGAGTAGGTGTATTGGAAGAAGAAATATCCGCCAACGCAAGGGTTTCTCCTTCGACTAAACGAATAACCCCTTGTTGGACTTCAAGCACCTCTAAATCATGAATACCTGTTGCCCAAAAAGACATGGTTTCTCCCGGCATTCCTAGCGGAAAATTAAAATCAACCATAAAAAAATAATCCAATTCATCACTCCATAAACGGTGCATAATTGAGTAATCAAAGCTAGTAACTTGGGGTAATTTTCCAATCTCTCGTAGTTCTTTAGTCCGAAGCCCTTCCGTCCAGACTCCTTCATAGCCTGCTTCATTTAATTCCATTGCCATTGAAAAATCCCATCCCACACTGGCGACAGCTGGTATCTGTGACCAAATCAAAGACTCTGTTTGTGCTATAGCAGATTTCATAACGGCTGCAGTCATTACTAACCCACTTAACAGTAAGACAATGGTGCCTAGCAATGTTGACTTCCAACGGTTTCGTAAAATGTATGTGGCTGACCTTCTGAAAATATTCATATCGTCCTCCTTAGACTAACCGTTGAGAAAAGGGCCTCATAATCAGCAATATCTCAAAAGATTCCCTCTGAAGTATTATATCAAATACATCACCCTTCCCATCCACCACATGAAATACCAATTGCCATGATGGAAAGTATGGAATCTCTATACCCGAACTGTCAAAAAATCCAGTGCCCAGGACTAAACCCTGAGTATCATCAAACAGTTGCGAAGCGATTTCTGTTATGATTGCCAAAGCTTTTTCCACTTCATAATTGTCAGGTGCGGGAAAAAGTTCCCATAGTCTATCTTCATTAAAGTCCATTATTTCGTAATAGGTATATCCCAAAATCGATGATGGCTGTTGATTACCCATGCTAATAAGCTCGCCACTATAAGCATCAATTTCCATTCCCCATAACGTATCGGTCGTTAAAATTTCGACATCCCCTTCCAGATAATATTCAGTGGATCGCAAGGGCAATACGCTAGCCGCCCATGTCCTTTCAGAAATTTGGTGGTTGTAATTGTAAGTCATCACTACAGCTTTTTCTTTTAATGTTTCTCCAAAAATGTGATAAAAATTATATAGCGATTTTGTGAAAGCTTCTTCGATGGACAATGTTTCACCCGTTGGGTTTTCGTTTCCAAAAGAAGCGCCCTCAATCAATCGAGGAAGCAAGCTCTGTTCATCCACCTTACCAGTATGAGCGAAATCACTATGTTGTGTTGATTTCGACTCATCAACTACTTCAGAAGCACATGCCACCAAAAATAAAACACCTACTAAAAAAAATCTCCACTTCATAGATTATTCTCCCTTCATAATAAAATATTGTAAGCCGTGATTTATGAAATTCACAGCTTACAATATTGTATCCTCTTAATTAATACGTTGGTTAACGCCCTAATGCCACGGCATTTACCCAAGCATATCCTGACCAACCATTAGAGTTTGGACCATGAGTAATCCGCACAAGATAGCGATTATTTTGCCTTGCAGAAACTCGTGTAACAATCGTGCCAGTATTTACTTGCCCAAGTGCTGTCGCTTCGGTAGAACTACGGAAGAGCAACGTATTCCATTGAAGTGTATGTACAATACGGGATTGTACTGACTGAACTCCTTCAAAATCAACTTGAAGGTTGCGTGAAGTTCCATTTCCTTGGGTATAAGTGGCTGAATGATTTGTGACATTACTGGCCGCCCCCACGGTACCCATAGTCCCTATTCCTAATACAAATGCACATGCTACTATTTTACCAATTTTCTTAATCATACAATAACCCTCCTTGCTAAATCTTAATTTTTTATACAACCTTTTTTAAACAAATCAATACGACGTAAAAATCTACGCAATTTATTACCTCTCGAAACCAGGGCTTGTTTACTCATGTGTCTATTATAGTCGATTAATGGGACGAAGCATATAGAGTAATTATGCATACAAATTTCGACAAAATGGTTTGTGGTCCTGAAAAGCGATACCGTAGAATAGAAAAAGATGTCGCCGTATTCGGTAAGCGGGAAATAAAAAATGGACAGAAAAAAATCCTGGGGCATGATACCATTAATGGGTAGCACGATTCAGGATTTTTAATATGCTTTTATGAATTGGAACAAAGATCAACCGTAAGCGTCAAATAACAACACGAATAGAATCCAGCTTTCAGTCACGGTATAATTAGGGTACCAAGACAGGAGGCTGATTTTTATGATCAAAGACAA
>WRGF01000182.1 GCA_009787345.1 Turicibacter sp.
GCTTCTAAACTTTACGCTAGAAAAGTCTAAAATTCCTTAAAACAACATAATTTTTCATTTTATTACCAAAATATTCCCTTCATAAATCCGCCGTGACGGCTACCCACACCATCACTTTGACAGGGAATGTAGCCAGAGGGACTGGTTCAGGAAATAATGTAAGCAGTGCATTACCAGCTATTAAGAGAAATGTTAGGATTACCGGTTCAGCATCTTATTATCTTAACTTTAACAACACTTCAAGTGCTTATGGATTTGGTTTTAAATTGGGAAGTGCGACAAATACACAGGGGATTACGAACCCGTCGCTATATCTCCAAAATGTAAGAGTGTACATGGGAAGTTACTCTGGAGCGAGTTCAAATACCCATTATTTGATTCAGAATGAGAGCAGCGGTAGTATTAAAGCTTGGAATGTCACAATTGACGGACTAACTCACACGGCAGCTAGTTCTACAACAACTGCCACAGAAACAACAGCTGGTCTGATGAATGCCCCAGACAGTTATTTGACTATCACTGGCAATAGCATTTGGAATACATCAAGGGACATTTCCATTCAAGCAAGCAAAGTAACTGCTAATGTAGCTTCTTGGACACAACTTCGCTACGCAATTTCATCCATCAACAAAACTACAGACAACAGCACTGAGCACACTATTAATTTAACTGCGAATATTACTCGTGGTTCAGATAATAGTCAACTTCCGGAAATCAGTAGAAGCCTAAAAATCCAAAGCAGTGCCTCAACCCGCTATAAAATTGACTTCGGGAATACAATCAACAACACTTCGAGCGCAAATAATAGGCATGGTTTTGTTCTAGCGAATAGGACAATGTATTCACCGACTTTCACCCTTGCCAACGTTGATGTGACAATGGGTGACTATAACTCTGGTTCTGGGGTGGTTGATAATCATTATTTAGTGCGAAGTTTAAACACCTCTACTAACACCAACAACTGGAAAGTATACTTAGAAAATGTCAAGGATGTTACAACCAGTGGAAGCACATCAGCAGGACTTTTCAAAGGGCAGTACAATCAGCTAACACTGACTGGCGATATGGTGTGGACTAGCACCCATTCAGCTAAAATCGTATCTAGCCGGATGTTGGTAAATGTGGACAGTTGGGCAAGATTGACAACTGCGATTAATTTGATTAATTACACGGTGGAAAATGCTAATGTCCATGAGATTAATCTAACTGGCAATATTAGCCGTGGCACAGGTGCAAACATTCCAACAATTAATCGGCAGGTAAAAATCCTTCAAAGTAATTACACCATTGATTTTGAAGTCAACAGTTGGGATTTGCTTTATACAGCTATCCTCCTGACTAATTTGAAGGAAGATAGTGCAGTAGCCCATACCATCAGGTTGACAGGTAATGTGACGAGGGGGACAGGACAGAAGTTGCCAGAAATTAATCGTTCCATCACTTTTGAAGGAAATGGCAACACAGTTAATTTTTCTAACACCTCTGGGAACATTGGAGCCGGATTTATCTTGGCGACAAGAAAGACCCTAAGCCCACAAGTTAACGTTAAAAATTTAACAGTTATTATGGGAAATCTTGCAAGCAACCCCAATCAGGAAGCTTTGTCTAATCATTATTTCATTCGTCACACCGATGCGGGAATAACAGCAACCTCTGCTGGAACTGACACAGGAACAGCAACTGGGGGGCAATATTGGACAGTTTCTTTATATAATGTTTCCCATCAAGGAAACTCTACAGCGGGACTTTTCAGGTCGCAAAACAGTATTTTGAAAATCCCAGGCGGGACTATCAACTGGGTGACGACCCATGCTTTTAACTCGACAGTGGAAACTCTGCCAGGGACAACGGGAAGTGGAACGAACACTAGACCTTCGACTTATACGGCTGTTTCTTCTAGTGCAGGTGTTATTGTCGCTCGTGGAGTAGAAATAACCAATAGTGCAGTAGTAAATATTGAAGGAACTTATACCCTAATCCGAATCCGTCCTTCCGATATAAGATACGATACATTTTTTAGGATTGATAATTCGACGGTAACATTAGCTTCTTCCTATACTCATGCAATTTGGGCCGGTTCACACACTTCTTCTGAACAGATTACAGATTTATTTAATCCATTGAGTTTTGAGGTTAATGGGCAAAGTGCTGTATTAAAAGCAAGTGGTGGGCACGGACAAATTGGGACTGGAACAGCTCAAGACAGTGAGCATGGCCATGCGGTTATTGCATTAAATGGTAGGCAAACAACCGTGACACCTGCTATCAAGATTACGAATGGTGCAACAGTCAAAGCGTCCTCGGGTGAAAATAACCCAAACGAACGCTCCTTGCCAGCTTTTATTGCTTCAGTCCGTAATGGAGTAGTTGAAGTATCTAACCAATCCCTATTAGAAGCTACTTCCAATGGAAATAACAACAATTACGGGGCAGCGTTAAGGCTTCGTGGGGTAGGTTATCAAACATTTAACTTAGATAATGCAACACTTCGAGTTGTACGTCGTCCAAGTGTATCTGCTGCACCAGCCATGCGTTTTTATAATTTCGCCAATGCCTTTAACGTCACTAATGGAGGACAATTATATGTCCACAACAACAATAATGTGACACCGACGCAAGGAGCCGCCACTTCGAGGGATGGCGGTAACCAAGGGATTCAATACGTTACCGCAAGTGGGGGTAATACTTCCAACAAATCATCTTTCTCAGTTAGTTGCCCTGAATCGGAAAGGGATTGCGGTAGCAAAGTAGAAATTATCGCCCAATCCGGTGCAGCCATTACGATGGACCATACCGCTACTATTGAACTCCTTTACGGTGCTGAATTTGTGGCTCGTGGAAGAAGTGCGACTGCGGACTATGCTATTTTCGATGCTCCCATTGTAACCTTCACTACGAGGTACCCAGGCTTTTATGACTTTGAAAATATGCGTGGGCAGCAAACACGGCATGGTTTTACTGGTGCAAGGGGCGGACGTGTATTCAACGTTGAAAATAACTCCAGTTATTATTCATTTGGAGCAACTTTTGCTGCTTGGCAACTCGGTACAGACCATTATTATGCTCCAATGGTTGCATTGCCTGCCGTAGCTGAATTTAGATTGACAGGTGTGAACTTCGGTAGGATTGACTCTGTTACCTCTGAATATCAAAGTTATTTTACAGCTGCATTGGACACTCTTTCAGTCGTTGGTGGAAACCAAAAACTAGCCAATGCTTCTCGGATTTCAGGTTTTGATAAAGAAACGCCTACGGTGCAGTTGGATTTAGGTGTTCCGACAAATGCGAATACCCAAGTTGCTGGTAACATTGTGTTTGAGCAGGGATTAAATGAATATCGTCCTCTGTATAAAGAAACAGCAACCGTTATAGTAAGTATTAAGGACGTAACAGGAACACAAGTTTTCACACAAACTTACGAACCAGCGGTTGAAAAAGCAGGACAATTTGCAATTGCATTACCTGTCGATAGTAATTTCTGTTTTAGGCAATCCAATGCGGGATGTTTTCTTCCTCACGGTTATACTGTTCAAGTCGAAGCTTCGTTAGTCAATGCCTTGGGCCAAACCGTTGAAATTGGTAAAGTCACTGAAACTGTTCGTGATGTAACTCCACCTCGTCCCGTGAAGGTTGACTTGGCTGCTTCAACGGTAACAGTAAACGGTGGAACGGTAAGGGTGACTCCATCTACCATTTCTGATTCACATCCACCAACTGCCGTTCGCTTGAAAATCAGAGATACTTCGGAATGGATTAAAATGACCGAAGATATTGGAGCGTTCTATCATGTATTCCCTGAGGGTGTACTCCACAAAGGGGATGTCATCGGTATTTATGCCAGCAACGAAGTAAATGATACCGAATGGTACAGGGTAGCGATTAATCCATTGGTACATCAGAAAATTGGTGGGCGAGCAAATAACATTAATCCGACCAACCAAGTAACATTTGGGCAAGCGATTTTTGAACCGAGAGCCCAGATAGTAGTAGGTGACGGAGCGCTATCTCTAATTGTCCCCAACTTTGACTTTGGTAGCCATCCAAGCGGGTTCTTCAAAGATGAAAGTTTTATTGGAAAAACTGTTAATGGCGGTACTCTACAAGTCATTGATACCCGTGAAAATCCTGGTTGGACTTTGACCGCTGCAATTTCTACAGCTTTCAAGCGGAAACAAGATGAGGTAGGGCTAGATTTACAGCTTGCCTATTACATTCAGAATAGAGAACAGCAACAGGTGGGAAATACTTTGACCTTTACAGGAAAAGAGAAAATAACGAATTTAAGTGAGTCTTGGAACATGGATGAAGCAGGATTGGCACTTCGTGCTGAAAATCAATTTATCCTTGCTGGAAACTATCAAGGGGTTATTACTTGGAACTTGAAATCTGGCATGCCGAACGAAGGAGGGCAATCACAATGAAAAAATTCCTACTAACCCTCACCCTCCTTCTCATCCCGGCCTCCTCCACCCTTGCCAATTCGGCGACTGGGAATGTGGGGATTGGGTTTCGGGAACGGCCGCAGTACCGTGAAGATGTGCTTTCCCCCCCTGGACCGATTTATGTGCCAGAAACGGAGGAGGAAATCATCGACTTGCCTGTGCCTGTCCCTCCAACGAAAGATTCTGCTCCACCGACGTCGGAGCCTGAACCCGAAGCAACGCCTGAGCCTGCTACGCCGCCTGCCAGCAACCAACGGCCCGTAGCAGCGCCCTCCGAACCTGCCCCGAACCGTCGGCCTGGGGGCCTTCCCCAAACCGGGGGTTATGCCCAGACGATTCTTGTGTGGGTCGGAGTGGGCCTCCTCACCATCGCCTTGCTCCTTGCCATCAAGAAACGAAAGTCCAAGGTGACCGCCATTACGTTGCTGGCCGCCACTAGCCTTGCTGGATTTGGCACCCGCCAGCACATTGCCGCCAGCGAACAGTCCAGCGCCAATGTGGGCTTTCTCGGCGGGAACCTCCTGCTGGAGCGGATTACCGACATCGACTTCGGGGTGATGTACATTTCCGACGAGGACGAAACTTACTGGGCGCTCCCTTACAAGGGCTACACCTCCGAGCTCATGGGCGATTCTGGCACCGTGCCTCATTTTGTGCGGGTCAGCGACCGGCGGGGGGAGGGCCACGGCTGGCAGCTCCATGTGCGGCAGGACGGTTATTTTACGGCAACAACCGAGACGAAAAATGCGAATTTGGAAGGTGCTACACTCAGGCTTCGTTATTTGAACGTGCGGACGAGTTTGCCTGCGGGGCATGGGATAACCACCTATGACGTCGATTTCGAGCCTGACGGCACGTTGAATTTGGCAAAATCCGTCCCCATGGGGCACGTCCCCCATATTTCCTACCTAGTATTCGGGGGGCTGACCCCTGATGGGAAACAAACCGATGGGGTGCAGTTATTCGTCCCAGCCGCCACAGAGCCAGACCCCGTCCAGTACGGGACAACCATCACCTGGTTCCTATCCACAGTGGTAGGCAACGACTAAAAAACCACCCGGTTGGGTGGTGGGGGGTTATTGGGTTTCTTGTTGAAGGGCGGATACTGTGTTAAAATCCAACTCGGTAATATCACAGACTGTTTCGATAGAATATCCTTTTAACAAGCTCCTTTTGGCTTTCTCAAGGAGTTCCTCATAAGCCCGCTCTTCAACTTCTTCCTGAGCCGCATAAATCAGCTCGCGTTCCCTAGAAAATTCCATGATTGACAAGTTAATCACATCCTTTAATACGATTATAAATTCAACTCCTGTTGAATTTGAAGCAGTGTATGGATATCTAAACCGGCAATCTCTTGGATGACGTCAACGGGAAGCCCTTTTGTCATTGCCTTTACGGCGGTTTCAAATATTCCATCAGCTTTTCCCTCAGCTCTATCCATCTTCCGGTTCCCATTTTCAATCCGTCGGTGATATTCCCTTGCCCGTGCCATCTCACGGATTTCATCATTCGTTAAAATTTCTTCCAAATGTTTCACCGCCTTAGAGTTTACTGTGAGTGTAATTGCTGTCGAAGCTGAACAAGCAAAACATAATCTAAACCGGTGAAATCTTGGATAACCTCAATGGGATACCCTTTTGAAAGAGCGTTTTTAGCTATCTCCAGTCGTTCTTCAGCTTTTGCTTCCTTCCGGTTCCCATTGTCAATCCGACGCTGCTGGTCACGGGCCCGTGCCATCTCCCGCACTTCATCATTTGTTAAAATCTGTTCCAAGTGCTTCACCGCCTTAGCCATGATTTGTGATTTGCCCGCTATCCGTTTAAAATCGGCTTCGTTGCGGGCGCGGAATAAATCGTACCAATTCAGTTCATCGGTATCTGCCAGTTGTGGTACCTTAGGTAATTCAACCGTATGGATTTCCGTAATGTCTGTAAAAGCCATCCCTTGTTCGTTTCTCCATAGGAACTGGTTGTGGAAAACCTCCGGGTTCTCCTTGAACAAGACGAAATCCATAATCACCAAGCTGATTTGCTTTTGCAACTCGAAATCATCACCGCTCTCCAGTTGGTCAGTCGCAAGCCTAGCATGTTGATAAATAATGCGGTGCTTGAAAAATGCGTGCTTTCCAACCTGGACTTCCACATGGATTTTCTGCCCATCGGCGAGTTCCAACAACAAGTCAAGGATAATGTTTCGTTGCTCAATGCTATCACGCTTGATTTCAGGGTTCTTTATCAAAATCCCCTTCAGCTTCTCCAACGGGATTTTAAGGGCCGCACACAGGAAATGCCGTAAAAGTTCAGCACCGCCTTCACTTGCAAAAAAAGTTTTGAATACAATATCGTTCACCAAACGATACGCACTGCTTTCTAAATGGTTCATCCAATCAACCTCCAAAATCAAATTCGGAGGGACTCTTGCCCTAATTATAGCATTTTCGCAAAAGTCTCGCCACTCTAACATACGCCAAACTCTGGAAATTCCTGCCTAAGAGCGAAACTTTTCTGGAATTATGCTAAAAAAAACCACCCAAATGGGTGGCTGAGGGCTCCTATTCAAATTCGCGTTGGATGCCTTCAAGGGTTTTTGCGTCAAGCCCAGTCAGCATTCGGATGACATTCAATGGAATGTTGTTGTCCAGGGCTTCGCGTGCCTTTGCCAACTTATCGGCATAAGCCCGCTCATTGGCTCGCTTCTCGCCTTCATCGAAACCACTTGCACGCAGGTCATTCTCCATACGGAGGTAGTAATCACGTGCTTCGACTCGGTTCCTTACCTCGTCATCGGCTAACAAATGTTCCAAATGCTCCACCGGCTTTCTAAATCTTTCTTCATCTGCACACCTCCGAAAAATTTCGGGGCATTTCAACCAAGTTGTTAAGCCCATTATACCACACGCAAAAACATTTTGGCAAAAATCCCACCGCCTTTAACATACGCCACTTGCCAAAAATTCCTGCCTATTTTTTCGGAATTATGCTAAAAACGATGCATTCCTAGGAATGTAGCCTTATCAGCACTTGCCCTGGACATGGCATAAAACTGTTTAGGGTCTAAAATTCTTTATCCAACCGTTAGGTCAGCGGGGGGAGCAGTACAAATTCGAGGGGAAGCTAGCGCTTTCCGAGAGGAGAATGGACATGAAATTTACAGACATGAAAAAAGCGGGAGCGGCACTAGCGGCTGTTGCGTTATTGGCTTCATCAGCAAGTGGATTGACGGTGTTGGCGGATGACCCGATTGAAACTCAAACATCAGATGCGGGTATAAATTTTGAGGCTGATCCAACGGATATCTCAATCGTAACGCCTGATGAAGAAGAATTAGCAGAAGGAGCACCAAGCTTTTTCTTCGGTATTCATGCTGCTGGGTTTATTAATACTGGTGCGAATCCTTTTGCTGCCGTCGTTTGGGATGCAGAGGAGGAAACAACTTTGGTAGACGACGACGGAAACGATGTTTTAGATACTCCCGTTGTTGGGGTTATTGATAAACGTGGGACTGGGGCAGGTTGGCAATTATTTGTTCAGCAAACTACTGCCTTCACCGGATCAACAGATGCAGTTCTGAATGATACATTAGACTCTGCTTTAATTACCATCGGTAATGTTACTGCACAAGTGGATAAAGAGGGGGTTCAAGTTCCCGAAGATAACACTGAGATAACATTGTTCTGGGATTTTGGTAGCCCAGCTACAACTGATGAATTTGGAACTGCCGTTGCGGCTGTACCAGCAGAAGCTGGACCAGCACAAAGATTGGCCCGTGCTATAGTTGGAGTAGATGGGACACTTGAAAACTTATTCAATCTTAACGATGTAACACTATCTTTAAATGAAACCGTTTTGGCGACCACGTATTCAGCAGATTTAACTTGGACACTTTTAAATGGTCCAGATGCCGCATTTGAATAATTAACACCCGAAAGGTTCTGGGTAACCCCCATGAACCTTTCAAAAACCACATGTGGCAAAATTTGTAAGTTTAAGTCACTTAAGTTTTCAGACTGTTGACCTTCGGGAAGGAAATCATAGAAGCCAATCCAGTTCCACAAGCCACTACGAACAGAAAACTGACCTTCCAAGTCATCGTTTCTGGGGACCCCCCCCAGCTACGATGCCATTCCAGGCACAATTTTCTGCTCTCCGTAAGCGGGCTTGTTGCACTTTTTAGTACAATCCAGTTCCACAAGCCATTCCGAGGAAAAACTTGACCTTCCGAGTCGCCGATTCTGGGAAGCCCACCCAGATTCGATGCCTCTACAGGCACAAATTTTTCCTCTGCATTAGCGGGCTTGTTGCACTTTTTATTGAGGGAGAGAAACAATAGATGAAGAAAAATATGAAAAAATTTATTGCAGCAATTGCTTTTGGGGCTGTGCTTTTTGGGCCTAGCCAGCAAATAAATGCCGGTTTTAACTTTGGGGTTCAGCCCGTTATGCCTGACAACCAGATTGACCGTAGCCATAACTTTTTCAATTTGCAGCTTGACCCGGGGGCGAACCAGCAGGTGGAGATTATTTTGAGCAACCCGACGGAAAGCGACTTGACCGTTGAAGCCAGATTGCCACTGCCACCACCAACCAGTCCGGTGTCGTTGAATATGGCCCCCGAAATGTGGAGGCCGACCCTAGCCTGCGTTTTCCTATGGAGGATATTATAGCACCCATCGGCGAAGTGGTTGTTCCAGCCGAGGGCCAAGTATCCGTCTTTTTGGATATACAAATGCCTGTGGATTCTTTTGAAGGGTTGCTTGCAGGGGGAATCACCTTTATGGAAGTGGAGGAGGAGGATGGCGACGTGGAGGGCTCCGAATCAGAGAGTGCCGGGTTTGGAATCCAAAACCGCTTTGCCTTCGTCATGGCCATCGTTTTAAGGAACGAAATCACCGCCATCGACCCGGAGTTGAACTTAGGGAACGTTGAAGCACACCAGCAAAACCGCCGGAACCAAATCCGCGCCAACTTGCAAAATGCCACGCCGGTATTCGTGAACCAGCTGGCCTTGGAAGCGATCGTCACGGGGGCCGGGAGCGACGAAGTGTTGTTTGAAATCAGCCGCGAGGGCATGCAAATGGCACCCAACTCCAACATGAACTTTCCCATCCCGCTGGACGGCGTACCCTTTGAGTCTGGGGACTTCACCCTCCACTTAACAGCGTCCTCCTTCGACCATGAATGGGAGTTCACCCAAGACTTCACCATCGAAGCCGAAGTAGCAGAAACGTTCAATGCCACGGATGTCCTCCAGAGGGATGCCTACGAACCCGCAAGCAACACCCTTTGGTATATTATCGGTGGTGCCATCCTACTGGTAGGGACGAATGCGGTTACTTTTTACTACCGTAAAAAACGCAAAGTAGCATAATCACAAAAAATCGCCCAACTCACAAGGTTCGGCGATTTTTGATTAGGCGATGAATCCAAACTATAGGGCTCCCCTGCCTTATGAAAATTTAATCAGAGCCGTGAGAGTAAGCTTCTAATCGTGTTTGTAACTTCGCAACAATTGTCACATCGAACCCTAAAATATCACTTTCAAGTTTTAGTTATTGTACAAAAAAGGAACGCTAGTTTAGCGTTCCAATGCTTCATGCAATCGTTTTATGATTTTTTTAATCTTAGTTTCAGCCAACGCTTTAACGGCTTCGTTCTCATGCTTGCGCATTTCTTCAAATTCTTCGAGTTCATCCAATAGACCCGCAACATAAGCTTTGAATTGTTCGTTGGTCATTCCCATTTTAACACGCCTTTTCGTTATTCGTCTTTCAGAAGCTCCATGAGTTCGTCAACTTCCTTAATGCAGTCGGCAATATCCTCTTTGTTCATACCAACCCTAGCTAAGGAAATGGCTTCCGCCATCCCTTTAATTTTTGAACCTTCATTCATTGCTTTAAGTTTCAATAAAGTGGTTAAAAGGATTTTTTGCCGTTCACGAATTTCTAAGTCAGTCGCCATCAAATCACCGTCCTTTTTCTTCATTATAACACGAAATTAAGTTTCCTTCAACAAAGCGAACTCAACAGACGTCACTTCCAAAAAATTCCTGCCTGTCAGCCACTAATTTCATGCTGAATTCCTCGAAGAATGACTATATCCAACCCAGTAAGGTCTTGGATTGTTTCAAGGGGATAGCCTTTGGCAAGACCAGCCGTTGCATTTTCAAGTTTCTCCTGATAAACCCGCTGTGCCTCTTGAGAAATCCCCTCGGCAATCCCATCAGCCCTTCCATAATCATAACCCCCGCCCCAGAGGTCATTTTCAGTACGACGGTAATAATCCCGTGCTTCGGCCAGCTTCCTGGCTTCGTTTTTTCCATGACTTTTGATTTAGCTATTGCAGCAAACGCTGTGCCGTTTCTAAATCCAATTCAAAAATTTCTGAAATTTCTTGAATCGTCCACCCTTTAGCCAGTGCTGCTTCTGCTTTTTTAAGTGTGGCTTCATAAGCCCGCTGGGCCTCTTGGGCGATGCCTTCAGCAATCCCGTCAAGTTTTCCGTAATCATAGCCCCCGCCCCAGAGGTCATTTTCAGTACGACGGTAATAATCCCTTGCTTCGGCCAGCTTCCTGGCTTCGTCGCTTGCTAGAATGTGTTCCAAATGCTCCACCGCCTTTCCCATGACTTTTGATGTGCTTGCAATTTGTTTGAGTTCGTGGACATTGCCCGCTTTAAACAACTTGTACCAGTTCAATTCTTCTGAATCTGCTGAATCTGGAATCCTTGGCAATTCGATGACATGGATTTCCGATACATCCGTTAAAGGAATCCCAGCTTCGTCCCGCCACATCATTTTGCGTTGGAATTTCCCCTCGGGATTGGTTCCCAACTGAAAATCCATCAAAACCAAGCTAATCCGCTTTTCCAAAAACCAGGAATCGTCCCCCCGCTCAATCTGCTCCGTTATCAATTTGGCATTTTGATAAATCAAACGGTGCTCGAACCAGCGGTGGGGGGCGACCTGTATCTCGACCTGGATTTTTGTCCCGTTTCGCAGTTCAAGCAAAATGTCGAGGATAACGCTTTTTTCCTTAATCTGCTCACCGGTCAACTCGGGATTGAGCACCCGGATTCCCCACAGGTCATCGAATGGGATTTTAAGCGCCGCACTGAGAAAATGCTTCAAAAACCCGACACCCTCATCCTTTGAGAAAAAAATCTTGAACAACGCATCATTCACTAAACGAAACTGCAACACTTCTGAAATTTTTTGCATCTGACAACCTCCAAATCCATATTTGGGGCAGCCTGCTAATAAGCCCATTATAACATGTCGATAATACTTTTTGCAAACGCCCGCCTTTAACATACGCCACTTCCAAAAAATTCCTGCCTTTTGGCATTAATTATAGGGGAAATTTTTCGTCCACCTTCATTTCATTCTCCATGATTGTTGGCAAGTGTGCATTCTTGCTTGCTTAAAATGCATGAATTTGCTATGATAGAAATATAATAGGAAAGAAATGGGAGATAAAATGAAGGCAAATAGTACGGAAAGTCCCTTGGCTGTGAGCCTTAGGCAAGCAAGTGCAGGCAATCGCCCGGAATTGGATAATGCAGCCAAGAAAGTCGTCGCCAATAAAGCGGTTTTGGCAAAAATATTGAAAAATTCAATCAAAGATTATAAAGATTGCAGCCTGAAGGAAATTAGGGAAAGGTATTTGACGAAGGATGCTGAAATCAGCCTCGTCCCGGTTTTACCTGATGAAACCGTTGAAAACATCCAATCGGTTGGGACGGAAGATAATACGATGAATGAGGGGATTGTTCGTTATGATATTCGTTTCGAAGCCCTATTGCCCAATACGGGTGAGCCTATCAGCGTCATTATTAATATTGAAATGCAGAATAAATATCACTTGCCTTATCCATTGCTAACGAGGGCTGTCTATTACGGGGCCAGATTAGTTTCGTCACAAAACGGAACAGACTTTACTCACCCCGAGTATGGAAAAATTAAGCGGGTTTATTCCATTTGGATAGTTACAGATACTCCTGCCGGCTTGCAAAATTGCATTAATCAATATTCCCTTACTGAAAAGCAATTGGTCGGGAATGCCGTGGAGCCGCAGGGCCATTATGATTTAATAACCGTCATCATGATTTTTTTAGGGAAAGAAAGCAGTAAACAAAAGGATGAACTCTTAAAATTGCTTGGGATTATTTTCGACAGGGAAATGAATCCTTTGGAAAAACAAGAAATACTGGCGATCGAACTGGAAACGGAAATGACCCGACAGTTGGCGGAGGAGGTAAACTACATGTGCAATATTAGTGAAGGGGTATTTAATGCGGGAATTGAAAAAGGAATTGAAAAAGGAATTGAAAAGGGAAAACAAGAAACTAAAATTGAGCTGGCAGGCAAACTTCTAGATATTTTAGATGACGAAACCATTGCACAAAGATGTGGGTTAGATTTGTTGGCGGTTCAGGAACTCCGAAAACAGTCAACTGCTAGATAATATCCTTACATGACATGACAAACCGTCGTGTCATTTTTGTGTAAGCGGTTGACAAAACATTCGTCCATCGGGTATAATTATCCCGTGGGTTATCCACAAAAAATATTCTACCCGACACTTGCAAATCATTTTAGTGGCAAAACAGGCGTTATGGGAGGAATTATTATGTACAAGCACCATGAGGAATCCATTGAGAAAATGATTGGGCATTACCGGGAGAACCCAGAGGTAAAGGCTCTTTTTTTGGTGGGGTCCGTCGCAACGGGGACTGAGCGCGCCAACTCCGATTTGGACTGTGTGGCAGTGGTTTCCAATGAGCATTACGAAGCGTTGAAGAAAACAGGTGGCGACCATGAATCGGTTTTTGGGAAAAGCACTTACTCGGACGGAGGGTACTTCGACAATCACTTCATGTCCAAAGAACACCTGGAGCACTTAGCCAAGGCGGGAACCGAACCGTGGCGCAATATGTTCACCGATGCCAAGGTACTCTTCAGTGACGATTCAAATTTAGAGAAAATCGTAGCACAAATCCCCGTGTATCCTGAGTCTGAACGGGCCGAAAAGCAGCTGAGATTTTACTGCACCTTCAACTTCTTGTACACCTATTACCTGAAAATCTGCAAGCCGGAAGGATTCATGAAGGACTACGTCGCCAATGGCATGGTCTACAATCTATACCGACTGATTCTGCTTGAGAATAACCTGCTATTCCCCTCCCTTCGTAAATTGGAAATGGCCATTGAAAAGGCGCCCAATAAACCAGAGGGGATAATGGAAAAATGCCAACGCTTCATGGATTCCATGTCCGTGGAAGATGGCCTTGACCTTTTGGATAGCTACAAAGCATGGACCTCCTACGATTACCCGCCAGAAAGCGAGTTCCAGTTCATTGCGAATAATTATTTTAATCCATTAGAATATTAACTGACTGCTGAGTGAGCCAAATCCTGGCTTTTCTCGGCATCTTTTTGCTTTTTAGCACCGGAAGCCAGTCTTTTTTGGCTTCTGTCCTCAATTAACGACGTGTTGAGCGGAGCCAATTTCTGGCTTTTCTCAGCATTTTTTTTGCTTTTTAGCTTCGGGAGCCATTCTTTTTTAGCCGCCGCCCTCATATAATTGCTATAGAATCCAATGGGAGGTTTTTGCCATGTTAGAAAGAGTCAAAGAGCTTGTGGAAGAAATATATCCCCAGTTAGTGAGCATCCGGCGGGACTTCCATCAATACCCAGAGCTTGGGCTTGAGGAGTTTAGGACCTCGTCGCAGATTGCCGGTTATTTAAGCCAGTGGAACATCCCCATCGTCCAAAAAATCAGGGAAACGTCGTTGGTTGGGCTCATCCAGGGGAACGGGCCGGGAAAAACCATCGGGCTTCGGGCGGACATTGATGCGTTGCCGATTTTGGAAAAGCATGTCACCGACTACATTTCACGGCATCCAGGAATCATGCATGCCTGTGGGCATGATGCCCATACCACCATTTTGCTGGGGACGGCTTATATTTTGAATGAACTGCGCCATGAATTCAATGGCAACGTGAAATTGTTTTTCCAGCAGGCGGAGGAATCCGTGGGGGGCGCTGAGGCCATGATTGAAGCGGGCTGCCTGAAAAACCCGGATGTGTCCCATGTCTTGGGGCTTCATGTGTGCCCGAACCTGCAAGTGGGAGAGGTCAGCTTCAACTATGGACAGTCCTATGCCTCAAGCGATACGGTCATTATCGACGTTTATGGGAAACAGGCCCATGGGGCTTATCCACAGGGAGGGATTGATAGCATCCTGATGACCGGGCAGATTATGACCGCCCTTCAGTCGTTGATTTCCCGTAACTTATCGCCATTTGAGTCTGTGGTCCTCAGTTTTGGGCAAATCAACGGGGGGACGGCTGCCAACATTATTGCCGATCATGTCCGTTTGATCGGGACCCTTCGCACCTTGGACAAAAAGACCCGTTCTTTTTTGAAGCGGCGGATTGAAGAAGTGTCGGAAAACGTGGCCCGGGCCATGGGCGGAAACGCCGTCGTGACTTACGAACCTGGTTATTTGCCCTTGGTGAACAACGACCGGATGGTAGACCATGTCCGTCAGGTTGCAACGGAAGTCTTAGGCCCCGAGCGGGTCATCATCAACAAATACCCGTCCCTCGGGGTGGAGGACTTTTCTTACTTCGCTGAGGCGCTCCCTTCTTGTTTTTACCGCATCGGGGTCGCCAATCCCGCAAAGGGGTTCACGTCCACCCTCCATGAAAATACCTTCGATTTGGACGAGGAAGCCCTGAAAGTGGGGGTCATCATCCAGGTGATGTCAACCCTTGGTCTGCTAAAATAATTGTTGGAGGTGTAAAGGATGAAATCCATAATCGAACCCATCCCCTTGCCACCGGGCGGCACCATCGCCATTGTCGCCCCGGCAGGGCCATTGAGAAACGAAGCCCTGCTAATAGAGGCGGACACCCTGCTTAAAAGCTGGGGCTATAACGTCATCAAGACCCCCAGCTGTTTTCGCAAATACAAGGACTACCTGGCGGGGGATTCCGATGGCCACCGGGCGCAGGATTTGATGAAAGTCTTTTCCGACGATTCCGTTGACGCCATTTTATGCATGAGGGGGGGCTATGGCAGCAACCGGCTCATCCCGTATTTTGAACACGAAAAATTCGACTTCTCCAAATATCCCAAGCCCTTCATCGGTTACAGTGACCTGACCTATCTGCACATTTATTTCAACCAAAGGCACGGGCTAATGACTTTCCACGGGCCGATGCTAAAAGAATTGGTTCGGGAAGAGGACGTCACCAACGAGCATTTCCTAAACGTCATTTCAGGGGGGCATCATTTCGATTTGGAAACCGTGCCGTTTTATGACAACCGGTTGCCAAGGGTCAGCGGGACACTGGTAGGGGGAAATTTAAGCATCGTGTGCAGTACCTTGGGGACCCCTTATGAAATCGATACGAAGGAAAAAGTGCTGTTTTTGGAAGAAACTGATGAGGACACCTACCGCGTCGACCGGATGATCATGCAGCTGCTCTTGGCGGGCAAGCTCCACGATGCCAAGGGGATTATTTTAGGGGAATTCAACGTGCGGGACAAAAACGGCCAACAGGTGGCCAAGTCCATGATCGCCCTGCTGAAAAAACCGCTGGCTTTTGACGTTGAGAGCGGCCATGGGGAACGGATTTTGACCCTGCCCATGGGGGCCTATGTGACCATGGACCCCCAAGCAGGGACTTTGGGGTTTGAAAGCCCGTAATCTGGTTCCACAAGCCACTTCAGGCTGAAAAGTGACCCTCCATAGCCTCATTCTGTGGGAAATGCACCCACGACATGAGGCTACTCCAGGCACACCTTTCAGCCTTGCGTAAGCGGGCTTGTTGCACTTTTTATGAGAGGAGGTGCGCTGATGCCAGGACTTATCCTACCTAAGCCTGTGCCACCAAAGGGAACCATTGGCATCGTGGCGCCCGCAGGGCCGGAGAATGACCTTTCCCATTTAACGAAGATGGCAGCATTTTTCCAAAGCCTCGGTTTCGGTGTCAAGATTGCTGGCAGCTGTTATGAAAAATGCGCCGATTATTTGGCGGGGAACAGTGACGCACAGCGGGCGAATGATGTGATGGCGATGTTTGCCGATGAGGGGGTGGACGCGATTTTGTGCATGAGGGGCGGTTATGGCAGCAACCGGTTGATTCCCTATTTCGAAGGGTTCGACTTCGCACGCCACCCGAAGCCCTTCATTGGCTACAGCGACATCACCTACCTGCACATTTATTTCAACCAGCAGCACGGGCTTTTGACTTACCACGGACCGATGGTGCGGGAACTGCTAAAGGGAAATGACTTGACCGTAACATCCTTTTTGGGCGCTTTGGCGGGGAAGAACGATTTTATCCTTCACCACATCCCCTTTTATGGGCCAAAGACGAAACTGGCAACGGGGACGCTGGTAGGGGGGAACCTGACCATGGTCTGCACAACCCTTGGCACCAACTGCGAAATCGACACGGCGGGAAAAGTGCTGTTTTTGGAGGAAGTGGACGAGCCCCCCTATAGCGTGGACCGGTTGTTGAGCCACCTCTATAACGCCGGCAAGCTCCAAGTGGCAGCGGGGATAATTTTAGGCGACTTCAATGTGGAGGACCGGCCTGCCACCTGCCTGTTGCTTCGCAAAATGCTGGAGCCCCTGGGGATTCCCATCGCCCATTCGGTGGATAGCGGGCACTGCCAGCCCTTATTGACCTTGCCCCTTGGAAGCCAAGCCTGCCTGAATCCCTCGGGGGGGCAAATCATTTTTTCAGGTTCTGGTTGGAATTGGTGGCGGATTCGTGGTATGATATAAAAAATACTACGTTTTAAGTGACGAAGGAGATTTTTCAATGCCTGATTTATTCGCTTACCCACTTGAACTTATCATGGCAGCAATGGCGGTTGTCGTCTTGCTAGTTGCCATTTATTTTCACCGCCAACGGCTCGTGCCTGCTGCAAGGTTGTTTGCGGTTATTTTTGTTGGACTGGTGCTATTTCTAGGAGTCCGGGTTGCCATTATCGCCGACATCCAGGTTCCCGAAGAAAACCGGTTGGCACAGTACCTTCCGGAAATATTTGTCCGTCCAACGCCGATTCCCATCAGTTTTGAAGGGGAGTTGCAGCTGAAAACGGACGGGCTGCTGGAAATCCAAGGGGCAGAACTGGTTGCCAACGACAAGACCCAGTGGGTCGAACGCATTTTGGTCCCCGGAAGCGATGCCATTGAACGCCCGATGGAGCCGACGTCTTTGGACGAAGCCCTTGTCGAAGCCACTCAAAAGAGGGACGTGATTTACGCCAATTCGGTCATTAAGACCGTGGACCTTGCCCTTAGCATCGACCCGTCGGAATTAAATAGTGAAATCGCTTTGCTTGTGGAACTTTACGATGGGCAGGCCGTGACCCATTTTGCGAAGAATGCGGATGTGCAGATGTACCCGGCTTCCATGACCAAGGTGATGACGGCGCTGGTTGCCCTTGAAAACCTCGGCAGCCTGGATGAGCAGGTGATGATTGACCCGGCGATTATTGACGAACTGTTTATCCAGGGCGCTTCAACAGCTGGCTTTGCACCGGGGATGCCCATCTCTGCCCGGGACGCCCTTTATGGTATCATGATCCCCTCAGGCGCCGATGCCTCTTACTCCCTTGCCCAGCACATTAGCGGGGACGTCACCAGTTTTGTAGCCCTCATGAACGCCAAAGCGGCGGAACTTGGCATGGACAACACCCATTTTGTCAATCCCATCGGACTTCACGACGACCAGCATTTCACCACCGCCGAAGATTTAATGCTTTTGCTGGAATATGCTTTGACCCAACCTGAATTTGTGGAAATCTTCACTGAGATGGGCCCATTGGAACTTGCGGGGGTGCCGATGATAAGCACCTTGTTCGGGATGATGACGCCGGCCGAGCGTGAATCGGGCTTGATTTTAGGGGGGCGTACCGGCTTTACCCCGGAAGCGGGACGCTGCCTCATGAGCTACACCATCATCGAGGGCAGGACATTCCTTTTGGTGACGGGGCGGGCATTCGACGACGCACAGAGCCAAAGGCGGCATATTGAGGATGCCCTGGATGTCTTTGGTCAAATCCGTGATGAAATATCAGGTGGGGGAGAATAGCTTATGTACGATTTTAGGAAAGACGGCTGGTTGGAAGCCATTTCCGGTGGGATGTACGCCGGAAAAACCGAAGAACTCATAAGGCGGTTGAAGCGGCTGGATTTTGCCAAACGGGAATACAAGCTGTTCAAGCCCGCCATCGACAACCGTTACAGCGACAAAGAAGTGGTCTCCCACAGTGGTTTAAAGATGCCATCCATCCCCATTGAAAAGCCGGTGGAAATCCTGTCCCTTGTGACGGAAAATACCTATGCGGTAGCCATAGACGAAGTCCAGTTTTTCGACGATACGGTCATCCAGGTCCTGGAGCATTTGGCAGACCAGGGGTTTCGGGTCATAGCGGCGGGCCTAGACAAGGATTTTCGCGGGGAGCCATTCGGTCCCATGCCCATTTTGCTGACCAAAGCCGAGGAAGTGACGAAGCTTACGTCCATTTGCAGCGTCTGCGGCGGTCCTGCCACCCGTTCCCAGCGCCTCATCGAGGGCAAACCCGTGTCTTACCACGACCCCATCATCCAAGTGGGGGCAGCCGAAGCCTACGAACCCCGTTGCCGCCACTGCCACGTGGTCCGGGACTTGCCAGACGAACTGGGGCTCAGGAGAAAATAGAGAAAGGGCTGTCGCCCACTAAAGTCCAGAAATGGAATTTAGTGGGCGACAGCCCTTTTTTTGTATGCTTTTATAGCCGAGTCATTTCCACAAAAAGATATTATTCGGGAATTGATATGTGAATTCTGTCGAAAAAGGTATAAATCGACAGTATACGACAGTTTTTTTTATTATGGTATTATTGTGGTGTAATTTGACGAGTTTTGTCGTTCATACGCGGCTGTCTGGTTGAGTTAAATCTAACAGAAAGAAGGGATAGTATGAAGAGCCTGTTAAAGAAAACGTTGCTCGTTTTGCTTTCGGCTACCTTGTTTTTGAACCCATTGGATCTGATGACCCTGGTGGTATTCGCCAGTGAAACATGGGCTGAAGAAACGGTAACTGATGAAGAAGCAGAAACAGCAACCCCGGAAGCAAATGATTTTGAATCGGATGCTTATGAAGCTGTGGGGTTAGAAAATGACCACTACAGCTACGAAGAGACCGAAGCCCTAGAGGAAGGAGGTTATGACTATCAGGCTTATGTGCCGGAAGAAGCCTTGATTGCTGCTTCAAGTGCTAGAGTCATGGCTGAAAGCCAGTTTTTAATCCACTTGCATGCCAATAATGGCAGCGGGGATGTTTGTACCATAGCAGCTGTGCGAAATGCTAGCGGGGCGTTAGAAAATCCTTCGATGGCCGACGATTGTGCCTTTGGTTATTTAGATGATGAAACGGCTCACATGGCACCTTGGATTATTTTGGCCAGGTCTTTAGCTTAGCGTCCCATTTGGCTTTTCAAGCGAATGAAATCCATTTCTTCGCTTTTTATGGTTCAACGTTCACCCTGCGTTTGGTCGATCGAGGTGAGATTATCCAAGAAGAGGAAGTGTGGTATCCATCTCCTGGACATTTGTCGCAATATCACGGCCAAATGGCTTCTTGGGAGAACAGATCCCAGTGGTGGCCGTGGGCTAGCTTTCCTGATATGAATAACTGGAATCTGACTTATTATTACAGGGTTCGTGCTCAAGGTATTCCTGAAATCCATAACGTGAGGACGGGTGGTAATTCTGGAATCATTAAGTCAAATGGTATATTTTACAACGGCCTTGCCCCTTTAAGCGAAATTCCACTTTGGTGGCTTCGGACGGATTTGGTTGAGTTCACCCGGATTCGATATTATGACGTCACCTTTCATTTGAATAATGGAACAGGGGATGAAATTTTAAGGGAATTTGAAATTAACAGTACGATAGCAGAAAATGGGGTGCCATCCCCTAGCCGGGCAGGATTTGTTTTTTCGGGTTGGTGGACAGACCCGATTGCCGGGGAATTGTTCGCCCTTGACCAGCCGGTTACTGGCGAGACCGAATTGTTTGCCCGTTGGACTGCCATTCATGACGTGGTGTTCAACCTGAACGACCGCACGGGAGATTACAACAGCCGCCAAGTCATCGAAGGAGATACATTCGATATCAGTACGATGGATGAACCGGTCCGTGAGCATTTTACCTTCGCCGGATGGTTTACAGACCCGATTGCCGGGGAGCTGTTTGACTTTGATCAACCCATTACAGAGGAAACCATCCTATTTGCCCAGTGGATTCCTTATCGGATTTTTAACGAAACTGACACCTCGGGGAATTGGATCATCAAGTTCCCGCCTGGATTGACTGCTGATGATATTTCAGGCATCAACCACCCAGCGGATATGGAGAGCACCTTGTCGATTGACCATCACGGGACGCTTCGGGTGACCATCAATGTGCCGACGACTGGTCCTAACGAGGAGTATTTCGTGCCACGGGCAGATTTTCATCCGCAACGAGGGATTGAGATTTCTTGGATTTTTACTGGGGAAGGGGCTGCCCTCGTGTTGACCTTCCCTCCAGGCACGATGCCCTTAAATGATTCGGGGGCAACGATTAGCGACATCGTGGAACTCATCCCAGAAGATTGGGATGCCTATGTCTTGGATGGCGAGAGCTATGATTACCGTACTGGGGAGCCTTGGATCTCGCCTCCTGCTTGGTCTTATTGGTGGGATGATTGGGAATTCAATGGCAATGGCAACACCAACCTCATCCTGTTGCCGCCGGGCACGAGCGCCAATAATTATTGTGTCATGTTGGTCGGGCATGGCAGCACTGGCGGATGGCGGGTCAATGGGCGCCACCTGCCCATGCCTTTTATGCGGGAAGGGGAAGTGGCAACACGAAGCGGTTGGCTAATCCACCGCACGTGGACGACCAACGAACGCATCATTGCCGGTGATGTCATACCTGCAGGCGGTGGTTGGTTCATACCAGGCGGCGCAACGAGGCGACCACAATGGATCGACCCATGCCTCAACCCTTGGCCTAGACGGCAACCAGCAGCGCCAGATGACAGTAGCACTCCTGGGACAGGGGGAGGGACACCAGGGACAGGGACACCTGGAACTGAAACACCGGGAACAGGAACGCCAGGCACAGGCACACCAGGAACGGGCACACCGGGAACGGGCACGCCAGGAACGGGCACACCGGGAACGGGCACGCCAGGAACGGGCACGCCAGGAACAGGCGGCACACCAGGAACGGGCAC
>WRGF01000183.1 GCA_009787345.1 Turicibacter sp.
CTGGACGGAAAAATCCTCGCAAAGACGGGCAAGGCTCTTACGGTTTTCTTGTTCTGAGGAAGGTCACGCAGTGAGTACCGTAGGAACAAAGCGAGTTCTTAGATGTACCCAGGATATTATTACTATTCTAGCACGACAGAAGAAGATTGTCGAACGGTTAACGTTTTCGGATATATGCTAAAACCTCCAGCCCTTCGGATTTTAAATATTTTTGGCAGATTTCCCCTAAAAGCTAGTCATAATTTAGCCTATTTTTCAAGTCCTATAAATGGACATGCTTAAAAAGAAGGGTTACTGGAAATGTAGTACCTTACAAGATAGAAAAAGCATCTACTCGCCAATTTAGGGTCGATGCTGCTATTCTTTAACGGATTAATGAGGTTTGTGAAACGAGGCTCTACAACAAGTTCTTGAAGCATGAAGTGGTCAACCCTAGTTTAGATATTGGGATTCGTGCCTTTGTGAAAAAACTTGCGATGGTTAGAGGTTTTAACATTAAGATTATTTCTCTTGGTCGAGTTGGTAGCTACCTAGCATTTTTTATTTCCATAAATTACTAACCTCAATTCGACAAAATCAGACATTGAAAACCCTTTTAAAATGTTATTATTACGGAAGCGCTATGATTTTTGGAGGTTGATTTATGAGTAAATATCGAGTTTTGATAGCAGACGACGAACAAAGAATCTGTTCATTAATACAGGTGTTAGGTAAATGGGAGGATTATCAAATGGAAGTGGTGGGGAAGACCCACAACGGTCCCTCGACCATAGAAGCGATCCATCTACTAAAGCCTGATATTGTTTTGACAGACATACGAATGCCTGGTTGTGACGGATTGGAAATTATCAAGCAGTCCCGTCAAAAAGAAGAAGCCATTGAATTTATTGTGGTGAGTGGTTACAAACACTTTGATTACGCCAAATCGGCCATTAAGCTTGGGGTCACGAATTATCTTACTAAACCCATTGACCCCGATGAACTTAATTTTTCCTTGAAGCAAGTTCGCGACCTCTTGCAAAAAAAGCAAGGCATTTTTCAAAAGCTAGAAAAAACTTTACATTTAGAGGAGGAAAGCAAGCAACGTTTAAGACGGGATTCCCTCCAACTGGCTATAGATAAGCCCTCTGTGTTACCTGATTCTTGTTTCAACATCCAGGAAGGTCTTTTTTCCATGGCTTTATTAAAAGTAGACGGGATTTCCGAAATTCGAAAATCAACGCACATTGACAATATTATCAAGCATCTTTTGACACTCCATCTGAAGGATTTTATGGATTGGGAGTATGTTTACCGGGAAGATAAATATTTCATCTGGATTCATCACGGCTTGAAACAGGGTGTTGCTGTCCCGCTTAAAAAAATTATTGAGGACTTCTCCAAACAAGAGAATATCTTAAAAGGGATTCAAATTACCATTGGTACCAGCCTTTTTGTTGACACAAGCCCTTATTTATTTAATCAGGTCGTACAAGCGAGGCAAGCCCTTAATGAACGGATTATTTTAGGTTGCAACCAGGTTATTAATTTTTCAGAAATCAAAACATCCACGGTCAGTATGAAGCAGCTTCTCGGTCAAACCTACGACGAATTCAAGAAGGCTATTGAGTTTCAAAACAAATTTGGCGTAAGGGCTGCCCTTGAAGATTTAAAAAAGAACGTCCACCGCACCTTTAATTTATCCGCCTCAGACATAGGCGTTTTGATTGACGTTAGCAAAGAAATATACCTACAAAGTGTTAAAACCCTCCTATTAATCTCACCAGAGTTTGAAGAGGAGTTTTTAGCCCAGTATCAAAAGGTAGAGCAGCTTTATCAATTAGAGGAAATTACGTCGCACATTACGGAAACCATCTTTCATTCTTTTTCTAAATTGCTTTATCTAGTGGAACAACAGGAAAGCCGCCCAGTTATGGAAGCCAAAAATTTCATCAACCAACATTATCACGATTCCCTTACCCTTGATTTTGTCAGTGAACAAGTCGGTTATTCCAGTTCCCATATTAGTCACCTCTTCAAAAAAACGGGCCTCACCTTCTCAGAGTATTTACAGCAGGTTCGCTTGGAACACGCCAAGAAACATTTGAGAGAAACCCGGATGACCGTGGCGGCCATCTGTGAGAGCGTGGGTTATTTGGATTTGAAGCATTTTAACAAAAACTTCAAAGCCACGACAGGCATGACACCTAAAGCCTACCGAAGCATTTACTCGTAGGTGGTTCCATGAGAAAAAACCGTATCAATCTATTTTTTGACTGCTGTACCGTACTTAGCATGTTTATACTGTTTCGTTATCCATCTATTGCTGTTTTGCTGACTGTCCTACTGCTTTTTTTGAAACACCTCTTATTGGTCGATTACTTAAACATGCCTTTTTACCTTTCGAAAAATAGGTCAAACAAAACAGATGACGGACTTTCTACTAATGAAAAACTGCACCGAGATTATGTCAAGTATCTAGGGCTTCAAAACCAAGTGAATCCTCACTTTTTATACAACACCTTGGAAGGTATCCGAAGTGAAGCACTCATTTATGGCCTCCCAACCGTAGCGGAAATGGTTCATCTTCTTGCCAAATATTTTCGTTACAACATTTCAAACGTGGATAAGTTGATTACCATTGAGGAAGAACTTAAAAATATTGAAACGTACTTTAGTATTCAGAAATTTCGATTTGACGATAGAATTGCCATGTTCATCACCTACGATAACGACTGCGAAGAGGAAGTCAAACACTCCTTGATACCTAAACTTATCTTACAGCCCCTCATTGAAAACGCCATACAGCATGGCATTGAACCCCTAATTGAGCCGGGTACTATCCATATACGCTTTTCCCTGGTATCAAATCGTCTTATCATCACCGTTAGCGACAATGGCATGGGCATGAGTGAAGAAAAATTGGATGCCTTAAATGATAAGATAAAGCGGTTGGAACCCTCAACCCATGCGTCTGGGGAACGTGGCATCGCTTTGGTCAATATCTGTAAGCGGATAAAACTCTTATTTGGTGACTCTTTTGGCCTTCATTTTTATAGTCAAGAAAACCAGGGGACAGATGCCGAACTCTCCGTTCCCTTTAGACAAGGAGGAAATCCAATTGACTGAAGAATTACTGCGTATTCAAAATGGCTATTACCTTAAAGACCAAATCCTTTACCTTAAGGATTTTGAATTGACGTTGACCAAATCCTCTTTTGTGGGCCTCTATCCCACTGGAAGACATGGCTTGCCTGAGCTGAAACAAATTTTTATTGATGAAGAAGTCATGAGTCGAGGGAATTTATATTGGGAAGGGCAAGCCACTGATATTTTTGAAAGGGGTTGCATTGCGTGGGTCGAGAGCACGACCCACTTACTTACTGAAATCTCCTTGTATGACCTCTTTTTTGTTATGAAAAAAGTAAAGCCCTTCCTCATCCATGATTCCCGCCTTAAAATAAATGCTCAGGTAATCCTTGATAAATATCAGGTGCGTGGAAAATCTTCTGATTTTATTGATGACCTCTGCCCCGTTTCCCGTATTAAGGTAGAGATTATCGCCCGCTTTCTTCATGGGCACCGACTGATTGTTTTAAACGACATAGAAGAAATCCTCGCTCCCTCTGAGATAACGGAGGTACTCGCGCTTTGTCGCCGACTACAAACTGAGGGTGTGGCTTTTCTATATATAGGAACTTCTATGGAGCGGCTTTTATCTAAAATGGACAGACTTCTTTTAATGGATAAGGGGAAAATCATTCGGATGGTAGAAAAGAATGATTTCCCCCATTATTTAAACCCCCATGGACACGTTAAATCTACTCCCATCCACTGTTATCCCGTCAAATCCTTACAACCGCCTTTAGTGCGTTTGCCTGGCTTGCCGTATTTGTGGCAGCAAGATGTCGCCTTGTCTCTTCATCAAGGTGAATGCCATGCCCTCGTTTGCCCCACCTTATCAAGCATGGATGAATTTATCCAGTACTTCAACGGTTCCCCCATTTTTAGACAACGCATGACAGGCATTAAATTTCAATTACTTCCCGAATCCCCAATTCAAACCACATTATTTAATGGGCAATCGGTTTTGTTCAACCTGCTCTTAACGATAGAACAGAAGCTAAAACAAAAATTTTTTACGAAACAGTTTTTAAAGAGTCTTCAACAAGAGTTTCCTGCCTTCCTTTTTCAGACCATCGACTGCCAAGACATTGATGAACTTGACATTTGCGAACTCTATAATCTCATCTTCTTAAAGATTCTGATTGCCAATCCTGGTCTTGTGGTGATGGTGCGTCCCCTGATTAGTAAAGATATTCGCTTCCAAAATCATTTACTCATGCTTATTAGTCTGTTAAAACAGTATCGGATTGCTGTGATTGTCCTCTCCCTTAGCCAGGATAATTGGTACAAGGTGGCGGACGATTTGATTGAAGTAAAAGAACCTAAAGATGTTTGCGCTTTAGAGAATTAGGATGAAAATCAGCTTAAAACTCCTATTCCACATCAAAACCCCCATTTCTTGGTTGAAAGCCCTCTGTAAAAGGGCTTTCTTTTGTTTTATAATGTAACCATACCCAATGAGGGATACAATGTAAACCCTCAATCGAGGAGGTCTTGTAAATGGAAATTGGTTATATGACAAATGGATTTGGGATGCTTGTGGGGTCTGGGGGTGGCGTGACTAGCGCCAAGGATATTCGCTACGTCTCTTTGGTTGATGACAAGGTAGTCATCGGTACGATTGCTGAATCTGGGTACTCCATGGTGGAAATGTTTGACGGAAACTTGGAGCGTTTTGCCGCTAACCCAACGAAGTTGACCACTCTTCTTGACAGCTTGAAAGTGAAGCTTGGTGGGGTTTATGTAGGTGCCAACTTCATCTATGAAGACAGTTTCCCAGATGAATTGGAACGTATTAAGGCAACTGCCACACTGGCCGCCAAGCTTGGGGCAAAGCACTTGATACTTGGGGGAGGAGCCATCCGTGCCATGGGAATCCTTGATACAGACTACGGAGTCCTTGCTAAAAACTTAGATATTGCGGCAAAGGTCATTAAAGAAGTGGGATTAATCCCAACCTATCATCCTCACCTTGGTTCCATCGTGGAGTCCCCTGAACAAATTCACCGCTTGTTTAGCTTGACCGATATCGGGTTCTGTCCAGATGTGGCCCACTTACAGGCAGGTGGTGGCAACCCCCTTGAATTAATCCAGACTTACTACGAGCGCATTCCTTATATTCATTTAAAGGATTACAGTAGTGAAGGCTTCGTCCCCCTCGGCGAAGGAGACATTGATTTGATTGGCATCGCCAATTTCTTAAAGGAAAAGAATTATCAAGGTGACATTTTGGCTGAAATTGATGGTTATGCTGGCTGTCCGACTTATGCGTGTCAGGTATCTTATCAGTTCATCCAAAAGCACGTTGCTGTAAAAAATAAAAACTTGGGAGGAAAAGACAATGAGTAGAAAATTATTAGTGGGAGTTGGAACGTTCTTATCATTACTGTTAGCAGCTTGCGGGGCTGAGGAAGGTGGAAATTCCACTCAAGCTACTACAAATACCGGTAGAAATGAAATCGTATTGAACACGGATGAAATCTTGTCCACAGGTCCCAATGGGGAAAGTGCCGTGGGAGCTTATACCCTCTCTTTAACGGATGAGCAAATTTCCCAACTTCAAGCAAGCAACTACCGGGTAGCTATCTCATTCCATTATGCCGGTAACGACTGGTCAGCCGCTCAGTTAAGGGGTCTTGAAGATACGTTTGAGCGTTTCGGTATCGAAGTGGTCGGGATTACCGATGCTAACTTCTCCCCTGAAACCCAGGTGTCCGATTTAGAAGCCTTGATGGCACTTCAACCCCATGCGATTGTAAGCATTCCAACAGATGCCGTTGCTACCTCCGACGTTTTCCGACGGGTTGGTGCCGCAGGCATTCATCTAGTCTTTATGGATAACGTTCCCGCAGGGTTCACGGCTGGCCAAGATTTTGTCTCCGTTGTTTCAGCAGATAACTACGGAAATGGTGTCATCGCCGCCGATTTGATTGGTGAGCACTTGAACGGCGAGGGTGAGGTCGGGGTTATCTTCTTCGATGTGGATTTCTTCGTCACGAACCAACGCTTAACGGCCTTTGAAAACCGTTTGGCTTCTGAATTTCCTAATATTGATATTGTTGCCCGTGGCGGGTTTGCGGATGTGAACCAGGTTGGAGAAGTTGCTGATGCCATGCTTACGCAAAACCCTAACTTGGAAGCCATCTTTGCTATTTGGGACATTCCAGCGGAGCATGTTCTTTCTTCCTTAACAGCAAGTGGCCGCACTGATGTGTCTATTGCTAGTATCGACCTTGGTAACAATATTGCCCGTGAAATCGCAAGTGGCCGTGTCCTTGGTGTTGGTGCTCAGTTACCTTATGATCAAGGGATTGCTGAAGCCTATTTAGTAGCTTACGCCCTACTTGGTCTTGAAGCACCAGGATTTGTCGCCGTTCCTGCCCTTCGAGTGGACCAAGGCAACATTTTAAGTGCTTACGAGCGTGTTTACCATGTGCCAGCGCCAGCTTGGTTAGAAGAATCTTTACGCTAAACAAAGAAAAGTGGTTCATCGGCACTCTTAGCAAATGGGTGACGGTTAATTTCTTGAAAGGAGGAAGCCTTGATGGAGCAGGTTTTGAAGATGGAAAACATTATAAAAACATTTGGGGAAACTCAAGTCCTTAAAAACGTCAATTTTGATTTGATAGTAGGTGAGGTCCACGCTTTGGCCGGAGGTAATGGTGCCGGAAAATCTACCCTCATGAAAATCATGACCGGGGTTTACACGAAAGATTCGGGAGATATTTACTTGGAAGGCAAGCCGGTTCGCATTGACAGTACTGATGATGCCAAGCGACAGGGCATTGCCATGATATTTCAAGAACTCTCCTTAGTGCATTCTATGACAATTGCAGAAAATATCTTTTTGGGAGATGAGCTTAAATCCAATCTAACGCTCAACAAAAAAGAAATGAACCAACGTGCCAATATCGTCTTGCAGGAGCTTGGCATTGACATTGACCCTAACCTCACCGTGGAAAATTTAAGCGTTGGGATGAGCCAGATGGTTGAGATTGCAAAAGCCGTCAACAAACAGGCTAAAATCATTGTCTTTGATGAGCCGACCGCCTCTTTATCTGCCAAAGAAACGGAGAAGTTATTTGAACTCATAGAAAATTTAAAGCAAAAAGGAACGACCATCGTTTACATCTCCCATCGTATGAATGAAATCATGCAGATTTGTGACCGGATTACCATTTTAAAGGACGGAGCACATGCCTTAACCGAATCCCTGACAAATCTAACCCTGGAGCAAATCGTCTCTTACTTTGTCCCTTACCAAAACAAGCAAGTGAAGTTTGAGTGGAAAAAAAGAGAGTTAGGTTCTGAAAGTTTGACTTTATTATCGGTAAACAACCTAACGGTAGAAAATAAAGTCCAAGACGTGTCGTTTTCCATTCGTGAAGGGGAAATCGTTGGGATTGCCGGGTTAATGGGAAGTGGCCGCACCGAAATTTTAGAAACCCTCTTTGGGATTCGTCCTATGGATTCGGGTTCCATTGAAATCAGTGGTAAAAAAGCCCGTATCAAAACTATCAATGATGCCATTAACGCCGGGCTTGGGTTGGTACCGGAAGACCGCCGCCGACAAGGGCTTGTCCTTGAACATACCCTAAAGGAAAACTTCATCCTGCCCTCCATCAAGAAAAATCCGAAACTTTCCAGTTTTATCATTAACGAGAAAAATGCCAATCAACTGTCTGAAGAAACGGTTGAGGAGTTTAACGTCAAAACGTCAGGAATTAACAAAGTAATCAGCTTGTTATCGGGCGGCAATCAACAAAAAATCGTTATTGCCAAATGGATGAAGATGAATCCAAAAGTCATGCTGCTTGACGAACCGACGGCTGGCGTTGACATTGGGGCCAAATCGGAAATCATCAACATTATTCGAAACTATGCGGACAAGAAAAATGGAGTCTTACTTGTTTCGTCGGAACTTACCGAGCTTTTAGCAGCTTGTGATAGAATCCTGGTTCTATATGAAGGACGACTCATTAAAGAACTAAATCGAGAAGAAATCAAACGAGAGGAGGAGTTGCAGCATGCAATCCAAGCCGGTTAAATCACGAGGTGAAGCGATGAAACTTGTCTCCCTAACAAAATTTGAATGGAACAAATACATGGTATACATCGTGTTCCTGATTGTGTTCCTTATTTTTTCCGTCACGTTAGGTGAAAACGGGTTTCTTACCAACAACAACTTATTAAACATTTTGAGGCAAACTTCCATGATTTCAATTATGGCTGTTGCGGGAACCTTTGTCCTAGCATCTGGACAGATTGACTTAACGGTCGGCTCTGTCGCCGCCATGACCGCCATGATTGTTGCCTTAATTTTGCAACACACCAACTCCATATGGCTTGCCATTATTGGTGGATTGGCCTTCGGTGCTCTTACAGGATCGGTAAATGGCTTGCTTGTCACTCGCTTAAAACTTCCAGCTTTTCTTGCCACTCTTGGGATGATGCAGGTTATACGAGGTGCGGCCATGTGGATTACCAATACGGCGGCGGTCCCTATCACCAATAATACCTTTAACACTATCTTCGGAATCGGTGATTTAGGGGGGGTATCTGTTCTTATCCTTTGGACCATCTTGTTTTACCTCGCGGGAATCTTTGTTTTTAACAAGTTGCCTTTTGGTCGACACGTTTTGGCTACGGGCGGTAATGAGCAATCCGCTAAGTACAGTGGTATTAACACCGACTGGATTAAGATGAAAGTATTCATCCTGTCAGGTATGTTTGCAGCATTTGCTGGAATACTTTACGCCGGACGGATGCAGTCGGGGCGTTTCTCCTTCGGGGAAGGTGATGAACTGTCCGTTATCGCTGCTGTTGTTTTGGGTGGTGCGGCCATGAAAGGGGGTTCCGGTTCTGTCCTAAGAACCTTGATTGGTTCCATTTTGATGGGGGTTATAACCAATGCCCTTATCCTTGCCGGACTTAGAACTGCCCAACAGGTTATCATTCAAGGTTTAATCCTTGTCCTAGCCGTTGCACTGAGCAACTTGGCACAAAAGAATAAGAATTAACGGGGGGGAAAATCAGATGAAAAAACTTAACGTTGGTCTTATCGGAGCAGGGTTTATGGGTAAGGCACATGTCATCGGCTACGCCAACATGCCGACCCTTTTCTGGCCCGCCCCCGCCGTACCTATCTTAAGATCCGTCCATGACATTAATGCAGAAATCTCCAAGGAGGCTGTTGCACGGTTTGGCTTTGAAAAGCATGAGGTTTCCTGGCAAGCCATCGTCAACGACCCGGAAATTGATATTATCAGCATTTGTACTCCCAACGACAGTCATGCAGAAATCGCCATTGCCGCTTTGAAAGCTGGGAAGCACGTCCTTTGCGAAAAGCCTATGTCCAACAGCTTTGAAGATGCCAAAACGATGGCTGAGGCGGCCATCGTGGCCAAAGAAAAAGGCATCAAGTCTATGTGTGCCTATCAGTATCGCCGCATTCCAGCTATTGTCTTTGCGAAACAATTGATTGAGGAAGGAAAAATTGGAAAACTTCTCAACATTCGTGGGCAATACTTACAAAGTTGGTCTGCCGACCCGAACTCACCACTGTCTTGGCGGTTCCAAAAGAAGGTTTCTGGTGTCGGAACCACTGGTGACATTGCTACTCATGTGATTGATATAACCCAATACTTGGCTGGTGACATTACGGATGTTGTGTCCCAGGTGAGCACATTCATCCCCCAACGCCCAGTTCAAGAATGTGGCGTAGATTTGTTGGGAACGGTTAAAATCCCAGGGGATGCTAAGCTAGCAGATGTTGACGTGGATGATGAGTCCTCCTTCTTGGTTAAATTTAAATCTGGTGCTGTGGGAAGCATTGAAGCCACACGAAATGCCTGGGGTAGAAACAACTTCTTAACCCTTGAAATTCATGGGACTAAGGGAAGCATCGTATTTAATTACGAACGGTTAAATGAACTTCAGGTATGTTTTTCCGACTCTCCTGATGATAGACGAGGATTTACCACCATCTACACAGGGCCTTTGCATCCTTACCCAGAAGCGACTTGGAACATCCAAGGCCTAAATATCGGGTACGGGGAGCTTAAAACCATCGAAATTTACGAGTTTATTAAAGCTATCGCTGAAAATACTGAATCTTCCACGAACTTTGAACAGTCTTATAAAGTGGAAGAAGTCGTTCAAGCTGTTATGAAATCACATCAAACCAATACGTGGCAAACTGTCCGTGACGAAAGGGGAAATCTTGTATGAAAAAATTAAATGTAGGCTTAATCGGTGCTGGTTTCATGGGGAAAGCACATGTGGTGGGTTACTCTAACTTCCCGAAATTCTTCTGGCCTGTTGAGGCGGTTCCAGTGCTTAAAACCGTCTTCGACGTGAACCCTGAAATCGGTAAAGAAGCCGTTGCACGCTTCGGCTTTGAGAAATCAACTGCTGACTGGCGAGACATTATTAATGACTCAGATATTGACGTTATCAGCATCTGTACGCCAAACGATACCCATGCTGAAATGGCCATTGCCGCTTTAAAGGCTGGCAAGCATGTCCTTTGCGAAAAGCCAATGTCCAATAGCTTCGAAGATGCCCAAGCAATGGCTGAGGCAGCTGAAGAAGCGGCTAAAAAAGGCATCATTGCCATGTGTGCTTATCAGTATCGTCGGGTTCCAGCCATAGCTCTTGCCAAAAAGTTCATTGACGAAGGTGCCATCGGTAAAATCTTGGATGTTCGTGCCCAGTACCTTCAAAGTTGGTCCGCTGACCCTAACTCTCCACTCTCTTGGCGTTTCCAAAAATCCATTGCTGGTGCCGGAACATTAGGTGATATTGCAACTCATGTCATCGACATGTCCCAATACCTGGCGGGTGACATTACAGAAGTCGTCTCCACTGTGAGCACCTACGTTAATGAACGACCGATTCAAGAAGGTGGCGTTGATTTACTTGGAACCGTCAAACTGTCTGGTGACGTTAAAAAAGCACCAGTTGACGTGGATGACCAAACTTCTTTTATGGTCAACTTTGCATCGGGCGCTAAAGGAAGTATTGAAGCTACTCGAAATGCGTGGGGTCGCCACAACTTCATTACCCTTGAAATCCATGGAACGAAAGGTTCCATTGCCTTCAATTATGAGCGTTTAAATGAACTGGATGTTTGCTTTGCAGATGATGCTGATGACCGTCGTGGTTTCAAAACCATCCATACTGGCCCTGCCCACTTCTACGGGGAAGTCACTTGGAACATCCCAGGGATGAACATCGGTTACGGTGAACTTAAAACCATCGAAATCCATGACTTTATCAAAGCCGTTGTGGAAGGTAAACAGCCATCCACGGACTTTGCTCAATCGTTCAAGGTCGAAAAAGTCGTGAATGCAGTGGCAAAATCCAATGAAACGAAGAGCTGGCAACCAGTGCTATAGGAGGTAGCGTATGAAATTAGGACTCGTTAGTTCCATTTTGGACCAAAGTGATTATCAGGAGGTTATCAATATCCTGGCAGAACAGGGGCTTGAGTGTGTGGAACTGGCCTGTTGGCCCAATGAACAGGCCACACGCCGATACTCCGGGGTCAGCCATTTGGATGTGGATGGTTTAACATCTAAGAAGGCCCAAGATGTTTTGGATTATGCAGCTAAGAAAGGGGTGGAAATCTCCGCCCTGGCCTATTATCCGAACTTCTTGGAGTCAAACCTTAAAAAAAGAAGCAAATGCGCCATTCATTTCTTAAAAGTCATTGATGCCTCTGCCCTACTAGGGATTAATTTGGTGACCACCTTCATTGGTCGTGACCAATATAAGACGGTGGATGAGAACTTGGATTTGATGGAAGGGATTTGGACACCGATTCTTCGCCATGCCGAGAACAAAGGGGTAAAAATCGCCATTGAGAACTGTCCGATGCTATTTACAAAAGATGAATGGCCAGCTGGTCAGAACATTATGACGACACCAGCCATTTGGCGCAAGGTGTTTGAGCGCTTCCCAAGCCCTAATCTTGGCTTGAATTATGACCCTTCCCACTTTGTTTGGCAACAAATCGACTACATCAAGCCGCTTTATGAATTTAAAGATAGAATTTTCCATGTCCACTACAAAGACATTAAGGTATTCCCAGAGAAGTTGGCCGATTCCGGTGTCATGGCCTACCCCTTAGAGTTTATGTCACCGAAACTTCCGGGACTTGGCGACGTGGACTGGGCCGCCTATGTCAAAGCCCTTAAAGACATTGGTTATAGTGGCTATACTTGCATTGAGATTGAGGACAAGGATTTTGAAGCTAATTACGAGGAAATCCAAAAATCGATTGAGCTAAGTGTTCAGTATCTGAGACAATTGGTTCCTCAATCCATCGCCTCCTAACATCAAACGCCCGAATCAGCTTCGGGCGTTTATTTTTTACGATTGATAAATTAGAAAAGGTGGGAAGTCGCTATGAAAAAAAAACAAACCTCGTTACAGCTCATTCTTATTACCCTGTTTTGGCTTATCCAATACATTCACGTCCCCTTCCAAGTTATCTTTTTAAGTGAGAACGGAGTTAGCCTTGAAGTGATTGGCCAGATTGTTGGCATTTATGGCTTGGCACAGCTTTTTCTTCGTTTGCCAGTCGGCATCGGAGCCGATAGAAAAATCAATCATAGGGTTTTTATCATCACAGGACTTGCATGCGCTGGTCTTGGCACATTTCTTCGCTTTGCCTCCCCCACAGCGACAGGCTTTTTGGTTGCAAATATGTTGTCGGGTGCTGGTAGCGCCATGTGGGTCTGCTTTATGGTTCATTACATGAGTTATTTTGGTCAAGAGGAGCAGCAGATAGCCACGGGTAAGTTGATTTTCGCCAATACGCTTGGTATCATGCTGGCTTTCTTGACGGCAACCTTTTTTTACCCCATACTCGGCCTACGTCTGCTTGCGTTAATTGGGTTTTTATTTAGCATAGTTGGAGTATTGCTTGGTTTACGGTTAGAAAAATCCCCTGATAAATTTATAATTCCATCGGTTGGTTCACTCCTTGGTGTGATAAGTCAGAAGAAGCTCCTTATTTTTAGTTTACTGGCTTTGGTTCAGCAGGGCATTCAAATGTCGACCGTCATGTCATTTACCACACAAGTCATTCGGCAGTTGGGCGGTGGCAACGCCTTGGTCGGTTGGTCCACGATTATCTTTATGGTAAGTTCTGCTGTTAGCGCCAAATTGAGTACTTGGTCATTTTTCAATAGGTATTTTAAGAAATCATTGGTTGTTGCTTCCTTGTTCTTGCTTACCGCCCTTTACTCATTTGTTGTCGTTCATACGGGAAATTGGGGTGTGCTTCTGGTTCTCCAAATCATTCCTGGATTAAGTGCTGGAGTTATGCTTCCCATGCTGATAAGTGAATCTATGGATGGGGTGTCGCCTGAGAAAAGATCCACAGCAATGGGCTATTTTCAATCCATTTATGCCCTAGGTATGGTGCTCTTTCCTTTTGTTAGTGGTCTGATAAGTGAATCTCGTGGGTTGCCTTCGGCATTTTTATTCTTGCTTAGTGCGGCTTTAGTGGGTGCCGTGGTCTCCATGATTTATTATTACGGCGGCAAGATGTCTCATGGTAACTAATAGCAAGCCCTGGACTGATTTGAATTGGCTTGGGATTTTAAATTTCAAATGTAAGTTCTAAAAAAATTGAGGCGATAAAAATTTTCCTTTAGTATTGATATACCATTAAGGGCACCTCTAATAACTCCAATCCACCCGAATTTCCAGTCTTTTCTCATCCATCCGTCGTCAGTAAAAATGCGGTGAAGATCCACTTCACTACATTTTCACTTCCTTGGCTGGACAAAAAAATCCTCGTAAATTCGGACAAAGCGAGTTTATAGAGGTACCTTAAAGTAAAAACCGTTTATCGACAGGTTTTGATGCACATCGCATCCCTTAGTGGGAAATTTGGAATGGTGTCGATTTTGTCTGCAGGTACGAAGCAGGGCCGTTGGGATACAGGATTTATCATGAACTGAAGCACCACAATGTCGCATACGTCATCCTTTCTCTGGCCTCCATGGCAACCACCCATGCAAGCAGGGGTAAGACGGACAAAAGGGAGACTCGGAGCTTATCTTCAAATGCCTTGCGCACCGAACCTATAGAACGGCTCACATCGCGACATCCAAGGATGAGGTCGTGCGTGAATATTTTAGGATGCGTGACAACCACAAATCCTAATTAAAGAAAGTGAATCAGCAGATCCTAGCCTTTGTGCTTCCACAAGCAGTTTTCGTGTTCCCAGCCTTGTTAATTGGGCCGTACTTGACGGTTCTTGACGCTGGAATCCTCACGCAAAACCAATTCCAAAAAGGGTAAATTACGACTGACTGGCCCTAGAAATTAAAAAGGATGGACGGATGGTGGCAAAAGTGTTAAAATTGAGGTACAAAATTGATTTAGGGGTGAAGCCTGATGAGTAAAATTGCCATCGTTGTTGACAGTACGGGATGCATCGACCCGAAAACTGTTGAAGAATTAAATATTTTTATTAGCTACATCGTTATTTTGTTTGGGACCGAAGCGCTTCAGGAATTTAAGGAAGTCACACCGGAGATGTTCGTGCAAAAATCCGGTCAGATGAAGGATTTGCCGTCTACTTCCCAGCCGTCCCCTGGACAGGTTATGGAACTTTATGATAGCATTTTTGCCGAAGGGTTTGAGGAAATCATCCACATCGCGATTTCCGAGGCATTAAGCGGGACTTACCAAAATGCGGTGAATGTTGGCCGCGATTACGATGGGAAAGTCCACGTCGTCAATTCCCGCCAGATTGCGTTCCCTCAGGGGAACATGGCAGTACAGGCAGCGAAAATGGCTCAGGCCGGGAAATCTGCTGCTGCTATCCTTTCTAAGATGGAAGAACTTAGCCGTGCCTCTGGTTTGGCTGCCGCCATTGCGGATTTGACCAACTTGAAAAAGGGTGGCCGCTTGTCCAACGCATCCGCCGCATTAGGCGGGTTATTGAACATCAAGCCAATCATCGCCATCACGCCAGAAGGCAAAGTGGAGGCGGTCAACAAAGTCCGTACCTTCAAGAAAGCCCTAAAAGGCATCGTTTCCCACTTAGAGGAACAAAAATTGACAGACGAATACGAGTTATGCGTCCTTCACATGGAAAATCCGAAAGATGCAGCCGTTGTCCACGAAGAATTGACAGCCTTATTCCCGAACATCGACATCCAAATCCGCCCGATTTCACTGGTACTTGCCGTACACGCAGGCCCAGGTGCGGTAGCTATTGGCTGGGGTAAAAAAGCGTAAGAATAATGAAACCCAACCATCCCGAAAACTTGGGATGATTGGGTTTTGTAAGTTTCCAATGCATTAGTAGCCACGAAAGCTGACTGGGAAAATTGATACCTAAGTCAGCTTTCAGCTATTTTATGGAAAAAATTGTAATTCAGCAAATTGAATGGTATGATAGGGATAGGAAAGTTTATAGGCGGTGGCCAGTCTCTTATTTAGGGGTGGTGCCAATGCTTTGAGTTTAAATGGCTTTGCCCCAGAAATGGAATATGAAAGTATCGGATGCAATCTTGTTAATGCTGACTTTTGGCATTTTCTTAGTAGCACTGCTCACATTCATTGCCGAAGTTTTAGTTTAAACAAAAAAACAACCGTCTTGACTTTGGCGAGTTGACTCGGTTGTTTTTCATCGTATTAACACAGCCACCGTCTTAAACGGTCCTGAGAAAAGTCGTTGTTACTAGCAACGGCTTTTTTGTTTATATGCACATCATAACATCATTATAACCCAAAATCAAGTTTTTAATCCCATTTATTTGGGAGTTGCCAATTCAAGCTCAATTTAAGTAAGGGATGCAGGAGCATTTATCCAATAAAAATCATTTTTCCGCCGGATTCGCCATAGGATGGTAGTAGTGTATAAAAGTAAGAAGGGAGTTAAAAACATGGCGACCATCTCAGGAAGGTTAATGTATGATGCCAACCGAACCGGGACGACGACTGCGAATTATCCCGGGATTGCGGGTGTTCCGGTCGTGCTGCAAAATACGGCTACGGGAGCCACTTTGGCAGTATTGACCGATAGCAACGGGAATTACAGTTTTACCAATGTGCCCGCTGGCAATTATCAGATTGTGGAGCAAGGGAGTTATTCGCCGACGACGGCAACGCCAGGGAATTTTGCCAATGCCGCCAATGCGACGCTTTTGGATGGAGGGACATTCCCGCCTATTAGTGCTGCGGGCTCCCTCGCCCCTTCAGGTGCAACCAACCTTGACAGCACTTCGCCAAATACGTTGAAGGTAACGGTAAGTGCCAATCAGAACCCGGCTAACCAAAATATTTTGAATGGGCCAGTGACTTATGCTCCCCTGACTTTAGCGGGCTCAAGCGTAGAAGTCATCGGCCCGAACCTGATTACGGATGCGGCTGATGGGACATTTGGGAGCAATGCGCCGGGAACTGCGGCTGGGACGACGGTTAATCCCAATCCGTATCCCAACTTAAATTCCTCATTTACTTATGTGTCCCAGCAAAAGCCCAACGATGGCTACATTACCGTATCGAACGTGAAGCATTTAAATGACAATACGTGGTGGAATCTTGCTGACCACACCACGGGCAATGAAACGGGGCGGATGCTGGTTATTAATGGGGGAAATCCCGGGCAGAATATTATGTCCGTAACCGTCCCTGTGGACCCTAATTCCAATTATTTATTCAGTGCCTGGTTTGCCAACTTGATTAAGCAGACGGGTTTTGCAGACCCGGCTTTTGGGATTAAAATTACTGATAGTACCGGGAATGTGCTCCAGCAGCTATCCCTTGGGGGGCAATATCCCGCTAATACGTCAAATCCTGTATGGAAGCAGGCGGGGGTTGCTTTTAATAGCGGGAACAATACGTCGCTGACCCTTTCATTTGTCAGCCTGGGCCCGGCAGCCAACGGGAATGATTATGTGATGGATGACGTTGCCCTTCAAAAAGTCGACGTGGTCCAACCCACCGTTCCGCCGATGATGCTGAATAAAACCTCCAATCAAAGCGAAGTGCCAGTTGGGCAACCGGTGACTTATACGGTGACCCTGACCAACCCGACCCAAACGCCGATGAGCAATGTGCAGTTTCAGGATTCCCTCTCTCAACTGGGGCTTACCTTTTTGCCGGGGACGGTGACCATAGGTGGGACAGCCAATAGCTCCGCTGACCCAAATGCGGGGTTTACGGTTCCGGATATTCCCATCGACGGATCTACCACGGTGTCGTTTCAAGCCGTCGCTAACAGCGTTCCGCCTGTCAATCCAATCCCGAATACAGCCAATACCACTTATAACTACTCCCCTGTCGTGGGCTTGCCGGGAGTTTCCAGAACCTCCACTTCCAATACCTCCTTGTTGTCCATCCTCCCCCTTCAAATTACCAAAGCGGCCCCAGCATCCACCAGTCCGGGGGGCGTTGTCACTTATACCCTGACCGTAACTAATCCGGGAAATTCCGTCGTCAGCGGTGCTAGTGTGAGCGATTCCCTTCAAAACGGGCAAACTTATATGGGGGGGTCGGCCTCGGTCAATGTGGGAGGGGCCATTTCGACGCCAGCGGTTTCAGGGACGGCTTCGACACCTGCTTTCTCACTTCCCGATATTCCTGCCAATAGCACGGTGACCCTGACCTTTCAAGCGCAAGTCCCACAGGGGGCAGCGGCGAATAGCACCTTAACCAATAACGCTTCGATGACTTACACGCCTCCGGGTGGTACAGCGTCTGCTACAGTGCCGACAAATACGACGTCCACTACAGTCCAGTTGTCCCCAGCCGCTTTGAAAGGGACGAAAGTTGCTTCTCAGGCCAGTGCCATCCCCGGGCAACCTGTTTCTTATATGCTAACAGTAACCAATACAGGGCAGCAACCCACAACGGCTTTTAATGTGGCGGATGTGCTACCAGCGGGGCTCACTTACGCTGCCAATTCGGCGGTGGCATCCATCAATGGTAATCCTTCTGTGTTGACTGTGGGAGGGAGTGGCAGTGCGCCAACTTTTATGACCGCCGACCAATTAGCTCCGGGACAAACAGCTACCATTACTTTTAATGCCAACCTTGACCCGAGCCTTCCAAGCGGGACGAATTTAGTCAATACCGCTGCGTTAAAGACCAATACGGCAGACCCGGGCACGGCTGTCAGCGACCCTGGCGTTACAGTACTCCCAACCAATATAAACAACGATGCCTTTAGCAAAACATCATCCCCATCCAATATCTTGGCAGGCGCGCCCATCGCTTATGCCCTGAATTATCAAAACCAGATGGCAGGGAATGCGCCTTTGACGGTAAATGATGCCCTTCCAGGCGGGGTGGCGATGTCAGGGACAACTGCACAGCTTGTCGTCAATGGGACAGCCACCACCGTGACCAACACAGGTACAGCCAGCAACCCGGTTTTTACCATTCCGTCTCCGATTCCCGCAAATTCCTCTGTAAGCATCCAGTTTTCTGCCAATACCGACCCAACCCTGGCAGCGGGGACTGTCCTGAAAAATGCAGCTAGCATAACCAATGGCAGCCAGGTCTTGAATGCCAATGATCCTGGCGTTACGGTTTCTGTGCCTAATTTGGGAGATGCTTTGAAAACGGCCAGCCCTGCCACAGTGAAACCAGGGGATGTCGTAACATTTACAGTGACTGGCACTAATACCGGGTCAGTGGATGCCAACCCGCTAACCCTGACGGAAAATCCATTGCCCAATGGCCTGGCTTTAGTGGCAGGTTCATCAACGGCAGCGATTAACGGTTCCAGCGCACCGGTTGCTGAAGGAGGAAGTTCCACAGCCCCAGTCTTTACGGTAGGAGCCCCTGTCCCGCCTGGTCAATCGGTAACCGTGACGTTTCAAGCAACCGTGCCGGCTGGGCTTTCCGATGGCACCCAGATTACCAATAGCGTACTGTTGCAGACCAATCCGGGTGACCCAGGTACGACGTTGACAGCCAACCCAGTTTCAGTTGCCATCCCACAATTTGCAGATGCGACGAAAACCCCGCTGTCTTCCTTGAATGTGGAAGCGGGAGGGACGGTTGCCTTCAATATCTCCGGGACAAACAACGGGTCAGGAAAGGCGCTTCCTTTTACCATTGCTGATAGCTTGCCCAATGGGCTTAACATTAGCGATGCGCCGGGAACCCTCGTCTCGGGTACGGTTAACGGTGCGGCAGCCAATTTCTTGGTGGGTGGGACTTCGACCTCGCCTACTTACACGCTAGTTGATGCTAACTCGAACCCTATTCCGCTAAACCAAGGAGCTTCTTACAGCGTGACAGTCCATGGGAATGTGCCGCAAGGACTTGCTGATGGGACTGAAATTGACAATACCGCAAATATTTCAGGCTATCCTGGTTCGCCACTGACACCGGTCAATGCGATTCCCCTTAAGATTGGGACGCCTTTCTTCTCCAATACGTCCAAAACACCGTCCATTAGCAACATCAGCCCTGGGGACACCTTCAGTTATACAGTCACAGGGGCCAACAATTCAAATAATCCTGTAACGCCTGTAGTGACCGATGCCCTTCCTGCTGGACTGAGTTTTGCATCAGATGCCAATCACCCGGTAACTTCCACACCAAGCGATGTCGGCATTGATGCGGCAAATCCTTTGAAGCCGGTATTCACTTTCGCTGCACCAGTGGATCCGGGCCAGAGCTTTTCAGTCACCTTTTTCGTCAAAGCCGATACCAATTTGGTTCCTCCTGCGTCTTTGGTGAATACGGTGAATATTGCCAGCAACACAGGTGACCCGACAGAGCAGCAAAACGCTGCGGCAGAGCCGGTCCTGGTTGGGCGGCCTAACTTTTTCACAGTCACGAAGGGGGCTTCCGTTGCAAAAGCGGCACCTGGCGACCCGATTTCTTACACCATCAATGGGACCAATACGGGGGCTCAAAACGCTGTTTCCTTCACAGCAAACGATACCCTGCCCGCCGGTCAAACCATTTCTGGGCCGGTAACTGCTACCATTACAGAAGCCGATGGTACCGTCCGCCAGGCTAACGTGGTTGTCAACGGGACTGCGCCTAACGTTTCTTTCACCATCACCGACCCGGATGGGTCTGGAATCAGCCCCGATGAAACGCTTGCCATCAATTACACGGTGGACAATTCAGGGACTGCGGCTAATACGCCTTTGACCAATACGGTCATCACCACCAGCACGGATAAAAACAACAATACATTTCAAGGCCCTCCTGTCGCCTCAGCTACCGTCACAACCATCGGCACCCCTTTAGGCCCCGTTACCAAAAGCTCATCGCCAAGTAGCATTTTACCGGGGGATATTATTACGTATACCGTTTCTGTCACCAATCAAAGCCCGCTTCCGGCTGCCAGCATTTCGGCTACGGATTCCCTTCCGGGGGGCTTGGTGCTAGTTGCTGGAACCCCGCAAGCGACGGTGAACAAAACCCCTACGAAAGTGACGGCCAACGGGACCTCGGATTTGAGTTTTACGATTCCCGGCCCGATTCCTCCAGGTGGGGAAGCAACCCTGACGTTCCAAGCCCAAGTGCCGAAGGATGCGGCTAATGGAACGATGTACCAAAACAGCATTTCCATGACAACTCCGGATTCAGTGGCCCCTGTAACGGGGCAAGATCCTGGCGTGACCGTCCAGGCACCTTCTTTTTCTGACGCAGCCAAGTCCACGAGCCCAACGATTTTGGCGGGAAGCAATCAGGACTACAGTGTATCGGCTACCAACACAGGGGCTGTTTCTGCGCCATACTTGCAGTTCAACGATTTATTTGCCACAGGCCATTTGTTGGCAGATTCCCCTGCGCCCACTGCAACCATAACTGATAGCAGCGGGACACCTCAAACGGCGCCCGTCACTTTGACGGGAACGGGAACCAACATGATTTTAACGGTAAGCCAGCCCATCCCAGTGGGGGCAACCGTTACCCTCAATTACACGGTGACAAATTCTTCCCCTGCGGGAACGGTGTTGACCAATACGGCAGGGGTGACTGGATTTACAGCTGACCCTGGCGTCAACGTCAGCGCTAATTCCAAGGTAGTTGCCCCGGCGGTCACTTTGTCGACGACAGCTCCGGCAGTGATTGCTCCCGGCGATACGGGGACTTACACGGCAACGGTGACGAATACTGGAACGACAGTTGTGCAAAACCCGGCGATTAGCGTGGCTTTGCCAACAGCAGTATCTTACGTGGATAATTCTGCGACGGCTACGGCAGCCCCGGTACCACAAAGTGGGCAAACCCCGCCGGCACCTACGGCTATTCCCGTCACCGTGGATGCTTCCAATGCAGCAGCCCCGAACTTTACGTTAAACGGGACGACATTGGCACCAGGGGAAAGCGCCACTGTAACTTATCAAGGGGTGGTCAGTACCTCCACAACTGCGCCAAGCCTTCCGGGAACGGCTTCGGTCAATGCGGATACGGTAGACCCAGGGTCACAGTTATCCTCAGACAGCAGCGCTTTTTCTACGAAAGTGGTTGGGCTCGGATTGGTGAACAGCACCATTTCCAAAACAGCCTCCCCGGCTTCGGTCAACCCAGGGGCTGCCATTAACTATACCTTGACCCTAAAACACCTTAACCTGATCGACCAAGATTTAATCTTGACAGATAATCTGCTGCCAAATACCAACTTCCCTGTTGGTGCGACGGCCATGTTGACTATTAATGGGGTTAGTTCCGCTATCCCTAATACGGGAAGCAGTGATATGGCACGTTTTGTCATCCCGCAGCCAATTACAGCAGATGCCGACGTGACCCTTCAGTTTTCTCCTACGGTCGACAGCGATGCTGCTACAGGGCTGACAATCAATAACAGCGCCATGATTTCTGACGGGACGGTGGCGGTCACCAGCAACACGACAGCCGTCGTTGTCAGTCCTGACGCACCGCCCACCCCAACCCCTACACCACCTCTCCCTACACCTGCCCCGCCAATGCCCACCCCGATTCCGACACCAATACCAACCCCTCCAATCCCGGCACCGACCCCGACCCCACCTAGCCTTCCAATCCTTAAAGCAAGTTATTTGGATTGTGCGGATGTTACGGGCCGTGCTCCATTGCCGCTTAAAATCCAGTCCAATACAACGGGGGTAAAAAGGAACTGTTGCAATGTTTGTGGCGGGAAAGGCGAAAAATGCTGGCAAAAACCGCTGATGCTTGAGGCAAACCATACGTATGAAATCAACTACTATTTGCGGGTATGTTCCCAATCGTCTAAAAAAGTTTCTTTTGGATTTAGCCTTGATGGGAAAACTTACTGCGACTCTGTCCGCTGTGCGAAGTTAAAAAGCAACATAGAACAGTTGATTACAGCGACGATTACCATCACGACAGGCGACTGCCCGCAAGAACTTCAGTTGCTAAGCTTAAATCCGCGGCAGCAAGTTTATCTGTCCCAAATTTTCCTGCAAATCCGGGAGTTATAACTTAGCTATAGCCCCGGGGAACTGATTGGGGCAAAAGGCTTTGATTACACGGTACCAGAGTTTTGGGGCACATCTAATAACTCCAATTCACCCGTATTTGCGGTCTTTTTTCGCCCATCCTAATAGCCCACCAAAGGAGGATACCTTCCTACGGAAGGGCGG
>WRGF01000184.1 GCA_009787345.1 Turicibacter sp.
TATATCAAATAATGAAACGGGTTTCAACCCCTAAAACCCTTGATATCAGATGTTTTTCGACAGAGTTTTTTCGGAGCCGGGTGTAAAACTCGGGAGGCAAACCGGTTTTCATCCAAGTGCGGGCAGGGTCATTCCAGTACCGCAAGCTGTGGCTGCTCCTTAACCGCTTGATGGACGTGCTATAAGGTCTATGGTATAATGAAGGAAATGCCATTGGATAGGGGTGTGTATGATGAGCAGGAAATTGGAACTGGAGTGGCTGGATCCGAAGGTTGATTTTATTTTCAAGAAAATCTTCACCAAAGAGGGAGTCCTCATTGACTTTTTAAATGCGGTATTGAAAAGGAAAAATGCCGGGGATAAAATCGTTTCGGTAATCATTGAGAACCCGGAAACCAAAAGGGACTTCATCAATGACAAGTTTTCCGTTTTGGACATTCGGGCGACCACCCACAGCGGGGAAATCGTCAACATCGAAATCCAGCGAAAAGACGAAAAAAACATGGTGAAACGTTCCCTTTATCATTGGTCAAAGCTCTACGGCGAGCAACTGGTATCAGGTGATAACTACCGGGAACTGAAAAAGACCATCTGCATTAACATCCTCGACTTTGAATATCTGGAAGAGGAGCCGAACTTTCATAATGTCTATAAGCTGTTAAACATCAATTCCTTAAAAGAACTGGAAGCCCCGATGGAAATCCATTACATCGAGCTGCCGAAATACGAAAATTCAAACGACAAAAATGACAACGAGGCTCTGAGCAAATGGATTGAGTTTTTAAACCATCCACAGGACACATCAAAAAGACCCGAACCAGCCCTGAAGGAAGCGATTCAGGAACTGGAAGTCCTAAGCTACGACGACGAAACCCGCAAGCTGTATAAGTTGCGCCAAGAAGCGTTTTATGAAGGGATTCGGCAGTTGAATTCCAAGTTTAGCGAAGGACGGGAAAAGGGGATAGAAGAAGGTATGGAGCAAGGCATGGAGAAAAAGCAGACACAAATGGTGCAAAGACTATTTAAGCTGGGTATGCCACTTAACCTAATCGCCGAAGCCGCAGAAATCTCTGAAAAAGAAGTGGAAGCTATTTTGGCGGGTAAAAAACCGGCAACAGTCGCCCCACAATGACAAAAATTTGGAAAGTTTTCATAATTCATTGACTTTTAGGCGAAATCAGGTATACTAGAACAAAACAGACGAAAACAAGAAGGGTGGTCAAGAGGATGAAAGCTCATACAAATCAAGTGGCACGATTTTATTTTTATGGGTACTTTCAAACAGGGTCTCTTGGCCACTGTTCTTTTCTACTACCCGAAACCAAGTAATTGCGTGTAGCAGGATAGACGACCGCCGGGCAGACCTCTTAGTAGGCTTGTCCGGCTTTTTTGTTAATAAAAGGCTGAGTGACCCGTTCATGGAGACTGAAGCTATAGGAAATGAGGAAAACGTTATGAACATTGGTATTGTGGGGCTGGGCCTCATTGGCGGTTCCGTGGCAAAGGCTTACAAACGTGAAACTGGCATGAATGTGTGGGGCACGGACCCTTCCAAGACGACCATGGATTTCGCACTTTTGGCGGAGGCTATCGACGGGGAGCTGACGGATGCCAAAATTGGCGATTGCGACTGCATTATCCTGGCGGCTTATCCACAGGCAGTGATTGACTGGGTGAATGCTAATGCCCATAAAATATCGGAAGCTACCCTAGTGGTGGACTGCTCTGGTACGAAGGAAAAAATTTGCGAGGCGCTCTTTCCTGTTGCCAGTGAACATGGCTTTACCTTCGTCGGGGGACACCCCATGGCGGGTACCCATAATTCGGGCTTCAAATACAGTCGGGAGGACCTGTTCGATGGGGCAACCATGGTTATTGTCCCGCCGACCTTTGAGGACGCTTCCTTATATAAGCGGATAGAAACGTTGCTGGCGCCTATTGGCTTCGGGGAGATTTCCTTTACCACGGCTGCCAAGCACGATGCCATGATTGCCTTTACATCCCAGATGCCCCATCTCATTTCCAACGGGTTCATCAAAAGCCCCACAGCCAAAGCGCATAAGGGTTTCTCTGCGGGAAGCTATAAGGATTTGACCCGGGTTGCCTGGCTGAACCCTTCCATGTGGTCGGAGCTGTTCCTAGAAAATCGGGATTATCTCCTTCAGGAGTTAGAGTATTTCGAGAGTGCAATCCATGCTTACAAGGAAGCCATTGAAGCAGGGGATAAAGTTAAATTAGCCCAGTTATTGGAAGACGGTAAGCAAGCGAAACGGGAGGTGGACGGACGGCCATGATAACCATAAACGTACCAGTGAACAAGCCATATGATGTAAAAATCGGGACCGGGATACTGCCAGCAATCGGCATGAAAATCCGGGAATTGTTGCCGCAAACCCAAAAAGTTGCCATTATTACCGATGAAAATGTGGCCTGCCATTACTTGGAAGCGATGAACGCTTACTTGCGGGAAGCGGGATTTGAAGTATTGGAATATGTCATCCCACCGGGTGAAGCGTCCAAAAGCAGTGAAAATTATGTGAAACTGCAAAGTTTCTTAGCAGCAAACCAGTTGACGGGGACGGATGCCATCATCGCCTTTGGCGGAGGTGTCGTGGGCGACCTGGCGGGCTTTGTGGCGGCGACTTACCTTCGGGGAACCCCATATGTCCAAGTGCCGACCAGCCTTTTGGCCATGGTGGATTCTTCCGTGGGCGGCAAAACCGCCATCGACTTGCCGGAAGGGAAAAACCTGGTGGGGGCATTTTATCAACCCGCCCTTGTCCTTTGCGACATCAAGTTGCTTGAAACTTTGCCACAAGAGGTGTACCATGATGGCTTTGCTGAAATCATCAAATACGGGATGCTGGACAACCCGAAACTTCTGGAGGACTTGGCCAAGGACACCCTTGACCTAGAGGAAATCGTGGCGACCTGCGTGACCATGAAAAAGGACATTGTGGTGGAGGATGAGTTCGATAAGGGGCTCCGCAAATTACTGAACTTCGGCCATACGACGGGACATGCCATCGAGCAGTTGAGCCATTATGAAATCAGCCATGGGCAAGGGGTTGCCATCGGGATGGCCATGGATACCCAAGCGGCTGTCAACATGAGGTTATGCCCGAAAGAGGCATTGGATGTGCTTTTAAGCCTTCTGGAAAAATTCCAGTTGCCACACCGCACCCCATACACCGCCCAGGAAATCTATGACGCGTCCTTGATGGACAAAAAACGTGAAGGCGGTACCATTTCCATGATTATCCCATCAGTTACCGGGAAATGCCATTTAGATAAATTTAGTTTGGAAGCATTATTCCAATGGATAGAAAAGGGGGTACGCACATGATTGCGACCATACAACCAGGAACTGTGTCAGGAGAAGTCCTGGCGATACCATCAAAATCCCATTTGCACCGCTTGTTGATTTGCGCGGCATTGGCGGATACCACCACGAAAATTTTGTGCCAGCATACGGGGGCGGAGGACATCAAAGCGACGGTTGCCTGCCTTGAAGCGCTGGGTGCCAATATTGATAAACTTGAGGACGGCTTTTTCGTCCAACCCATTGATAGGGATAATCTGCCAGAAACTTGTGTGCTGCCATGCAAGGAAAGCGGTTCGACGTTTCGTTTCATGCTTCCCGTTGTCTGCGCCCTCGGGGTGACTGGGGAATTTCACATGGAAGGACGGTTGCCTGAACGACCGATTGCCCCCCTTGACCGGGAATTGACAGCGAAAGGAATTACATTATCTAAGCCGACTGCGACGACTTTGAAGTGCGAGGGGCAGTTGCAACCAGGTGTATATACCCTTCCAGGGGACGTTTCCTCCCAGTACATCAGCGGTTTGTTGATGGCTTTGCCATTGCTTGATGAGGACAGTACCCTTGAAATCACCGGGGACATCCAATCGGGGGACTATATTTCCATTACCCTGGATGCCCAGGAAGTCTTTGGGGTGCGCCATGCTTATGCTAACCAAACTTACTCCATTCTTGGGAATGTTAAACTGGCAGGCCCTGCTGAAATTATTGCCGATGGTGACTGGTCCAATGGGTCTTTCTGGTTGGCTTGCGGGGCGATGCCGAAAGGTGATGTGGTGCTTCGGGGGATGAACCCCAACAGCCTTCAGGGCGACCGCCGCATGACGGATATTTTGGAGGCTATTGGCGCCCATTTGAGCTGGAACAAAAGCACCGTGGCGGTGAAGGAAGGGAAGCGGCAAGCCGTGGAAATCGACGCAGGGCCTATCCCGGATTTAATTCCTGTACTCTCCGCTATTTTAGCCGTGGCGGATGGGACCAGCATTATTCGGAATGCCGCGCGTTTGCGCATCAAGGAATCAGACCGGTTGACCACGACGGCCAATACGTTGAATGCCCTCGGTGCCAAGATTACCGAGATGGAAGATGGGCTGATTATTGAAGGGGTACCATCCTTAAAGGGTGGCACTGTCGATGCCTGTATCGACCACCGGATCGCTATGACAGCGGCAGTGGCTTCCATGGCCTGCACGGAGCCTGTTATTTTAACAGGGGCAGAAGCGGTCAACAAATCTTACCCGAAATTATGGGAAGACTTTAAGTTACTAGGAAAATCACTGGAAATCAGCAAGGAGGGGGCATAGTATGGCAAGTTTTTGGAGAAACCGTTTATCACTTTCTATTTTCGGGCAATCCCACGGTCCGGCAATCGGCATGACTTTGGATGGGCTGCCAACCGGTTTTGAGATTGACCGGGAAGCGTTGCAGCAGTTTTTGAACCGCCGTGCTCCGGGAAGAAACCCCTGGTCAACAACCCGCCGGGAAGAGGACAGCCCTGAGTTTTTGACAGGGCTTGCCAATGGCTTGACTTGCGGGGCACCCTTAACCGCAGTTATCCACAACCAAAATACCCGCTCCGTGGATTATGATAAGCTAAAAAGCATTCCTCGTCCCGGACATGCGGATTTCCCCGCCCATATTAAATATGGAGGACATCAAGACGTTGCCGGAGGCGGTCATTTTTCTGGAAGGCTGACGGCTCCCCTATGCATTGCCGGCGGGGTTGCCCTGCAAATCTTGGCATCCAAAGGGATTTACATCGGAGCCCATGTGGCTTCCATCGGCAAGGTTAAGGATGAAACGTTCGATGCCGTTTCAATCAACGAAGGGCAGTTAGCAGCAGTTGCCCAAAAAGAGTTTCCGGCGATTAGCGATGAGGCCGGACAGCAGATGAAAGAAACCGTTGAAGCGGCCCGCATGAGCCTCGATTCTGTGGGCGGGACTATCGAATGTGCCATTATCGGGCTTCCTGTTGGGCTTGGCGAGCCGATGTTTGATGGGATGGAAAACCGGTTATCTTCTATGATTTTTGGTATCCCCGCTATTAAAGGGATTGAGTTTGGCGCTGGATTTGAAGTTGCGGAAATGACTGGCAGTCAAAATAACGATGATTACTATTATGAAAATGGGGAAGTCAAGACGAAAACCAATAACCATGGGGGGATTTTAGGGGGATTGACCACGGGGATGCCTTTGATTTTCAAAGTTGCCGTGAAGCCTACCTCCTCCATCGCCCAGAAACAGGGAAGCATTGATGTCATCAAAGGCGAGGATACCATTTTGGAAGTCCGGGGTCGACATGACCCGTGCATCGTCCCAAGGGCTGTCCCCTGTGTGGAATCGGTGGCGGCCATCGCCATTTTGGATGCCATGATTGAGGGGGGCAAACTATGAATTTGACCGAACTTCGGGACGAAATCGACCAGTTGGATTTGGAACTGATTGCCCTTTTTCAAAAGCGGATGGAAATCGTCACGAAAGTGTCCGACTACAAGCGGGAAAATAACTTGCCAACCTTGGATAAAGGGCGGGAATCCAGTAAGTTGCTAACGCTATCACAACATTTGCCCGAAGAGTTGAGCGGGTTCATTTATCCCCTTTATGATACCATTTTTGAAATCAGCCGAAATTATCAGCATCAGCGCCGCCGAAAGCCAACCTCCCTATATGGAGAAATTTTCAAAGCGGTTGAAACAACCCCGAAAATGCTCAAAAAAAATCCCGTGGTGGCTTGCCAGGGGATTGAAGGCGCCTATTCAGGGCTTGCCAGCAAGCGTTTGTTCAAGCACCCGGATGTCCAGTATTTTTCCTCCTTTGAAGGGGTTTTCAAGGCGGTTGAACAGGGGCTGTGCGAATACGGTATCCTGCCACTGGAAAATAGCACCGCCGGTTCCGTTAACGAGGTTTACCGCCTGCTTCAGCTTCATGACTTTAAAATCGTCAAGAGCCTCCGCTTTAAGGTTGACCACAATTTAGCGGTTAAACCAGGGGTTAAATTAGAGGATATCAAGGAAATTACCTCCCATCCCCAGGCCCTCGCCCAATGCTCTGGACTTTTGGACAAATTAGGCAAGGAAGTCAAAGTGACCCCTTGCGAAAACACAGCCCTTGCCGCCAAAATAGTAGCAGGCTCCGAGCGTCAGGACTTAGCGGCCATCTGTTCCAATATTTCCGTCGCTGAATATGGGCTTACTGCCATTGAGCAGGATGTCCAGGACCAAAGCAACAACTACACAAGGTTTATTTGCATTTCCAAAAACCTGGAGATTTACCCGGGTGCGGACAAGACCAGCATCATTGCCATTTTGCCCCACCATCCCGGTGCCTTATACAAGGTCCTTTCCCGGTTCCATGTCCTTGGCATCAACTTGCAAAAACTTGAAAGCCGCCCCATTCCTAACAAGGATTTCCAGTTCAAATTCTACTTCGACCTGGAAACTTCCGTCTACTCGGAGGAGTTCGGCACGCTGATTAATAGCTTGGATGAAATTTGCCAGGAATTTAAATACTTGGGCAGCTATTTAGAGGTGGTCTAAATGAACAAATACGGCCTCTTAGGGGAAAAATTATCCCATAGCTATTCGCCCATAATCCATAAGGAACTGGGTGATTATCCCTATGAATTAGTGGAAGTCAAACCTGAAGATTTTGAAAACTTTATGGACGCGCTACCATATTCTGGTTTGAACGTGACCATCCCCTATAAAAAAGCAGTCATCCCTTATTGCGATGAGATGTCCGAAGCGGCAAAGGCGATTGGAAGCGTCAACACCATCATCCGCCGCGAGGATGGCGTACTCTATGGGGACAACACCGATGCTATCGGCTTCTTGCACCTCCTTAAAATGAGGAATATCGAGGCTAAAGGCAAAAAAGCCCTCATCCTTGGAAGCGGTGGCAGCAGCCTGACCGTCCATCATGTCTTAAAAAACGAAGGCGCCAAAGAAATCATCACCGTTTCCCGCCATGGGGAGCACAATTACGATAACATCCACCAGCACCATGATGCCCAGATTATCGTCAACACCACCCCTGTCGGCATGTACCCCAATAATGGCAAGTCCCCAGTTAGCCTGAAGCCCTTTCAAAGTCTGGAAGGGGTCGTGGACCTGATTTATAACCCGGACAAGACAGCACTGCTTTTGGAGGCAAATATGCTATCTATCCCCAGTATTGGAGGACTGCCCATGCTAGTGGCACAGGCGGCCGCCGCCGCACAGGTATTTACCAACGCCGAGGTAACCAGTGAAAAAATTGATAAAATCGTGTCCAAAATAAGAAAGCAAACCCAAAATGTAGTCTTGATTGGAATGCCAGGTTCCGGGAAATCTACCATTGGACGGGAAGTGGCAACCCTTATGGACCGTCCTTTCATTGATACGGACCGTGAAGTCGAAACCCTGGCCGATAAAACCATCCCGGAAATTTTTGCAGAAGAAGGCGAGGCTGTTTTTAGGGATTTAGAGGCCCAGGCCATTATAAAAGCCGGAGCTGTTAGCGGGACCATCATCAGCACAGGTGGCGGTGCCATAACCCGCCCTGAAAACTATGCGCCCCTGGTACAAAACGGCATCATCGTCTTTATTGAACGCCCCTTGAAAAAATTGGAACGAAAAGGGCGCCCATTATCAGGCGGTGATTTGGAAAAACTTTTGGAACAGCGGCTGCCTTTATACGAGCAATTTGCGGATTACCAAGTGGCCAACACGGGTGAAATCCATGACGTGGCCCTGGATGTGCTCCAGCTATTTTACGATTCCATCAACTCAGCCATTTAGCAACCAAAAAAGCGAACGCCACGGTGTTCGCTTTTTTGGTCCCTTATTGGGTCAATTCAACTACATATTTGTACTTATCGGAGCGGTAATAAGTTTCGGTATATTCGATGTATTGCCCGCTTGTGTCTTTGCTGGTGCGCGTTCGCTTTAAGACGGCTGCCCCTAAAGGAATTTCAAGCTTTTCGCTGATTATTTCATCGGCAAGGGTCGCTTCGATAAACTCCTCAGCATGGCCGATGGTAATGTTTTGCTTGGAAAATTGGTGGTAAAGTGAATCATATAAGGAAACATCAGTTGGCAGGCTCAAAGTACGCGGCACGAAAGAAACGGAATAAAGGATGATGTCGTCATTCACCATCCGTGTACGGGTCAGGCAAAATACCTCGTCAGCCGCATCAATGCCAAACACGCTTGCCACGCTCTCCCCGGCAGGCACCAGCATCGCAGCAATTTCCTTATTTTTCAGGATAAATCCCTGTTCCTGCATTTTTTGGGTGAAGCTTTTAATGGTGGTGAGGCGGTCAGCGATGGCATTGGATAACACGATGGTCCCTTTTCCACGTCCCCGCTCTTTCCTTAAAAGCCCTTCATTGACCAATTCTGTAATGGCTTGGCGTATTGTCATTCGGCTGACGCCAAACATTTCTTCCAACTCGTTTTCCGAGGGGATTGTTGTCCCGATAGAGTATTCATTGTTGATAATTTTTTGCCGGACGATGTCTTTTATTTGTAGGTAAAGCGGTTTTGCATCCTTTTGCCTCTGTAACATATTGCCACCCCTTAATGATATTAAATGTGAAAGTTTTCGTTTATTAACATTATAACGTTTTTTGCGGGATTTTGCAAGCTGAATTTCACTTTTTGGTGTTTAAAACCTTTAATAATGGCCCACAATGAATCAACTGTTTGGAAAAGAGGTGCATCGTATGATTACTCTTAGGAATGTTTGCAAGGAATACACCGTTGGCGGACAAAAGACGGCTGCTTTGAAAAATGTTAATTTGGATGTAAAAAAAGGGGAATTCGTTGTGGTCTTAGGTGCATCTGGATCAGGAAAATCCACTTTGCTCAATGTTGCAGGGGGATTGGATACTGTTTGCCAAGGGGAAATCAAAGTGGATGATCATACTATTACTGACTTATCTAGCGATGGGCTGACGGAATTTCGCCGGGAATATTTAGGTTTTATTTTTCAGCATTATCATTTGTTGCCCAATATGACGGTGTATGAAAACGTTGAGGTGGGGGCACGCCTTAATAAAGATGCTAAACCGGCAGCCCATGCCTTAAAAGAGGTCATGCTCGAGGACCAATCTAAAAAATTCCCTTATCAGCTATCGGGGGGGCAACAGCAGCGGGTTGCCATTGCCCGGGCTATAGCCAAGAACCCGAGGATTTTATTTTGTGATGAGCCAACGGGAGCCCTTGATGAAGAAACTGGAAAAGCGGTGCTAGAGGTGTTGCAAAAAATCAATGAACAGCTGCAAACAACGGTATTTTTAATCACCCATAACCTGGGCATTGCTGAAATGGCGGATAAAGTGATTAAGATGAAGTCGGGTGAAATCGTTGAAGTGAAAAATAACCTCCTGAAAAAACGGGCTAAAGAGGTGAGCTGGTCATGATTTTAATAAAAAATGGTCTTAGGTGCGCCCTGAAAAAACCAGTGCAATTTTTATCCCTGGTTTTTTTCATGTTGCTCTCTTCTTTCATTTTCGTATCTTTAGAAGGTGCGACTTCCTCTGTCCAATATTTTGTTGACGATTTTACCAACCAGACCCTTCAAGAAGATTTCTTCATTGTCTTGTCCCCGCCAAATATGGAACAAAGGCGCATGATGCAAGCCAAGGACAGGAATTTGGTGCAGTTTTATGAAAGCATCATTGAAAAGCTGGAAGAAGAATTCAATGCTACTTTTGATGGGCGTTTCTTTCGGGATGTGGTCGTTGACGATGGCAACCGTGCCCATACGTTTCGCTTTATACGGGAGACTACCGACGTTAACTTGACATACGTCATCGCTGGTGAACTTCCAACCCAGGACAATGAAATTGCGATTTTTCGGGAATATGCTAATCGAAACGGGCTTGTGATTGGAGACGGACTTGATATTAACGGGAGATTATTTACTATTACGGCTTTCATTGCGGTGCCCGATTATATTTACCCTATTTTTTCCTTTGACAGCCCATTATTTACCCCCAAAACACAAACCATCGCCCTGTCCACACCTGTTGTCTACGACAGCCTTCAAGAACGGGAATTAGTCTTATACAGTGGGTTTTTCAGGGAGGCATCCGTTGACAAAAGCCGGTTGATTGCTGAAATTGCCAACTTTCCCGGAGTGTCGTACTCTATGGGGAACCAGGCAAATGTCAGGATTAGCACCATAGATTTTCAGTTGAGTGGCAACCGGATCCTTGCCATGACTTTTTCTAGCATGCTTTTGATGATGAGTGTCTTGGTCTTAATCCTTATAACGAAAAAACGGATTACAGCAGAGCGGGTGCAGATTGGGGTTTTAAAGGCTTTGGGTTATAAAGAAGGGGCGATTATAGCCAGTTATTTGATTTACCCGGTTCTTGCCTCTTTTGTAGGTGCCCTGACCGGCTATTTCCTTGGAATCGGTGTTGCTGTCAACCTGGCAAATAGCTATGTGGTCAATTTTGTTGTTCCATATGTTAGGTTTTACTTGACCTTTAGGCTATTTTTGCAGGGGGTGATCCTCCCAGTAGTCATTATTACCTTGTCTAGTTGTGTGATTTTATGGAGCTTCATTAAGGGAAACCCCATCAACCTTATTCAAGACAAAAACCACTTGCAGATGCCTTATTTAAGTGAAAAGCTCAATAAAGTGCTGACCCCATTTTCCTTTGAAACCCGCTTCAAGTATTCCCTGGCGTTTCGAAACATGGGGAAGTTGCTGACTTTGTTTGTAGTGGTCTTTATTGCCAGCGCCTTTTTGGTTTTCGGATTCTTGACTTACGATGTAGTCGGGGGTGTTACCCAAAGGGCATTCGGCCAGGCCAACTACCGTTACGAAGTGAAATACTCCAGTTTCAGCACAGCCGAAATAACAGAGGGTGAAACAGCGTTCTTACGGTATCAAGTGGAACCGGATTTTGAAGTTGTGGGTGTCCCTTTCCAACTTTATGGGATTGATCCCTTTAATAAGATAAATCCCCTGTATGCTTCCACAGGCGAAAATATTACGTCCGCCACCCTTGAAGGGGTGTTAATCAACGAATTCATTAGCCGGGCTTATGGGATTGAGGTCGGCGACGAGATTAGTTTTTCCATTGCAGGAAGGATGTTTACATACCCAATAAGCGGCATAGTCAACCATTTTAATGGCGCCATGCTTTACATGGACATCAATCAGTTGAGGGAAGGACAAGGTTTGCCATCCAATGTCTTTAATGGCAGGTGGACCAATGATTTCCCGCAAGATTCCAGCAATTTGGCGTATGTTTTTTCCATGGAGGAACTTGAACATAACTTAGCAGTTGGCATGGAGATGATTCGTGTGACCCTCCAAATCATGGTTGGTGTTTCCGTCGGGCTTGGCAGCTTCATGATGATTGTCATCACCAACTTTATTATTGAGGAAAACCGCCATCAAATCTCAATTCTAAAAGTGATGGGATATGGAGAGTTTGAGGTTTCCAACATGGTCCTCACCATCTATTTCCCTTTCATCCTAGCTGCATACCTGTTAGCCATCCTGATGGTAAGGGTTGGGATTGACCTCACCATGTCCCAGATTGCCAGTAGGCTCCCTTTTTCCATCCCGACAGACTTTAACCTTCTTCAAATCCTCGTCGGTGCGACTGTCGTTGTCTTTACTTATTGGTTATCCATCCGTTTATCCAAGATTCAGCTGAATAATATCAGTTTACAGGAAGTGTTGAAGCATTAACTATAACGTGCCAGGCAGCGTGGATAACAAGGCTGTCTGGCATTTTTTTTGTTTTTTCACCTATTATTTACATTTTGCTTGCAAAAGCACTCGTTTAGGGTTACAATAAAAATAAGTTAGGTTAACCTAAAATAAAGGGTATTTTTATATGACCGTCCCATTTTTGAAGGTTAGCCTAGCAAGGAACTAGCATCTGTTAAAGGAGTCAAGGGAATGAATTTATCGTTATTGCATCAATGGAATACAGTTTTTTTTGTGGCGATGACCGCTTTATATGGCTACCAATTGCTGTATCTATTGATCCCTTTTCTGATAAAGGGAAAAAAAATTGAGCAAGATGTGCCAAAAAAGACATTCGGGATAGTAATAGCTGCCCGAAACGAAGCCCAGGTCATTGGTGAATTAATAAAAAGCATCCATCAGCAAAATTACCCTGGGGAAAAGGTGAAAATTTTCGTCATTGCCGATAATTGCACCGATGAAACAGCCATGATTGCCCGAAATTTAGGAGCGGTAGTTTGGGAGCGTTTTGACCAGTCACAAGTTGGGAAAGGCTATGCCCTCAATTACTTGTTTAAAAAGTTGTCTGAAACTTATGGGAAAAACGCCGTGGATGCCTATTTGATATTCGATGCAGATAATGTGTTGGATGAAAACTATCTGTTGGAGATGAACAAACATTTCGTTCAGGGGCATGAAATCATCACCAGCTACCGTAATTCAAAAAATTATGCGGTAAACTGGCTTTCAGCCGGGCAATCCCTTTATTTTTTACAGGAAAGCCAATACAAAAACCGTTCCAGGGCACTCCTTGGTTCGGGCTGTCCCATTTCAGGGACTGGGTTTTTGGTTTCTGCTGATATTATCAATGAACAAAATGGCTGGCATTTTCACACCTTGGTGGAGGACATCGAATTTTCTGTCCACCATGCCATCGCTGGCAATAAAATTGCTTATTGTGAAAAAGCTGTTTTTTACGATGAACAGCCAACGGATTTCAACCAATCCTGGAATCAACGGCTTCGATGGGGCAAAGGCTTCTATCAGGTGTTCATCAAATATGGTTTGGACTTATTTCTGTCTATTTTTCGGAAGGGAAGCTTTTACGCCTTTGATATTTTTATGAAAATCTTTCCTTTGGGATTTTTAACAGGGATTTTGCTACTCTTTAATTTGCTGGCTTTTGGGTACGGCTTAAGGAGCAATCCACAGGCTTTGATGTCCAGTGCATTGGTTTTATTTTTGGTCAGGACCTACACGATGTTCTTTATTGGCGGCCTCATCACCGTAGCTTCTGAATGGAATAGGATATATGCCACGCCTTTTCAAAAAATCGGCTATTTGTTTACCTATCCACTGTTCGTACTGACGTTTGCCCCCATTTCAATGGCAGCCTTAATCGTCAAGGTGGAATGGAAGCCAATCATCCATAAAGAGGCAAAATCACTTGCGTTAATCCGTAAAAATGCGGAATAGGTATCTAAAAAATGGGTAACAGAAGGCAAACGCTTCATTAATTACCAGGATGTAAAATTATGGGGCAGCCGATTGGCTGCCTGCTAGATAATGGGAGAGATTGAGATGAATAAAATGCAAAAGAAATTTATTAATTGTGGATTGGTTATAATGGCATCATTTTATTTATTGGGTTGCGAATACAGGGAAGTCGGTTCCAATAGCGCATCGGATGTGGATGCTACAACATTTGCCACCAGTGTGCATGGAACGACCCCTGAAGCATTGGCTTGGGCCATGAGCCCTGACGGTGCCTGGGTTTTTAGCATGCAAGACGATATTACGGTTGAAGGCCCGCTTATCATTGATGGCTATGTCCCACGGCATGATGGTGGAAGGTTTATTGATGTGTATGCCAGGCTTATTGCTTTATTTTACCGGAGTGGCCGTTACGGAAGCCCTGAAGGGCGGTTCAATCTGACCGTAACAGAGGGCATCCATTCTTATGCTTACCGGACGTGGCTGCATGGCGTGATTGATGAAGCTGGCAACCCTAGCCATATTTATGGTGATGTTTACATCAACCACTACGGTTTTCATTTAAGGGATGTCATCATCCATGGGAATTTGACCTTTGCCACAAGCTCGATAAAATACTGGGCGGGCGCCAATTTTTGGAACCGGGAAACTTATGAGATGGATTCCGTGGCATTTGAGGATGTGGTCACTGGCGAAGTCCGTGTGGCTTCAGCCCAATAAATTACGGTGGTGTGACATGATTAAGAAAATGCCTCAAATTATTTACCAATCCGCCATCGTTATATCAGGGGTGACGGCAACCATTTTATTTTTTGCAGCCCGCAGCAGGTTTGTGGTTCCTACTTTGGTAGCCTCTCTGCTGCTTCTCATTCTATTCACAAGGAGCCAACTATACAAGGATATTTTCCATGAAATAAAGGAAATGGGCATCCTGGGCTCTATGGCAGTCCTTGTCATTAGCGGGACAGTCACGGCATCCATGCTAGCACATTTCCCGTATTCCCAAGGGATATTGCTCCTAACCGGTAACCTCGCCATTCCATCAGGAATCCTTCGCCCTGTCTTGATGTTAGGGGCAATCCCTTTCATCTTTTTTTATTTAACCTATTTTTACCGGCTGATGCTAAAACCTGCGGCATTGCTCGTACTGGGGCAGCATAAACTGAACGGTTGGGTAATAGGGATTGCTGCGGGAATCATCTTGACTTTGATAGCCTTTTTATTTTTCTTAAATTACCATACCCCGGTCTTTTTTTCCCCAAGGCAGGCAACAATGGCATTGGGGGATGCTTATCACGGGTTTTTGACAGATGTTATCTTTCAGACGGACACAGACCCAATATTTTCCCATTACAATGTTTTCATGAGGGATGTCCCATCCCCTAGGCAACCGCTCTTTAGCTTATTTTCATTTCCCTTGGTTGCCCCTTTGTATGGGCTGGGGAATTTATTCCCATGGATCCCTAACTTATATCCAACTTTGGTAATGGGACTGCAGTACATCTTAGGTTTTTTGTCGGGGCTGATGATTTACCATATGGTGAAAAAGGAGCTGCAGCACCCACGGCTATTTTTGGTGTTTTATTTGACAACCTACACCATGGTCATCTTCCCATTGATCCTTGAGCGGTTTTTGTTCGGGCTTTTTTATCTCATCATGTTGGTGTACCTCCATTATTTTAACAAAGGCAAGGACATGGCATGGCTCGGTGCTGTTGGTACCAATGTGATTTCCCTGCTCATGGCAGGGGTTTTATTTGATTGGGGGAGCAAGCAGTCTTGGAAAAGTCATGTTATCCACTCCTTGAAGCGGGTGCAAATGTTATTGGCCCTAATGGTTTTCTTTGGACGGCTCGGTATTTTCTTTTATGACGGGGCGGTTTATGACTCGGCAAGGTGGCTGATGCCAGATGTGAGCTTTTCCAATCAGCTGATGCAGTTCAGCGAGTTTGTGTACGGAAGCATTGTCTTTCCGGAAACAGTCATAGGAATACGGGGGATTCCCAGGTATGAACAAAGGATTGTCACCGAATTTAACATATTAGGGCTTCTGTTCATCCTTATGTCCATTTGGTCCGTCATAAAAAATCCTGCGTCCTTCTTTGTCAGGATTTGTGCTTTTTGGCTTTTGGTTTCATTTATTTTATTCGGTATTTTAGGCTGGGCGGTTGACCAACATAATTTGTTGCTATTTTCCCCTTTGTTTTCTTTTAGTTACACCTATCTCATCTTTTTGTTTTTCCAGCAGTTGCTTAGCCGGGTCAAGTGGTCCGGACCAGTGCTGGCTGCGCTCATCTTTGGGCTTGCCGCATATAACCTTGCCGGCTTATTTGATTTATTGGAGTTCGCCATCACTTATTATCCATCAGGAGGCTAGACGTTCATGCTGTATTTTAAATTGCTGCGGGTCAATCATTACCTGAAAAACCTGCTCATATTCCTTCCCCTTATTTTTAGCATCAATTTCTTCAACCTGCCATACTTTATCCTGGTAGCCACTGGGTTTTTGTCCTTTTCCTTATTGGCCTCAGCTATTTATATCATCAATGACATCAAGGACCGGCATGAAGATGCCATGCATCCCACGAAAAAAATGCGCCCCATCAGTTCTGGGGAAATTCCCATCCGCACTGGGATTTCAATAGGGGTTTTCTTATTGGCTGCTGCTTTTATAGGCGGGCTAGCCTTGTTTCAAATTCAAGAAAGCCCTGGCATCCTAATTTTTCCGTTTTTGTATCTTCTCAATAATTATGCCTATACGTTTAAAATCAAGCAAATCCCGATTTTAGATGTTTTAAGCATCGCTGTGGGATTCCTTTTTCGGGTCATGTTCGGCGCTTCGATCATCAACGTCCCTGTGTCCCCGTTTTTATACCTGACCATCCTGACATTGGCATTTTACATGGGTTATGGCAAAAGGCGCGGGGAGTATAAAGCTGCTCACCAACGAAAGTCCCTGCAACGTTATTCATTGAAATTTTTGGAGAAGAACATGACCATGTGTGTCACCCTGGCCATTGTTTTTTATGTTATGTGGACGTTGGCCCTTAGCGACGATTATATGATATTGATGGTCACCACCCCCCTGATTTTGCTGATCCTCATGCGTTACAATTTTATACTTGAAGGGCAGTCTGATGGCGATCCCATTGAAGTCGTCATAAAGGATAGGCTTTTGTTTGGGTCGGTGGCAGCCTATGGGGGCGTGCTCATTACCTTGCTGTACGTTTAAATCGTATTTTCAGAGGCTTTGGCGCAAATCTGCTAAGTGCGTTTTGATTAATGGAAATGGGGGGATAGCACCTCGCCAGAAAAAGGAAAGACTTACATTCGTGAAAAAAAAATTTACCAGTAATGATTATCGTTATCCTTGACAATGTTTTGAAAATGGGGGATAATCGGAGTATAGATTACTAGGAGGTATGAAAATGAACCCTAATTATTTAACGACGGCAACAGGGGCGCCAGTATCCAATAACCAAAGCTCCCTGACGGCAGGGGCAAACGGCCCGGTCCTAATCCAAGACGTGCATTTACTTGAAAAATTAGCACACTTTAACCGTGAGCGTGTCCCAGAGCGTGTGGTCCATGCCAAAGGAGCAGGTGCCCATGGTACGTTTACAGTGACTAAAGACATGTCCAAATACACGAAAGCCGACTTATTCAACGGTGTTGGCAAGGAAACCCCGATGTTCCTGCGTTTTTCAACGGTTGCAGGCGAGCTTGGTTCTTCCGATACAGTACGTGACCCGCGCGGGTTTGCGGTGAAGTTTTACACAAACGAAGGAAACTACGACTTGGTTGGTAACAATACGCCGATTTTCTTCATCCGTGACGCCATCAAATTCCCGGATTTCATCCACACCCAAAAACGTAATCCAATCAATGGCTTGAAAAACCCGAATTCCGTTTGGGATTTTTGGAGCCTGTCCCCAGAGTCCGTGCACCAGGTAACTATCCTGATGTCCGACCGTGGGATTCCAGCAACCCTTCGCCACGTTCATGGATACGGTTCCCATACGTTCAAATGGGTCAACGAGCAAGGGGAAGCAACTTGGGTTAAATACCACTTCCGTACCAACCAGGGAATTAAAACCTTGTCTCCGGACGTAGCGGCGAAAATTGCAGGGGAAAACCCGGATTACCATACGGAAGACCTTTACAATTCCATCGAAAACGGCGATTTCCCATCTTGGACTTTATGCGTCCAGTTGATTCCATTTGAAGTTGGTTTAGAGCGCCCGAATGAATTATTCGACGTGACTAAAACCATGTCCCAAAAAGAATTCCCACTACATGAAGTTGGGGTTATGGAACTGAACCGAAACCCGCAAAACTTCTTCGCTGAAACAGAGCAGGTGACTTTCACGCCAGGAAGCTTTGTTCCAGGAATCGAGGCATCCCCTGACAAACTCCTTCAAGGGCGCTTGTTCGCTTACGGTGATGCACATCGTTACCGTGTGGGAGCCAACCACCAACAACTTCCAATCAATGCACCAAAGAGCAATGTTCACCACCACCAGCGCGATGGCCAAATGGCGTTTAGCAATGGGACTGGGTCAATCAACTATGAGCCAAACACTTTTGATGGCACGAAAGAGGCGAAGCAGCACGCACCTCATCAAATGCCACTTACAGGGTTCACAGGGCATTACGAATATGACAACGACGTTTACAGCCAGGCGGGTGTTCTTTACAACATCTTCTCCGAAGGGGAAAAACAACGCACAGTTGACAACATCGTCGGCAGCCTAAAAGGGGTAACCCGCCCGGACATCGTATGGCGCGCCATCAACAACTTCTACCAAGCAGATGCAGATTACGGGGCACGTATCGCCAAAGGATTGGGTCTTGACAGCCTGAAGTTCAGCAAAGGGACACAGCACCACGAGCTGACTGAGGACTTATTAGCTGAGGTTACGAATTTACTGGCAGGAAAGACTGCTTAATTAACATAAGTGGGCGTACATGGTTGCGTCCCCCACTTTTAAAATAAAGGAGAGAAACATTATGGCTAACATTTTCAGTTCACTTGTTTTGCATGCAATTTTTGGATTGGTAGGTTTCGCTGGTGCTTTAGGGATGAGCGTAAACTTCGCTAAGGAGAAAGAAAACCTTTCAACTTTGACTAAAACCGGGATGATTATGGCTTATGTAGGTACAGTTGTATCTTCTATCCTTGGTTTTGCTTCTGCTACAAACAACAACCCAATCGTAGTTGGCGGCTTGACTGTTGCAGCGGTTGTTTACTCTGGTGTCAAGTTCTTGAAACCAGCTGGGGAAGCTTCTAAAAACTAATTTGAGGAATAAAACCCACTTAAAAACGCAAACAATCTAAGTTTGCGTTTTTTTGCATCAATTTTCATCTTATTTTATTGACAAAACCTTCTAATCCCACGTTTTTGGGAATTAGCAGGTTTCGTTTAACTTCCGCTAAAGATGTGGAATTATTGTAACTTTGCTGCTTTTTGTTGTCTGTAATTGTCGGATGGGTTATAATTGACCTAAAAGCAGTCGGAAATTAAAAGGAGCAGGGTTATGGAAAAAATATTGTTTGACGCCGATACAATCACCCGCTCCCTCAAGCGGATTTCCCATGAAATCATGGAGAAGAATGAAAGCCTTAACGATGTTGTTATCATTGGCATCAAGACACGGGGCTCATTTTTGGCACAGCGCCTTGCGGGATTCATCCATCTTTTTGAAGGCATTGAACTGCCTTTAGGGGATTTGGATATAACAAAGTACCGGGATGACATTACCCATGAAATGAAGGAAGTCATCACAAATCAGAGCACGGTACCTGTCACGCTGAATGACAAGGTTGTCATTTTAGTCGATGATGTGCTATTTACCGGACGGACTATCCGGGCAGCATTAGAGGCGGTAATGGAATATGGGCGCCCTAAAAGTGTCCAGCTGGCGACGCTTATTGACCGTGGGCACCGCGAACTGCCTATTCGTGCCGATTACGTGGGGAAAAACATCCCCACTGCCAACACCGAAACTGTAAAAGTCTATCTTAGTGAATATGACGAGCGGGATGCAGTCATCCTTTCGAAATAGTGGGGAATTTATGGATAAAACGTTATTTCAGGAAGACTTATTGAATTGGTACCGACTGGTGAAGCGGGACCTTCCGTGGCGGCAAAACCTTGACCCCTATCGCATTTTAGTATCAGAAATCATGTTGCAGCAAACACAAGTTGTAACGGTCATCCCATATTACGAACGGTTTTTAGACTGGTTTCCCACGCCACAGGCCTTGGCGGATGCCTCGGAAGAAAAGCTGTTAAAAGCCTGGGAAGGCCTTGGTTATTATTCTAGGGCCAGGAACTTGCAGGCAGCTGCCCAGCTGATTGTGGAAAATGGGGGTTTCCCCACTACCCATGAAGGGATTTTATCCCTAAAGGGTGTTGGGCCTTATACAGCTGGTGCAGTAGGGAGCATCGCCTTTGGCTTGCCCGTCCCTGCTGTGGATGGAAACGTCTTTCGGGTAATCAGCCGGATTTGTTTGATATTTGAAGATATCATGAAAGCCAAAACCCGTAAAATATTTGAAGAAGTAGTACAGGCGCTTATTCCAAATGAAGAAGCCGGTGACTTTAACCAAGCATTGATGGAGCTGGGGGCGACGATTTGCAACCCCAAATCCCCTAAATGCATGGAATGCCCGGTACGCAGGCACTGCCAGGCATTTAAGGAAGGGCTTGACGACCAGCTGCCCGTTAAAACCAAACCTATGAAACAAAAGCGGATAAAGCTTGTCGTTGGGATTGTTGAAAACCAATACGGCGAAATCCTCTTTGATAAACGTGGGGAAAGTGGTCTCTTGCCTAATTTTTATGAGTTTAGGACCCTAGAATACAAAGGTAAAATGGAACCAGCAGCTTATCTCAAGGAAAACTTGAAAGAATTGGGGAAGGTGAAGGACATTACACCAATCGGCTCATTCAAGCATGTTTTTTCCCACCGGATTTGGGAAATGGAAGCTTTTACAGTCAAACTAAAAGCAATTTCGGACGAAGTAGCAGAGGGTTCTGGCATCTGGGTCACCCCTGCGGACCTGGACGATATTTCATTGGTGACTGCCCATCTTAAAATATGGCATCAAATAAACGGCGGATAAATTACGGAAGAAAACAAAAAAATGAAGCGTTTGCGGCTTCATTTTTTTGTTTTCTTCCATCCTCTTATGGTATAATAAGGGTGAATGTATGAATTGAGGTGCTAGGATGAAGATCAAAGAAGGGAGCGTTGTCCGTGGTAAAGTGACGGGCATCCAATCTTATGGTGCTTTTGTCCAATTAAGCGATGATTGCAATGGCCTGATCCACATCTCGGAATTATCGGAGGGGTACGTCAAGGACATTCGGGACTTCGTTCATATTGGGGAAACAATTGAGGTCAAAGTCCTTAAATACAATCCTCAAAGTAAACAGGCGAGGCTCAGTTTGCGGGGGATCAACCCGACGCACTATCGGTTTCAACGGATGAAAGCCTCCGATTTTGAAACTTCCAGCGGGTTCGCCCCACTTGCACATTATCTACCAATTTGGATTCGTGAAGCTATGGTCGGCACGGTCAAGCCAAAATCAAAAAAAGCAAATAGGAGGAATTAAACCATGGGAAAATTTTTATCATTTAATTATGAGAATGGGCTGGATTTCTTGTCCAATCATGAACTGGAATATGCGGGGGAATATGCTAAAAGCCTTCACGCGCGTATTCATAACCGGACTGGAGCGGGATCCGATTTCTTAGGGTGGGTGGACCTGCCGGTCAATTATGACAAAAACGAATTTGCCCGTATCCAAGCAGCAGCGAAAAAAATCCAATCGGATTCGGAAGTGCTATTGGTTGTCGGGATCGGGGGATCTTATTTAGGGGCGCGCGCTGCCATCGAAGCACTGAACAACCATTTTTACAACTTGCAGGGAGCAGACCGCAAAGGCCCGCAAATCATCTTCGTCGGGCATCACATTTCATCCCGTTACATCAAAGAATTAGCTGAATACCTACAGGATAAAACGTTCTCCATCAACGTGATTTCCAAATCCGGGACAACAACAGAACCAGCCGTTGCCTTCCGCGTATTCAAAAAATTATTGATTGAAAAAGTCGGCCGCGAAGAAGCTAACAAACGCATCTACGCAACGACTGACGCCGAAAAAGGTGCGTTAAAAACCCTTGCTACCGAAGAAGGTTACGAGTCCTTTATCGTCCCTGATGATGTAGGCGGGCGCTTCTCAGTCTTGACAGCTGTAGGGCTTCTTCCCATTGCTGCATCAGGCATCGACATCGAAGCCATGATGCAAGGGGCCGCCGATGCCCGCGAGGAATACGCATCAGACGACCTATCCCAAAACGAAGCTTACCAATACGCTGTCGTGCGTAACGCCTTATACAACAAAGGCTTCACCATCGAAATGCTGATTAATTATGAGCCATCCCTACTGTACTTCAACGAGTGGTGGAAACAATTATTCGGCGAGTCCGAAGGAAAAGACCTAAAAGGAATCTTCCCGGCAGCCGCTTCCTTCTCAACTGACCTTCACTCCATGGGCCAATACATCCAAGAAGGCCGCCGCAACATCTTCGAAACGGTCATCAACGTCGTGGACGCTGGTGCCGAAGTCCTAATCGAAGAAGAAGCCGTAGACCTAGACGGACTAAACTACCTAGCTGGCAAATCCGTTGACTTCGTCAACAAAAAAGCCATGCAAGGGACATTACTTGCCCACGTAGACGGTGGAGTACCTAACTTAACCATCGACTTACCCGAGCTAACGCCATATGCATTCGGATACCTAGTCTACTTCTTCGAAAAAGCATGCGCCATGAGCGGCTACCTGCTAGGGGTCAACCCATTCGACCAACCAGGGGTAGAAGCCTACAAGAAAAACATGTTCGCCCTTCTTGGCAAGCCAGGAAACGAAGACCTAAAAGGGTCGCTTGAAGCCCGCCTGGGAAAGTCCACTAACATCACGAAGCCCGCACTAAATGGCGACGTGAAACCAGCAATCAACAAGCAAGCCTAATTGAATAACGACTGTCAGTGACTAGGGTTGCTGGCAGTTTTTTTACGTAAAAAAGCCGTTCTGAAGAACGGCCACTATCACAACTCACCAATGCTTTCTTGAAGTAGAGGCGAATTCCTTAATATAATTGCATTCCTTTGACCTTACTGCCACCTCAAGATTTATTTTTAAGACACGTCAAAATGCCTTGAATTGAAAATCTGTTTTACGACTCACGAGAACATTGGATATAAACATTTAGCTTTCCTTTCGATTTTAGGGGCGATATTCCTTTAAAATAAATTTTTTTACATTTGCCTGCTTCAAGGGGGGCGAGGCGAATACCGCCTAAATAAGGAATCCAAGAATGTCCATTATCAAGAGAATACATCAAATGGGTAAGCAACTTGGGATCGGCGATGAGCCGGATATGGGAAATTGGTTGCAATCCTTTGTTGATAACGCAAATTAAATAGCTACATACATAAGGGTGGAAAGAAGAAGGGCGACATTTTTTTTTACAAAGACAAACCTTAGACTTTGGCGCGGCCATAGGTGGAGTAGGCTGAGGGTGTGGATTGACGGGGGGTGTGGCCACAGGTGGAGTAGGCTGGGGGTGTGGATTGACG
>WRGF01000185.1 GCA_009787345.1 Turicibacter sp.
CCCAATAAAATAGAAGATTTATTCAATAAGAGTGATGAAGTGAAGGAAAAATATTCTTTTTTCCATTTTTTTCCGTTCGTAAATCAGCCGTGGGTGAGGGTTTCCTTTTGTTTTATATGTTCGATGATGAAAACGTCCAATTCCTGGCTTTTAGCGATAGTGAGTTCATGGCACATGCCATACTTAGTGGCCAGATCGAACATCTCCGTCCGTGCCCTATCAATTTTGCGTTCGATTCCCTCAAGACCCATCATTGTTTTTGTCGACCGGGATTTTTGCATTTTGACCTACTCCTTTTTCAGCGACTGGCTTGTTTTGTTGGTAATGAAATCATAACATCATTGGCAAAGAATGAAAAGTATTTTTGTGGAATTTGGTGGAATATGTTTATATTTCAGGCTTTTCGGAAATCTTGTCGAAACAGGTCCGTCAACAGTGCCATGTGGACAAGCTTCCAATGAGCCAATTCTAAGATGTCTTTTTTGGGAAAAATGCTAAATTTCAGTTGAATGAAAATGGGCTTATCGTGTGGGCATTCCCCCATAAGGGGGGCCGTTGTCCACAGGCAAGTGATGGCTTCTATCAGGCAGGTAAAGGTTATACACAAGTTAACAAGGGATAAACGGGTACTTCCTGGATTTTCCCACCCTTATCCCCAACAGTGCGTCAAGGGAAGCCATGTAATTATCCCCACCCTATGGATAACATCCATGCCTTCGACAAACCTGTCGATAAATGGGGGTTTAAGAAAGATTTTGTTCACCAGTTGGGGCAAAATCCGACAAAACTGGTTGCCTGCCCCTAATTTTCAGCTAACCCGATTATTTTACCATGGGATTTGTGAATTTTTTGTCGTAAATTGTAGCCTGCGTGTCGAATTTGTCGAAAATGACCCTGTAATTAGGTATCCTTGATAAAAATTATTTTCAAGCGGTTCAAGGTGGTTCATCCAACTAAAACCCTCGGTTGAAAACCTTGCGGAGCTTTTTGAAAAAAAACGTGTCGAAATTAGTAAATTTAATTGCATTCCCCTGTGTTTATTGATAAAATATTTACTATTGAATGAAATACTAATGAGGACGTGTTATGATGAATGAAACTTTTGCACAAAACTTGAAATCTTTACGTAAACAGCATCATCTAAGCCAACAGCAACTGGCGGATCATTTGAATGTCCATATCGGCTCCATTACGAAATGGGAGAAAAACGGGGTGCGCCCACGGGCACAAAAAATCGACGAAATCGCTGAATTTTTCAACATCACTCCTGATGAGCTGCGCGGGACCATACTTAGCGGAGATGGCACCCGCAAACGCCTTTCCAAGACAGAACTTAAAAAGCATAAAACCATCGGCCAAAAGATCAAAGCCCTTCGCGAGCATTCTGACCTGAACTACACGGACCTTGGGAAGTCTATCGGGGCGACTTCGTATACGGTCAGCAAATGGGAGAAAGAAATTTCCAAGCCTTATAACGATGTCATCCAGCGATTGGCAGACTTTTTCAACGTTGAGTTTGAAGAACTTTCCGGGGAGCCCCGCAAGAGCAATCCGGTTGGGGAGCGTATCCGCAACCTTCGCCAAGAACAAGAAATCAGCCGTGACGAGCTATCTGAAAAAATCGGCATGTCCTCCCAGTCCATCCATAGCTGGGAACAGGGAAATTCCGTCCCCCGTACACGGGCCCTCCACAAATTAGCGGAAGCCTTCAATGTAGAGCTTGACGACTTGCTTGGAAACACCAAAGAGGAAGAGGTCGAGGAAGTAGCCATCATGAATGAAATCATGGAAGAAGTTCATGAAGATGCTACCGACATCCAGTTTGAATCCGAAGCGCTTGACGAAGAAGCGGACGCAACCGTGTCCCACGAAGCACTAGAAGATGCCGAGTGGGTTGCCCAAACTTCAGGATTTGAACCCAAAATCCTTGAATTCACCAATCCGTCCCTTCAAAATAACCGCACGGAAAGCACGCCTTCCTTCGTCCCGGTCGCTATTTCAAGGGAAAATGAAATCATTGACCTGGAAGTGCTATTTACCGCTGCCAATAAGCGTCTTGTCTTAGGGCAATCCCTACTAAACGATGAAGAAAAAATGCGCGCACTCAATGTTTTAGCTGCTGTTTTCAATAAAGGGCACCTCTAAATAATAAAAATTGAAAGGTTCAAACCATGGGGAAATTCTTCCGTGGCTTGAACCTTTTTTATATTAACTTATGGAATGCTTCATATATTCGTTGATGATCAAATCCAATTCCTGGCTTTTGGCAACAGTGAGTTCATGCTTCAAGCCAAAAAGCCGTTCCATCTCAAGCATCTCACTGCGTACTTTTACCATGCGGTCGTAGATAAAACCGAGTTGGTGGCTTTTGTACCTGAATGTTGTGTCTGCTAGTGTTACCATGATTGATTCCTCCCCCATTAATTGAGTGTTTTAACTTTTCTTAACTCCATCATATCATGTTTTTGCCAAAAATAAAGCAATAACCCACACTTTCCATCCACATTGTTTTACTACTTATCCCCAAGTGTTGTGTATAGAACATTTTCTTACTTTTTTCGCCCTTTTAATAGATAATAACCCAATTTTAGCACCGGTTTTTGCGGAACTTAGCGAAAAAAATACGCACTGAAAATTTCCATCGTTCGTTTCCATTTGATTCATCCATGAAATTTTTCACCCTCTTTGAAAATGGAATTATCAACTGATTTTCAGGTTATACACAATGTTTTCCACAAGATTGATTTCCTGTGGAAAACCACCAAAAAGCGAACACTATGTCGAATGGATGATTTTAAACTTGAAGCGGTGAAGGAATTTGAGCGCCCCGATTAAATCAAGCTCATGGGCGACCAGCATTTCCTCTTGGATGGCCGCAGGCACGTATTCAAAATAACGGGACTGCACTTCTGCCCGGTCTTGGATGGCTTCCAACAATTCTTCCGTGCTCCCCCCGAATGTAAGGAGGCGGTCCAATAGCAGCCCCACGCTTCCCTCATAAATAAAGGTGACCCGGCCCAAAATATCCCGCTCCAAAATGGAAACCCCCATCGTTTTTAACATGGCAACGATGGTATTGACCGTCACTGTGTCGGTAAATAGTTCCCACTGGTAAGCAATGCCCTCTTTAAACAGCGGACGATGATGTGCAGTCAGCCCGCTATGTCCATAGGGTTCACGTAACTCATCTAATAACTCTGCTGCCTGCACGTCTAAATAGTCGAAGTTTTCACCACTTAATAGGAGCTCGTAAACTTTCTCTGCCACCCGTACGTGGGTGGATGTTTTGCCACCCTCAAATTTAGGGGATTCCCCACTGATGGAGGGGCTTACATAAAGGCAGTCCCGGGAGTCATCGATTTCCGTGATGGCCCATGGCTTGCCGGCAAGCATGACGGTGTCCCCCACCATGATGAGGTCGGATTTTTCCAATTGACCGATTTTTTTTTGCCCGTGATATACGTCATACATACTGGCGGCCATGAACACGGCATAAAATTCCTTGCCCTTTAACAGCCTTGCCCCTTCAAGTCCAACGATAACCTCCTGATTCGGCAAGATGTGAAGCAACCCGGTCTTAACCATGTGCTTTAACGCGATCCTGACTTTTGATGCATCTAGCACTTGGAACGCAGGATTTTGTTTTAGCATCAACTCCAAAAGTTCGTAGGCAATGCCATGATGCTCTGCACAGGTGGAAAGGGCCTGCTGAATGAGGATATCGTACGGGAGTGGATAGGTGCCCGGTGGCTCTACCCAGCCTTCTAACATCAATTCCATGGTGGCAATGGTCTTTAAAAGGGAGGCTTCATGGGTGGTGTACAGCTGTAAAATCTGGTCCTGCCCTTTACGGCGGCCCGTGCGGCCCAGCCTTTGGCGAAGGGAGGCCACCGAATGGGGGCTGTCAATTTGGATAACCAAATCCACGTTTCCGATGTCGATGCCAAGCTCCAAAGAACTGGTGGCGACGATGCTTTTGTCCACCGTCCTCATCATCAGGGATTCCACATGCTCCCGCTCGTTTTTGTCAATGGCAGAATGATGGGCGAAGTAATTTTCAGTACCAGCGAGCCCATTCAAAGCGACGACGGTTTCCTCAACCACCGCCCGGCTATTGCAAAAAATCAGGGCCTTCCGTCCCGCAGTCAGCTCTAAAATATCCTCAAACATCCGACGGGGCTTTACTCCCTGATAGCCAGGAAAATGCATCAGATGATAAAGAAGCGTCCGCCCTGAGGGTCCATCCTCGGTCAAGACCGCATCCCCTGGCCCGCACCACGCTTTAACGGGCTCAAAATCCCCAAGTGTAGCTGAAAGGCCGATGATTCGGACTTTATGATTAGAAAACGCTTCCATCCGTGAAATCAAGGAGCGCAGCTGGACGCCCCGGGCAGTTCCGATAAAGCTATGGATTTCATCTACAATGACAAACTCCAGCTGGCTGAAAAAGTTTGCTAAATGCTCTTGCCTGTTAACGAACAAGCTTTCCAATGACTCAGGGGTTATTTGCAAAATGCCTGTCGGGGCCTTCGTAAACTTCTTTTTTTGATGGGCTGAGATGTCCCCATGCCATCGGTGGATGTCGATGTGAAGCCCTTCGCACAACTTGTCGATACGCTCAAACTGGTTATTGATGAGGGCTTTGAGAGGGGACACATAGATGGCTTTTAACGATTCCATCCCCGTTTTTTCGATGGCAGTCAGCACCGGCAAAAAAGCGGCTTCCGTTTTACCGGAGGCCGTTGCGGCATTTAAGATAACGTGTTTGTCGGTCGTCAAGATGGCGGGGATTGCCTCTTTTTGGACCTGGGTGAAGGCTTCCCACTTCATGTCGTAAATCTTCTTTTGCAGGTTCTTGGATAATAGCTGGTAAGCGTCCATCCTTAAAACTCCCGTCTGGCAAACCGGGAAGGGACATTTCCAGCCAAGGGAGCGGTTGGCAGCATATCACCAAAAATTTCGGTCCGGTCGAACTTCGGATTTTGATAAAGGATGTTAAGGGCCGCCAAAAATTCGCGGGTCAGTTCCCCTGCTGTCAGGTTTTCGTGGGCTCCTGGGCGTTTGTAAAGCTTGGTGATAAAATTCTTCATCTCGTCGTCAGTCACGTTGGCCGCATAATCAAAATTAGCCGCATGGATGTCACGAAGGCGGGTCAGCAGAATAAACATCTCATCTGCCTTAAGGGGTGTCAGCTTAATAACCGGCTGGATCAGGTCACGGTGCTCCTGGCTTTCGTATTTGTTGGTCTCCAAACGGCGTTTCAAGGCACCATAACTGAATAAGCCGCGGCGTTCGTCCTCTAAAAACTCGGGCGTCCCGCCAAACGTAATGTAAAGGCCGTCGATATTCCCCTGAAGGATGTCGTTAAAAATCTGGAGGATGGTCTCGTAATTCTTCTCCCGGGCACCCGCATGGTAAATCTTATAAAGGTTGATGGCTTCATCCAAGTTAAGCACGAAGCCTGAGTAGCCAATCGTCCTGAAAAACTGGCTCATCAATTTGATGTAGTTGTACCAGTTGGCATCGGTAATGATTTCACGCACCCCAAGGTCATTTTTCGCCTCGGTTTTCGTCTTATATTCGCCCCGCAGCCATCTTAGGCAATCCCGCTGCTTTTGCTCATCATCCAAGACGAAGCCCTGGAAGTAGCGAACCAGGATATTGGCAAAGTCAAAGCCACCTGTCATTTCGTCCATTTTAAGGATATCTGCCCGGATCTGTTTCTCAACGGCACGCAAAAAATTAGGATCCTGCAAATCTGGAAAATCTTCACCCCGTGCTTCGGCAATATGCTCAACTACCCCATTGATCCACTTATCTAAAATACCCGGAAGGGCGTTCCCCTCCGGCATGGTAGCGGTGGACAAATTAATCATGATTTCCGTATAAAGCGCCGCGGCTTTCCCGTCGTTGGCATAAAGCCTCCGCTCCGCGGAAAAATCTGCGGATGCCACCACAAATCGTTCATTAAAGGCAAGCTGCTTGATAAATCCCTGGATAAAGGATTTCCCGCTTCCGAAGGCGCCGACAAAAAACTTGATGACCGAGCCGCCTTCCTTGATTTGATCAAGGTCTGACATAATCTGCTTGGCCTCATCCGTGCGCCCCACCATCACATGCTGGATCCCCCGGCTGGGAACGACCCCACCATTAAGGGCATTTAAGATTGCCGCCGAGTCTCTTTTTTTAATTTTCATATTAAACCAACTTTCTAAAACCCGGCAAAAAGCGCCGAGTTTTCGTAATCAATTAAAACTGCCCTAAAATCCCAAGGAATTCTTCCAGGATTTCCAAGTTGCCATCCACCTCTTCAATCAGGTTATCCCCGAGGGTTTCCTGGGCTTTTTCGTTGAGTTGGCCCAAGACGCTCCCGAGCATTTTCCCTTTTGCCTTCAGGAATACATGGGCAGTCTTTTTGTCTAATTTGTCATTTTTGAATTGTTTTAGGAAATCCTTTTCCAAGTCGGCAAGGGATTCTACCAATTCTTTTGTATCCTCCGACTCACTGCCTTTGGAGAAAAATTCTTCAAGGGACATAGTATTGGGGGCTTTTACTGGAGGTGGAGTTGTCTGAGCAGCAGCTGTATCCTCTTCGATGCGCTCCTCTACCTCTTGTACCAAGGCATCTGTTTCTTGCTTCAAGCGGCTGATTTTTGAGTCGTCGAACTTAACTTCAACCGGCACGAACACGATAGGTTCCGGGACTTTTTTGTCTTTTGCCTTAGGCTGCATCTGTTCAATCATCCGTTCAAACAGGCCGTCTGGCAAAACCCCGCCATCAAGATTCAGCTGCCGTTTTTCCCCTTGGAGGGTCCGGGTGACGTTTTCCGACATGCGGTAGTAATTTTTCAGGATAGGCGCCATTTCATCGCTGAAGCTGACCACCTCTATGGTCCGGTCCACGATGGGCTTTTCCTTGCGGTAAACTGCCGGGACATCAGCAAATAAGGGGAGTTTTTTTTTTTCTTCATGGACCGAATAAAGCATCTCAAATAAACTGGTCCCATTGTCACGGTAAACCTCATCCAAAACCTGTAAGCATTCTTTGAAAACCTTATAAATCTTGGGGCGGTGTTCTTTGAAAAATTGGTTTTTCCGGGGTTTTTCAAAGTGGTTCTTCCAAGTGTTGATGGAAATTTTTGCAAGGCTGCCATTGCTGGCATCCGTCCCATTCTCCCGGATATGATAACGCTCCATGGCATAGTAAAGCTCGGTCTCCCCACGCATTTTTAGATAGATCGGTGCTTTGCCATTGGATTTGCCTTTCGCTTCCAGGAGCAAATCATCCAGTACATCACACACAAATTCGTAAAACATGGTATTTTGCTGAAAAATCCGTTTGAGATGGGCAAGCATTGACAAATTGAAAGCCGCACTGGCATTGAAAGTATAATTAGCCAACTCCCCAACGAAAATATGCAGGTGATAAGTATTGGCACCCGTTGCCATGTTATTCAAAAACTCACGGCGCCATCTAAAATAGTCGTCTTTCATAGCGGGGCTTAACTGGGCAAGGGTGGGATACACGCTTTTATCAATCCCAAAAATCGGAGTTTCCTTTGCGGTGGCACCCACTTTGGAGCGGTTTTTATAAGATTCCCTCACAAAATCCACGGCATCTGGCTTGAACCAAATGTCGCTTTTGCTGAACTCATTTTTTCGCACCACTTCCAGGGATTCTTTAACGGATGCAGGTGTTTTTACTTGGCGGTACTCGTTTAAGAGCCAAGTTTCTGGCAGGTAAAATTGTTGGCTCAAGACGTTTTGAAAACTGGAACTATTCAAAGCAAAATCCTCCGTTTTTCGATCTTTTTACCATCATATCACATTCCGTCAAGGATTTACATTTTATTCATGGATTTTTTGTGCGATTTTAAATTTACCCCGACAAATGGAGTAAATTTCAATTATTTTTCAAAAAGGGGTTTACTACGACAGTCGGAGTATGTATAATAGGCTTATACTACGACAGACGAAGTAAAAAGCAAATCCCTGATTTGGGATGTTTATCTCAGGAGGTGAATCATTTGGATACCATTAGCAGCGATGTGATCCGCGGCTATAACGATACCATTATTTTGTCCTTGCTGAACAGGGGGGACTCTTATGGTTATGAGGTTAGCAAGCGGATTGAGGAAATGACTAAGGGCAATTACCAGATTAAAGAAACCACCCTTTATTCGGCATTTGCCCGTTTGCAGAAAAAAGAGCTCATTACGGCTTACTACGGTGAGGAAACTAATGGGCGCCGCCGGACGTACTACAAAATTACCGATGTGGGACGGGATTACTATTTGGAAAAATGCCGGGAATGGGCATTGACCAAGGATGTCATCAATACATTTATCGAGAGGAATGGTTAAAATGAAAATCTTAGAAAATTATGTGGATGCTATGTTTCGGGACTTCCCTGAAACTGAGGAAATGTTGGAACTTAAGCAAACTATTTTAGAATCCATGGAAGCTAAATACGACGATTTGCTGGCAGATGGAAAAAATGAGCAAGAGGCATTGGGTACCGTTATTGCTCAGTTTGGGGATATTGAAGAATTAAAAGAAGCTTATAGCATCGAACCAGAAGAAAGAGAACACAGCCGCAAAACGGTGAATATCAATGCTAGCGGGGTTAAAATTCGAATTGACAAAGATAGTGACAGCAAAAAACTGCATATTTCTAACGATGATGACCTGGATATAGAGGACATAATCGAGCCTGAGGTCAAGAAAAAGCATAAAAATCGGCTGAGTGACATTTGGGTGCCTATTTCAGTGGCAGTATTCCTTCTCAGCGGGTTCGTCTGGGGGATTTGGAATCCATCATGGGCGCTTATTCCCATGACAGCCCTCGTCACTGATTCCCTTTACCGATTTAGGCGACGCAAATCATTATCGTCTATTGTGGTGCCGCTAGCTGTTGCCATTTATTTATATTTAGGGGCGTGGCATGGGCTTTGGCACCCGGCATGGGTGATTATTCCCGTGACAGCCATCATCACCAGCGTCTTTAAGAAATAACAGGGAGGAAATTGGGTATGAAACAGAAAAGGAAGTTTAGTGGGAATTTTAAATTAGTATTAGCCAGTAAAATCATCAGTATTCTAGGGGGAAATGTACTGGGGTTTGCCATGATTTTATTCTTGGTGCAGTTCACCCAGTCGGCAGCGTTGCTCGGGGTGATGAGCGCCCTGACCTTGGTTCCATCCATCATCCTAACCCCTCTGGGCGGGGTCATTGCCGATAGGATCAATAAAAAGTGGATGATTGTCCTTTTCGATTTCTTGAAAGGGATTGGGAGTTTTATTTTACTGGGATTGCTTCTAACCCAGTCCTACACGTTTTGGAACATTACGGCACTACGGATTGCCATGATGGCTGTGACCGTTTTGGCGGGACCGGTTTTCGTAGCGACCTTGCCAAAAATCGTGGAAGAAGAGGCTTTGGTTGAAGCCAATGGGATGTTCCAAGCGATTGGTGCTCTTGGGCTCATTGGCGGTTCCATCGTTGGTGGGGTGCTCTTTGGCATCGTCGGAATTTATCACATCACCCTGTTTTCTGGAATCTTGTTTATGTTGTCGGCAATTGTCGATTTATTCATTCAAATTCCCCACGAAAAATTGGAAAAAGTCGGAAACTTATGGAAAACGACCCGTACGGATTTAGCGGAAAGCGTCCACTTTTTGAAACATGAGAAACCGTTAATCTTTAAGCTGGCTTTCCTAGTTTCATTCATCAGTTTATTGTTTCCCCCAATCTTCAACGTGGGCCTCCCTTTTATCGTCACGCTGATTTTTGAACAGCCCCCTACCCTTACTTTTGGAATCGCGGCTTTGGGCATGCTTTTGGGTGGAATCTTGGCAGGTAGCTTCAAAAAATGGCTCGGCATTGAGCATTTATCTAAGTGGGTTTTCGCTGTGGGTGCCACGGCCATTCCCTTGGCCTTATCGTTTTTGAGCGGGTTTGTGGGGCATCCACTGGCATTTTGGCTCTTTAACTTCTCTTTGTTTGCTGTGCTATTCCTCTTTGCTCTTTTGAACGCTCTGTTCGGGGCTTTCATCCAAAAGGAAGTCCCAGAACGCATCCTTGGGAAAGTAGACTCCCTCTTAACGTTAATCTCCAATTTAAGCAGCCCTTTGGGTGTGTTAGCCATGGGATTCTTTATCGAAACCATCCACTTGCCGATCCTCTTTTTGGGGATCGCCATCCTGACCTGGGTGATTGCCATCCTTTGCGGGCGGTTGCTTAAAAAACCTGGAACGCATGTATTTGGCAACGCTGAATGGGCGCCAACTGCGGACTAATCCATCACCAAAAAAGGTGCCTCCCTGTCAAACATTTGACGGGGAGGCACCTTTGCGTGATTAGGACGACATTTTGCTGTATTGTTTTAGTTGTTTTTCGTTGAGCAGCGAAGCCGCTTTTTTGTCCACGACGATGGTGACATCTGGGTGATTTTTCAGGGCTGTTGCAGGCATGGTTTCTGTGGGTGCCAGCTCAATCAGTTCCTTGATGGCCTTGGCTTTTTTCTCGCCGGAGGCAATCAACAGGATTTTCTTAGCTTTTAGAATGGAAGCGATACCCATGGTAACTGCCTGGGTTGGCACTTCGTCTTTCGTCTTGAAGTAACGGCTGTTTGCGTTGATAGTGGATTCTGTCAAGTCAGTGACATTGGTCCCTGCATCAAACGAAGCCCCTGGTTCATTGAATGCGATGTGGCCGTTTTCGCCAATCCCTAACAGTTGCAGGTCCACGGGATGGTCGTTCAAAATAGCGTCGTATTCTTTAGCAGCTTCCTCGCCGGAGATTGGGTGTGCGCCGTCTGGTACGAACGTTTCTTTAAATGGCAGGTGGTTGAATAATTTTTCGTTCATAAAATGGCGGTAACTTTTCGGGTGCGTGCCCTCAAGCCCCAAATATTCATCTAAATTAACCGTGGTGACATGGTTGGTTTTTGGCTTTTTCGTGCGAAACAGCTCATAAATGCCTTCTGGTGACGAACCCGTTGCCAATCCTAGCGTCACATCGTCTTTGGAATTAATCTCCTGCTCCATAATTTCATATGCTTTTTGGGAAATTTCCTTTTCGTCATTTGCTAAAACCAGCTTCAACATTTGAACGCCTCCTTAAAGTCTTAAATTGGTATAGTCCAATTATAACGCATGTTTAGGGTTTTTTCAAGACTTTTTTAGTATGTTCCAAAATGGGAAAGGAATTCACGGCAAAAAGTGTGGAAAAAGTGTATATTCGCCACGGGCTTCTCATATATTTAATCATTGATAATTATTCTCACACTCAAAAGGGGGTCATGGCATGGATCAGGCATTTCAGGGAAAACGTGTCATCAAGTATCGCCAAGGGAGGGAAAATCCGGTGGGGAAAGCAACTCATTTAGCGTCCGCGCAGCTCAATACGCCCTATTGGATAACAGGGGTTCAGACCGAAGACGAAGACATGCAAGACTTTCTTTTTTCCCTTGGATGCTACGAAGGGCAAACGGTCACCATATTATCCGCACTTGGGGAAAACTTTGTCATTTCGGTAAAGGACGCTCGGTATAGTATCGACCGCGACTTGGCTGAAGCTATTTTGGTGTAATTGGAGGAAAAGTTATGAAAATCGCATTGACAGGAAATCCAAACAGCGGGAAAACCACGTTGTTCAACGCCCTCACCGGGCAAGTGGAGAAAATCGGGAACTGGTCCGGGGTTACCATTGATAAAAAAGAAGCACCCGTTAGGAAGAAATGGGTGGCAGGGAATGAAGAAATAATTGCCGTGGACTTGCCAGGGGCTTATTCAATGTCCCCTTTCACCGCCGAGGAAACAATCACCCGTGATTTCGTCCAACAGGAAAACCCCGATGTCATTGTTAACATCGTGGATGCTACCAACTTGAGCCGCAGCCTATTTTTCTCCACGCAGCTTCTTGAACTGGGGATACCCGTCGTGGTTGCCCTTAACAAATGTGACTTGAACCGTAAGAAAGGGATATCCATTTCAGTTGAAGCCTTGTCCTATAACCTAGGCTGTCCCATCATTGAAACCATCGCCACCTCCAAAGGGCACAATGGCTTAAAAGGACTTCTTGAATTTGCCATCTTATCGAAGGGAAAATCCCAAAAAGCCCCGTTTGATAGCTCTGAAGTGGACATTTCCAATAAAGAAGCGGTTGAAGCATCGGACAAAAAAAGGTATGAATGGGTGCAAGGGATTATCGCAGAAGTTGAGCGCCGAAAAGTCACTGCCAACAAGCAAACAAAACAAGACGCGGTGGACCGGGTGGTTGCCCATAAATGGCTCGGGTTTCCGATTTTCGCCCTCATCATGTGGACGGTGTTCTCTATTTCCCAAAGTTCCGTCGGTCCCTTTTTCGCAGACACTTTAGTGGGCTGGATTGACGGGTTCTATGCTTGGGTAGAAGGCTTGCTCGGAGGGGGAATCGCACCGGTACTGCGGGTCATCTTATTGGACGGGATTATCGGGGGCGTCGGGGCTGTGGTCGGGTTCTTGCCTTTAATCATCGTGCTCTTTTTCTTGCTGTCGTTATTGGAAGATTGCGGTTACATGGCACGTGTTGCCGTGGTCATGGACAAATTCTTCAAGCGGGTGGGGCTGTCCGGGAAGTCCATCATCCCTATGGTCATCGGGACCGGTTGCTCCATTCCGGGAATCATGTCAACCCGCACCATCAAAAACGTGAGGCAGCGACGGACAACCGCTATGCTCACCCCTTTCATGCCATGCGGGGCCAAACTGCCGGTCATCGCCTTGTTCGCTGGGGTATTCTTTAACGAAGCCGCTTGGGTGGGGACAACCATGTATTTCGTGGGGATTTTCCTGATTGTCACCGGGGCATTTATTGTGGTGAGGATTACAGGGGAACGGGGCAGCCGCGCTTACTTCATCATGGAGTTGCCGGAATACCGTTTTCCAAGCATTAAACGGGCCGCCGTTGAGTCGTTCTTGCAGGCAAAGGCTTTTATCCTAAAAGCTGGGACCATTATTTTGCTGTGCAATGCCACCATCCAGTTGATGCAGACTTTTGACTGGAATTTGAATGTGGTTGCCGATGGGGCGCAAAGCACTAGCATCCTTGCAAGCCTTGCAACACCTTTCGCCCTGTTATTGGTTCCCCTTGGTTTTGGGGCATGGCAACTGGCGGCTGCCGCCATTACCGGGTTCATCGCCAAAGAAAACGTAGTGGGGACGCTAGCTGTTGTTTATGGCATAACCAACTTCATCAACACTGACGAATTAGCTCTCATCAGCGGTGGTGACAGCGTAGCGGGGATTATGGGTTTGACAAAAGTTGCGGCTCTGTCTTACTTGATGTTCAACCTGTTCACACCGCCATGCTTCGCTGCCCTGGGTGCCATGAATGCGGAACTGGAAAATAAAAAATGGCTCTGGGGAGCCATCGGCTTTCAATTTGGCATGGGCTACATCGTCGCCTTTTTGACTTATCAAATTGGAACGTTAGTGACCACAGGCGCATTGGGAGCGGGCTTTATCCCCGGAATGATTGCCGTCCTTCTCATCGGAGGCTACATCACCTACCTCATGATAAAAGGGGAACGTCTGGCATACGCCAAAAAAAAGGCATTAGCATAGGAGGCTAGCCTAACATGGAAAACTTAATTGTCATCGTCATCCTTTTGGTCATTATCGGCTGTGCCATCGCTAAAATCGCCAAAGAAAAACGAAGCGGGGCGAAATGCATCGGCTGTCCCCATACCAAAAACGGATGCCACTGCCCGAGCAAGCCCACTAAAAAACCTTAAAAAAGGCATAACCCCTCCGAATTGGGGCATATTAAAGGTAACCATTTGGAGGTCGCTTGAAGAGGAATCCAAAATCCACCAACTGGCAAATTTAATAAAGGAGGGAACAACCATGGCTGTTATTCGTTGCTCCATTAGCAACTGTTCCCACAACGAGTCTGGAAGCTCTTGCGGATTATCCGAAATCGTTGTCGGTGCACATGTTGCAGAACCCAAAGCTGCACAAGAAACAGATTGCCAATCTTTCGATTTAAAATAGGTTGACGAGCCGTCCCAAGGGGCGGCTTTTTATTTCCCCATCGTTTCATTCGTTGATATCTATTCTCATTATCTGCTATTTGGATGGAAATATACTTCGGCAAGAGTAATTTTTAGCATTTTTTTGGTTTCCTGCCTTTTCAACCTCTTAATCACCCAACTTAATTATTTTCTCATGTAGAATCTGAATATATCTATAACAAACCTAAATTTTTCGAAAGCACGGACGGCTGGGACTTGGTATAATGAGTCATGTAATAAGCAATTCATATTAGGCGTATCCCAGCCAGATCCGCCTCCCTTCAAAACCACCTTGACTTTCACCCGACGTCCTAGCCATTCGTTTGGCGGGAGCAAGGCCGAAAATCCCCAACGCCTAAAGTGCCCTGCACTGAAGCCGTTGGGGATTTTTCGATGGTCGTAAAAAAGCCTTCAGTTGCCTGAAGGCTTTTTTACGGGCTATTTCTTTTTACGAAACTTAGCAATCAATCCCCCAAAGGCTAAAAGCCCTGCCCCAAGAAATGGAGCAGTATTTTCAGATGCCCCCGTTTGGGGTAATTGACGGCGGGTGCGGGAGACAGGGGTTTGCGGCATCGAAGGCGTTGCCGTCCTAGTTGGTACAGGACGGGTAGCAACGGACCTTGTAGGAAGTGGTTGGAGTACGGGCAAAGTTGGCTCTTCCCGTAGGCCTGGGACTTTCGGCAACTCTGGCTCTTTTGGCAACTCTGGCAATTCTGGTAACTCCGGCAACTCTGGCAAATCCGACAATTCTGGCAAATCCGGCAAATCTGGCAAATCCGGCAAATCTGGCAAATCCGTCAATTCTGGCAAATCCGGCAACTTTGGCTCTTGCGGCTCTTTCGGGGGCTCCAGCAACTCTGGCTCCTGCGGCTCTTTCGGGGGCTCATATGCCAGAATTTCTTCTATCATCTCCAGTTGCCAAGTGTAGTAAGCATCCTCTTTGACTTGCCAAACTTCAAATTTCGGGGTCTTTACTTCTTCATAGCCCCTCTGATACCAACTATACACAGAACGCTTGTCGACTTGGTTGACCGTCTTGAATTCCGATTCATTCCACGAGAAAATTTCATACTCTAACTGTTTTACCTTGTACCCATCCCAAGTCCATTGATAGACCGGAAATTTATCCCATACCAAATATTTCGGGATTTCCCGTTGGCGTTGCTCCATCCGATAGGCGTACCAATCATAAAGAGGCAGCCCTTCGCGGTATTGGATCCTTTGCAAATTAAACGTCGACTCGTAATTGAAATTAGGAAGGAACTTATGCCATCGGACCTGACCATTGGGTAGCACCGTAAAATGCATGTATAAATAACCATGCTCAATAATCGCTAACCTCGTGGCGGAATTAAACGTATTCCCAGGCGCTGCTGAAAGTGGCCCACTCCAAGAATGTCCTGACATCGGTAAGGGCTGACCCGCATGATTTCGTCTGTAATGTACCCCTTCTATGATTGGTAACCGCCACCAACCTCCGTTTTGGGCTTGTTGGGCAGTGGTCTGGTTCGTCAGAGCCAAGTCACCGTGAAGGACATTTTGAACGGGAAATCCAGGAGCGACCCAACCTAACAAAGTCCCCCGAACGCTTGCAATCCCAGTTGCCCAAGCCCCGCTCCAATCCTGGTTCCCATCATAATTCCCAGTATAAACAGGAGTTGTCCTGCCCCCCACCACTTGCCACTTCTCCCCTTCATACCACACAATGCTCGGAATCGCCGGAGGCGATGCTAACTGCTCACCATTTGCATCGGAAAGTTGATTGAAAGCGACATTTTCTTTCGAGATAGGGCTTCCTACTTGCTGTAAGTTCCTCCCATCCGAGCTAGGCAATGTCGGGGCATTCTGTAATTCCCCCCATTGATACTCCCCTAAAACTCGGCGGAAACCAAATGCGGGATTGTTCCGGATTTCATCTGTAATCCCTGGATAAGATTCCAGCACTGGATTCACTCTGTCGGTGGTAAAAACCTGCTTCTCATACAGTTCAAATACCGAGGGATGCCGTTCAAAATGAACCCAGTCGCCAGCTTCCAACTGCTCCTGGGTAATAACTTGCTCGTTAGTTCTCTCATATCCCACATGGACAGGCCCTTGGACATTGAATTTATTCTCCCCCGCTTCATATGACGCCATCGCAAGTGGGGAAATCCCATCAAAAGAATCGGCTGTATTTTGCTCGCCTGTCGCGCTCACTTCCTTGCGGGTGCGAATCCCTGAACGGGTGAAACCAAAGCGTTCCCCGCCTTCGCCTTCTTCCATAACCGAGGGTGGAATCTTCGACTTATCTTCCGTTTCAACCCGCTCCCCTGTAAACACTTCTTTCGTAACAGTCCAGATCGTTTTCTCTTCCCCTACCTGAAATCCATAACGTTCCTTATTGGCAATGACCCAATCAGGCACTTCATTAAAATCAGTGGTTTCCTCCCGTTTGCTGGTCACCGTCGCCACCGATTCCCGAACAGGCTCTAGCTCGCGGAAATTTGGATAGAAACTCTCTGCCCATTCACGGTTTGTGGTCTGTTGGCGACTTCCCGGTACTTCCACCCATCCCCCGGCATGCCGATTAAAATGGGTTTCATTAGGGTTTTCACGCACGTATTGGGGGACTTCTTCAATGGAACTTGACCGGAAATAGATGACGATTCCCGTTGCCAGCCCTTCCTCGTTTTTAACCAACCTGTGGCGGGCATATGCCGGATGGGACAGCCATGCCTGCACGTCCTCATTTTCTAATATTCCAGCAACAGGTGCATGGGCTTCAACTTCAATATCACTTGTTTCACCTTGATGCTTTTCCCCATCCTTCTTTTGAACGTCTTCCTCAGCGATTTCGCTATCTGCATAGGTTTTTGTAACGTCTGGAATATTTTTTCCCACAAGGGGGGCGTATTTTTTAGCATCCTTTTCATCGCCGGGGGCTATTTCCTCTTTGTCTATTAGCAGTTCATCCTTCATGTCGTGGATTTCAAGGACGGTATAATACGCTTCCGGCTCAACATCCTCCCCATAGGCAAGTGCCGTTCGCCCACGGTAAAGGGCGCTTGGCGTGATTGGCGACAAGGCTCCCGTGGCATTCAAGACCGCCAATGAAACCGCCAATGACTTTTTCATCGGAGTTTTCGAAGTTTTTCCCATAATCCCTCTCCTCGCTAAATCTGAATTTTGAAACCCCTTCCTGTAAGTGCGGGAAGAAGAATCATCTGTACAAAATATGTCGGAAATTAGCGAAAATGCCCGAATGCTCCCTTTTATACATTTTTTACACGTTTGTGTCAGCGAGAAAATTTCCCTCAAAACCTAGTCCATAGGTGATACTATGAAATCAAAAAAAGACTTGAACACTCCAAGGCATTCAAGTCTTTTCATTTATCGATTTTTCTTGCGTCGTTTAGCGACAAGGTTTCCAAGCCCTGCGAAGGCTATTATAAAAACGGGAAATTACCCGAATTAGGCAATCTCCTGGGAAATATTAGCTGAAAATTGTTGGAAATGGCGGGAAATAGAGTGTGAGTTTTCAGCTGTAGAAAAGCCCAAAATGCAATATCTTTTGATGAACCTTCTCATATGCGCCGTTTCTTCAATTTCTTATGGGTGTCATCGAAATGGAGGGCGTTTTTCACTTGGGTGGAGAGGACGATGAGGGCGATGAGGTTGATGGTGGAAGTTGCCCCTGTCCCTAAATCCACCAAGTTCCAGATGAACCCCGAAGAAGTCAGCGCCGAGGCAAAGACTACGGCCATGACGAGGAGGCGAAGGACCATGACCGCCCCTTTATGCTTCGTTAGGAACCGGATGTTGGATTCCCCGTAAAAATAGGCGGTGGGGACGGTGCTGAACCCAAAGAAGAAAATCGCCAGGGTGAGCAAATAGTTGCCGATAGGACCGAACAGGGTGGACATGGCATATTGGGTGACATGGATGGGCTCCCCCTGCCCCATGACCGTAGGCGCGTTGGTTACCATCAGCATAAAAGCTGTAATGGTGATGACCAAAAAGGTGGTGATGTAAACGCCAAAAGCCTGGATGTACCCCTGTTCCGTGGGATTTTCGCTGTTGGTCATGGAAGCGGCGTGGGCACCTGAACCCAGGCCCGCTTCATTGGAGAAAATCCCCCGCTGAAGCCCTACCATCAACGTCCCCATGAGAGTGCCCCCAACGATGGAGGAGCCGGTGAATGCGTCGCTGATTATGACAGAAAAAAATTCGCCGACGTAATGTAAATTCGTGAAGATGGCGATAGCCCCTAGCCCAATGTAAAAAATGGCGATAACGGGCACGATTTTCGATACGAGCTTCGTAATCCCGGCAGCCCCTCCCATGAGGATGAAGCTTGTGAGAATCGTTAGGGAAATCCCTGTCCAAAGTGGGGGAATTTGCAAGGAATTTTCAAATGAAGCCGCAATCGTATTGATTTGTACAGCAGAAAATCCAAAAGTATACGTCAGGATAATGATAATGGCGTATGCGATGGCCGCCGACTTGCTTTTCATCCCGTCGCGAATGTAAAAAGCCGGCCCGCCAATAAAACGGTTCTCGTCCCGCATTTTGAAGATTTGGGACAGGGTGCTCTCGGCAAACGAAGCAGCCGTCGTGATGAAAGTGCTCACCCACATCCAAAAAATACTCCCCGGGCCGCCGACGGTCAGGGCAATAGCCACCCCCGCCAAGGAACCGACCCCGACTTTCGCCCCCAAAGCCATGAACAAAGATTGAAGGGGAGTTACGTCATCCCCGCCATTTTTAGCGGTGAGGGATTTGAACATTGTGCCAAATTTAAACTGCACCCCCCCGAGGTAAAACGTGAAAAAAAGGCTCACGGCAAAGAGCAGGGGAATCGTTAAATAGGCCCAGATAAATTGTTGAATTTGGTGTATGATAGTTTCCATAGGTCCTCCTTGTTGATATACAATAGTGACACAAAACCCCGTGCCACTTTTTAAAGTACTTTTTATAACTGTATGACAAGGATTAGGGAATTATATATGCATCCCAAATTAATGCGAAAAATAGTGGAAAGCCGACGGGCTCAAAAACGAAACAGAAGAATCCCAAAAAACCATTGGTATCCTTCTGTTTTGAAAACTTAAAACTAAGTTTTACTGGGGAACTGCTAAAATGAGATTCCTTTAAAGAGCTATCTAATTTTATAACGGTGGAATTTTGTTGGATTTTGTGGTAGAATTGGAGAGTAGGCTTGCCTACCTATCATCAATTCTAGATTGCAATCGAGCTTCACAATCCATTCCGAGATGAATACTGACCTTTCAGGCTCCCGTTTCTGGAAAAGCCCCCAGACTCGGAATCCTTACAGGCACAATTTTCTTCTCTTCATAACCAGGCTTGTTACGCATCTTATGTAGGTGGTTTTATGATGAAAGTTTTCGAACTCATCGTAAAAGGGCTAGGAGCGTGCATTCTCCTAGCCACAGCCATTATTAATCCTGATACGGCCTTAATCAAACTCTTCACGGAAATTATAAAGGCCACTTCCCAACCGGAGGAATAAATCTGGTACACAGGGATAACCCCCTGTGTTTTTATTATATGCTTCTAGAGAATTTTTAGACCATTTAAACTTACAAAACGGGCGGTCCTATTCGTCAGAAGAGGATTGCCTTATCTTAGGTTATGCAATCTAGTTCCACAAGCCACTCCGAGTTAAAATTTGGCGGGGTCCCCGCCTTCTGTTAGGAAGGTATACTCCATTAATGGGATGATAACCATGTCACCGATTATGGGAAACCCACCCAGATTCGATGCCATTTCAGGCACAACTTTTACCTCTGCGTAAATGGGCTTGTTGCACTTTTTAATCGGGAGGAATCTTAATGAAACTCATCGCAATCGACATGGACGGTACCCTTTTCAACAGCAATCACGAAATCACCGAGGGCAATTTACAGGCCATCAAGGACGCACAGGCGGCGGGGCATATTGTCATGCTTTGTTCCGGTCGCCCCCACGATGCCCTGAATCAATTTATGGATTCGGAGTATGGGCTGACCCTTCCGGTCGCAGGAAGCAACGGAGCCATCACTTACACCGAAGGGAAAACGATCCACAGCGTGGGCATGGACATGAACCTGGCCGCCGAGATTTTCGACTACCTCCAAGGCGGCGCACACCCGTTTAAACTCTACACCAACAAAGGGGTGTTTACCATTGATTCTTTCTTGGAGCGGGCGCAAAAGGACTTCGAACTTTTGCCTCCCGATGCTACAGCGGGTATCAACGTCGAAAGGTTCTTGGAATATCTCCGCTCCGTTGGGAGCCAATTTTTCACTCAGTTTTCAGAAATCTCCCAGCAAGAAGGCATGGAAATCTTTAAATTTTTCGTATCTACGTTAATCCCCGCCAAAAAATCAGTGATTGAAAACCGGTTAAAGACTTTCCAAGGGCTGGGCTTCACCAGCAGCCACCGCAACAACGTGGAAATCATGAGCGACCTTGGGCATAAAGGGACGGGCCTTGCCCAGATGGCAAAGCATTATGGGATTCCCATGGAAAATACCATAGCCATTGGGGATAACTTCAACGATGTCCCCATGATGGAAGCCGCCGGCCTCTCCATCGCCATGGAAAATGCCGAAGAAGAAGTGAAAGCCCTGTGCGATGTAGTGACCAAATCAAACGATGAAGATGGGGTTGCTTTTGCAATACGGGAATATGTTTTAGAGAAAAATTAAAGAAGCAGAATAATCCCAACGCTTTTCGGGATTATTCTGCTTCTTTTAATATCGCCTGCGTCTTTAACCCATCCTGGTACAATACCCAACCTTCTGCGTCCAAAAAACGGAAGAGGAGTTCCCGGCGCTTATAGGCTGCCTTGTATTTTTTCTCCTTGAACGAGGCTTCCACGAGGTATTCCCCATGGACTGGCCAGATTTCGATGACCATTTCTTCACCTTCAAACTCCCCGGTGTATTTCCGGTAAATGACAGGGCCAAAAATACGTGTGTTTTCCAGCAGCTTACGGTCAAAGCATTTTTCCCACTTGCCAGGTGCCTTATCCAATAGCAATTCGATGGATTCCCCACGGTCGGGAAGGGTCAGCCGCTTGAATTTTTTTCCCGCTTCCTTCGTGTTCCCGAAGCTGAGGGTCTGCTTTTTGTAGCCCCAGTCTACCTCGACAGCATAGTCATCGCCCGTCACTGAAAACCCTTCACCTTCAGCTAATTGCAACGTTTTTTTCAAAGTTTCCTCAACGTCAAAACGTTTTTTGTAGGTCAATTCCAGTTCCTTGCCTTTATTGCGCACCCGATTGAGCCATCCCTTCCCGTCAAATTCCCGTGCGGGGGTTTCTAAAAATTGGACGGCAATCTCCTTAAAACCCTCCATCCCAAATTTTTCAATGACGTCCGCGGATAAATTCCCAAAGCCATCCAGTGTTTTCAGCGGGTCCAATAGGTATTTCACTTCGTAATCCATCGCCTTGTCCAGCGCCATCATCTCCTTGAGTTTTCCATTAGTATGGGCGATTTTAGAAGAAATATTTAGGTTTGTCGAAGTAAACCGCTTCGGATAGCACTTGTGTTGGGAACTATGAACGTTTTAACAACCAAATAATGCAAGTGGAACCACCAACACACCATCTTCCCGCAAGTAAGAATATGGCCCAACATTAATCACGACTTTAACGACATCATATTCATCCTTAACTTTTTCGGCAAACCAATGGAGATTCTCGACGTCTTTAGCCTCTACTTTTGCTTTTGATTTAACTTCGATCGCAATAAGTACATCTTCTTTTTGAATGATGAAATCGATTTCTTTATCCCTGCTTCGCAATCGCAGGTGGGAAAGATGCGACTCATTTATTTCCGAATAAGTTGCCAACGATTGATAGACTAGGGACTCAAAGAGCTGACCTAAAAAAGTTTTATTCAACTTTCCTACCGTTTGGGGAATACGGCGCCCTAACATGAGGTTCTTTTTACTGACATTAAGCAATGAAACCGCCAAAGAGGGATCGACTAAAAAATGTTTCGGGGTTTTAGCTAAATTTGCACATAGCGAACCGAATGGCAACCAACTGGGAACTTCCTCAATAATCCCAATCCCTTGCAGGGCTTCACGGCAAGTTTGTATTGTCTTTGAGGAAAGTTTCCCTTCTCCATTGGAAAAAGCTGCATCTGCAATCGTTTGCCCAGAAGCATTTGTCGCTGTGGCTGCTGCATATGCAGCTAACCATGCCTTCATAACTAACGGTTTTCTAATAACAATATCGTTTTCCAGCAAATCGTGATGGATAATATTGTCCACATAGCTTTGAATCGACTTAGTGCGAAAACGCTCTGTTTCATTTCGGATTCCTGGAAAGCCTGATGTAAATATTTCGTCTAAATAATTCTCTATAGTTATTTCCGTCGTATAGGAAAAATTTTGGGGAATTTTTCCCTTTAAAAGCTGTGATAACCTAATTTGAGGTATGTCTAATTCTCTTTCTTCTATACTAAGTGGTCTCATTTTAAATCGTAAAATACGCCCAGAGCCACTGTGGATTCTAGGATTAAGGCTTGGCGAACTTCCTGTTAATAAAATAGAGCCTTCGTAGCCCTCATCAACTTTTCGACGCACTACTTCCCAAATTTCAGGCAGCCATTGCCATTCATCTATTAATATGTCCTGTGAATTTACAAATAACAAATCAGGATTTGCCTCAATTACTTCACGTTGAACAGGACGACCCAAATAAAATGATTGCTGGGTTAGCTGTTTTCCCGTGGAGGTTTTTCCTGTTGCTTTTGCCCCTTCAAGGAGCAAGGCAAATTTACTATTCTGGTATTCCCTTAAAAAATCGTCAATCAATCTCTTTTTGTACATGCTACACCACCTATCTTGAGGTGATTATAGCACATAAATCAGTGCGACGCAAGTTTCTATTCCCTATTTTGATTTAAATCTATTACGCATTTTGTTTACGTTATATTCCCTGTTTTGCAAATCTCTTATTCCCTAAATTGTAAATAAACTATTCCATTGTGGCTTGATCTGCTTCAACCTTTCACCATGCACCCATGCCCTAACCAAATTTAAAGGATATGAAAAAGCGGGCATGGTTTAGCCCGCTTTTTCATATCCTTTTATCCTTCTAGGTATTTCGCAATGGTTCTAACCATCACACCGGTCCCGCCTTTAGGGCCTAGATCATGGGCAGCCTTGGACTCGGAAGTCCCGGCAATGTCTAGGTGTATCCATGGGGTGTCGCCGACGAATTCCTTTAGGAAGGCGGCTGCCATAATGGCTCCCGGCTTTCCGAGTGGGGCATTGTTCAAATCGGCGGACAC
>WRGF01000186.1 GCA_009787345.1 Turicibacter sp.
CCCAATTCCCCGCAACTATGATAAAATTAGAGATAATACGCAAGTGGGATAGTTCTGTAAAGGCTACTCCATTTCAGCTACAGGACGGATGATACCATGAAAACTTTAGTATTGATTGATGGAAATAGTTTAATGTTTCGGGCTTATTATGCCACCGCTTACACCGGTAATTTGATGAAAACGAGCCAAGGAGTTTATACCAATGCGCTTTTTGGGTTTATCAACATGATGAAAAAAGTCATGGAGGACTTTGAGCATACCCACATGTTCGTGGCTTTCGATGCGGGGAAAACCACGTTTCGCCATGAATTTTTAGACACTTACAAGGATGGCCGCAAGCCCATGCCTGACGAGCTTCGTTCCCAAATCAACCTGATAAAAAAGTATCTGGACTTGCTCGGGGTCAAGCGATTGGAAATCCCGACTTATGAAGCGGATGACATCATTGGAACCCTTGCCAAGCGGGGAGAAACAGCAGGTTTTGACCAACTGCACCTCATCACTGGGGACAAGGACTTACTCCAACTGTCAACGGATAAGACGACGGTCCACATCACGAGAAAAGGCGTGACCGACATGGAAGCCTTTACCCCGAGTGCCGTCATGGAGCGCTTCGAGCTGACCCCTTTGCAGATTATCGACCTTAAAGGCCTCATGGGCGACCCTTCCGACAACCTGCCTGGGATTCCCGGGGTAGGGGAGAAAACCGCTATCAAACTCCTGAAGCAATATGGGACCGTGGAGAATTTCTTAGACCATGTGGACGAGCTGAAAGGGAAGATGAAGGAGAAAGTGGAGGCCAATATGGACCAGGCCCGCCTTTGCAAACAGATGGCGACCATCCACTGCGATGTGCCTGGGGTTCCGGATTTTGATGAGATGGAATACATTGGCCCAAATGTGGAGGAGCTGGCTGTGTTTTTCAGGGAAATGGAGTTCAACACGTTCCTAAAAAATCTGGTCATCGCCAACAAGCCCACCGAGCCCAAAAAAGAACTTCCCCTGAAAATCGTTGGGGAAGTGTCAGAACTAGAAAAAATGGCGTATGGCCCATCTGCGATTCACGTTGAAATTTTTGAGGATAATTACCACGATGCTGAAATTTTGGGCATTGCCGTGGTCAACGATACCGAGAGCTATTTTGTACCTTTTGAAATTGCTGCCCAAAGCCCTAAATTCATGGTTTTTTTGGGGAATGCTGCTATCTCCAAAGCTAACTTTGATTTGAAACGCGCCAGGGTTGCCCTTTTATGGAGAGGGTTTGATTTGCAAGGGGTTGACTTTGATTTATTGCTCATGACTTATATCCTAGACCCCAACCAGGCAAGCCCAGAGTTCAAAAAAGTCGCCATGTACTACGACTATTCCGGGGACGTGCTTTATGATGAGGAAGTGTATGGGAAAGGTGCCAAGCGTTCGGTAACCGATGTGGAAGGCATCGCCCGCCACAGCGTTTCCATCGCCCAAGCCGTCCATGAACTAAAAACGGTCGCCGCGCAAAAACTGGACGAACAAAAACAACTCCGCTTATATGAAAGCCTTGAACTTCCCCTGGCATATGTGTTAGCGGATATGGAGTTCCAAGGGATGAAACTTGACATGGGTACTCTTGAAACCATGGGCAAAGACCTAAAAGCCCGCATCCAAGGGCTGGAAAAAGATATCCATCAACTGGCAGGGGTTGAATTTAAAATCGCCTCCCCGAAACAGCTGGGGGAAATTCTGTTTGAAAACCTGGGGTTAAGCTCCGGCAAGAAAACGAAAACCGGTTATTCCACCAGCGCCGACGTGTTGGAAAAAATCAAGGATGAACATCCCATCATCGGCAAAGTTTTAGAATACCGAACCCTCACGAAGCTTCATTCCACTTACATCGAAGGGTTGAAAAAAGCGGTCTATGAGGACGGGAAAGTCCATACCATCTTCAACCAGGCCCTGACCCAGACGGGTCGCTTGTCATCCGTCGACCCCAACCTTCAAAATATCCCCATCCGTTTGGAAGAAGGCCGGATGATACGCAAGGCATTTATACCGTCCGAGGATGGCTGGGTTATTTTAGGTGCCGACTATTCCCAAATCGAGCTTCGGATACTGGCCCATTTGTCCCAAACAGAGTCCCTCATGGACGCTTTCAAAAAAGGGGAGGATATTCACAGCAAAACCGCCATGGACGTTTTCGGGTTGACGAAAGAAACCTTGACCTCCGACCATAGAAGGAATGCCAAGGCCATCAATTTTGGGATTATTTACGGGATGGGTGCTTTTGGGCTGTCGGAGAGTTTGAATATTACCCAGCGGGAGGCCGCCAATTTTATCGAGCATTATTTTGAGACGTACAGCGGGATTAAGAAGTACATGGACGATACCATCCAAGATGCCAAATACAATGGCTACGTGTCCACCCTTTTCAATCGCCGCCGCTTCATCCCGGAACTGGCGCAAAGCAACCGCAACATCCGCAATTTCGGGGAGAGGACCGCGATGAACGCCCCCATCCAAGGAACCGCCGCAGACATCATCAAAAAAGCAATGATTGATGTCGCTGATGCCATGAAGGCCAAAAAAGTCAAGAGCCGATTGCTCCTTCAAGTACACGATGAGTTAATTTTTGAAGTGCCGATGGATGAACTTGAGGTGATGATGGAGTTGGTGACCAAGACCATGGAGGACGCCATTGCACTTGATGTGCCACTTAAAGTGGAGTCGTCATCAGGGGCGAGTTGGTACGAAGCGAAATAGCATGCCTCATACCTTCGGCATGAGGTAGGCATTGGAAGGGGCGACACTTTCGCTAATTTCTAAAAGTTAAGGGAAGGTTCCCATGAAAAAATTTGTAGGAGGAATACTCATGGGAAATAAATGGATGAAGTGGGGCTTAGGAGGTCTTGTGGCGATGCTGTTTATTTTTTTCTTCTGGTGGACACAAGGGAGTCCCAGTTGTCTGCTTGGTTATTCTTCAAGCACCATCCCTTCGTGTACAGAATGGCGTCTTCCCCGTCCGTCTGAACCTAATGTGCGGGACGCCAGTTTCGATATTCGGCTCACTTACGAAGTGGGCGGGGAAACTCATGTCGTGGAAGATACCTTTTGGGCTATGTACCATGGTGTCAGATGGGAGGTCAATGAAGTGGGGGATGGCCAATGGATTAGCGCTTGGCGTTATACCTTTGAAAATGGTCAACCTAATGATGTGTGGGTTGAGTTGTTTCGTGACGAAGAAGAAGCCATCGTCCTCGATTTGGGCCAGTTTTTGGATGGATTATATTTAGTGGGCGGCAGGGAGCGCAACAATGCTTTGGGAAGAATGGAAAATCCCAGGGTCATCCGTAGCATTCTCGACAATCAGCCACTCCCTGGCGTGCCTAGCCGTTTGAGCGAGGAACTCTCTACCGAGGAACTGTGGGAAGACTACGGCATTGTGATTGTCAGCGTGGAACATGACCCAAGGTTGGAAGGGGATTTTGATTGAAGTGGAAAGGAGGAACAAAGGGCTTTGGGAATGGCAATGAAATTTACTTTAGAAACCATCCTTCGCGGGAGCTATAACTACAGCAATCAATACTCATGTAAGCTTCAAGCCAATGGGGAATACTCTGCAAGTGCATTTGACGGCCTTTTCGAAATACTGTCAAGCCACATCAGTTTTTCACCTTGAAATCCCATAGAAAGAGGGGGGCGGACATTGTATCTCAAAAAATTAAAAAGTATCCTGAAAATACCAGATACTGCATATTGTACGGGCGATGGGACAAAATGGTCGGAAATAGAAAAAACCTTAGCCATTCAATTTCCAGAAGACTACAAAGCCTTTATTAACATCTATGGTACAGGGAGAATTAGTGACTTTGCCTACATCTAGACACCTTTGATGACAGGCTAGAACCATATATCAATGAAGCCGAAGTCATAAGGGACGCTTGGAACTATTTAAAAGAACAAGACGCCAAGTGCGAATATGCTGATGGTAAAGAAGCAGCCGACTTCTGTACCATCTATCCCGACAAAGGCGGCTTGCTTCCAGTCGCCATTACCGACAATGGGGACTACTTATTTTATGACAGACAAAACAAGTTTATCATTGTCAGTGGTTCTAGAATGTGGGATTCAGATGCCTAAATTTACGAAATGGGCATCGTCGAATTTTTATATAGATGGCTCACCAGTAAAAATGAATCCACTCATCTGCCCAATGACCTAGAACTAACTTTCGCCCCAGATATCCCGTATACCAACAACTGGTGAAAATAGGAGAGTGGACACCATGAAAAAACATTTGCTTTTCAAAATACTGTTTAGATGCGTGAAATTAAGTGCTGTTTTAGCAACGATGGTGTTCGCCCTTTTAGCAGTGGCGTATTTCTGGGGTGACCGGGACATAGATTTTTTAATCATAGCGGGTGGAAGCTTGTTCTTTTTTCTGTACCTAACAGCTCTCTTGCTTGTCAGCAACCTGCCCTCTATGCGTAGGGGAATGGCATATATAAAGGCTCAGGAAAAATTAGCGGGCATGGCTTTTCCCCCCCCCCAGATATGAAGGGAAAGTACTTGTTGGAGAAGAATGGTTTATCAGCTCAGACTGGTTCGAGTGTTGGGCATTTCGGCGTGGGTTTGTTCTGGGGTTTGAAAAATTAAAGCGCAAAGGGAGGGGGCGGGTCCAAATTACCGCCCGTTGCGCTGATGGAAGCAAGCGCCTCATCCGCGGGAATTACTGCAATGTGAACCTGCTTCGTGCATGGGTAAGGAAACCCTACGAGAAGTATAAGTATGCCATCCCAACGGCACGTACCCGTTCTAAAATAAAATATAGTAGGGGGACACACTTTGTCGAGAGCAAACAATAAAATCATCAAATTTGGAGGAAGCAGATGTTAGTGTCGAAGAGCGCATTGCGAAAAAAAATACTCAGGGCTTGGGGGTTTTCTGTCGCGATTTCATTGATTGCCGTAGCTGTGATATCGTTGCTTGGGACTGAAACCACGACGACTGTATCTGCCTTGGATCGGATATTCATCGGGATTTGGGTGATGACCCTGATTTTGTTATTGCAACTGCCAAGAATATGGCAGGGATTTCGTTATTTGGTTTCGCAGGAAAAATTTTACCGCTTCGATTTTGATGAGGAGGTGAGAGGGGTACGATTAAAAGCCCCAGATTACCGAATGAAGGTTAAGGGGGTCAATCGCCTTATTACTTCGGAGTTCTATGTTGGGGATGACTGGTACATCAGTGTGGACGGTCATTCCCTGTTGGCGTTTAAAAAGGGGTTTGCTACTCAAATTGTTAGTCTTAGCCTGAATCGCAGAAAGCATCGGGCTTGGATCAACGTTTTATGCTTGGATGGAAGGGTACGTCGCATCCGTGGCAACTTAGGGGAAGTTATCCGTTTTTGCCAATGGGTGGATGCTGATTGGCTAGAAAAACAAGAAATGACCGAAAGCGTCAACGAGATGCTGCGAGCCATTAACCAAATGGGACCACCTAAAATGATAAATGGGAGGCAAAATAATAAGAAAAGCGGAGAAAACCGAAGAGGAAAATGATATGGGCTTGAAGCAGATGGGTCTAGAAATGGCAAGGCGGGCTCTGGATGAGATTTTAATTGAAGGGGAGCGGGTGGAGTTGGCATTTGACTCCAAAGAGTGGCTGATAGCGCTAACGAATAAACGGATGATTACAAGAGAGTCCAAATTCCGTAAAAAGGGGGAGCTCTATTTCCAGGAATATGAAATACAGCCATACGCCTCCATCCGCAGATATGCCATCACATGCCACAATGTACGGAAAGATGAATGGTATTTAGACTTGGAAAAACGAAAAACAGGGTTATTCATCTTTCGCACCCACACCCAAGCCGATATTTTCGCTATCCAACGGGTTTTGGCTAAATACATTTTAAGGTAATCCCCAAAGAAAGGACTGAATCACGTTATGCCCGAATTACCAGAAGTGGAAACGGTCAAGGAGGCGCTTCGCCTCCATGTCCGTGGAAAAACCATTGAACAGGTCAATGTCCATCATGATAAAATGATTAAAGTGGTAACTCCTGATGAATTCAAGGAGTTCCTTAAAGGGCAAACCATCCTTGATATTACCCGCCGGGGCAAGCATTTAATCTTTCACTTCCCGGATTTTTATATGATTTCCCACTTGCGGATGGAAGGGAAATACTTCTTTCATGAAAAGGAACCTGAACGGGGCAAGCATACCCATGTGACCTTTCAACTAGCCAGTGGGGAATCTTTGCACTATGACGATGTGCGAAAATTTGGGACCTTCCACCTCTATCCAAAAAACACCGACCTTGAAGCCACCAGCCAGTTCAAAGTCCTCGGACTCGAGCCTTTCGACCCAAAATTCACGTTCAAATACTTCACGGAAAAGATCCAGCATAAGAAGAAGCCGATTAAATCGCTTCTTCTTGACCAAAGCGTGGTGACGGGCCTTGGGAATATTTATGTGGATGAGGTGCTGTTTCGCAGCCGTGTCCATCCGCTGAAAATGAGTGCAAATTTGACACACAAGCAGCGGACGGATGTGGTAAACTATACGAAGGAAGTTTTGAGCCGTGCCATCGAGTTGAAGGGGACGACCATTAAGACGTTTGCTTCCGAGCATGGGGTGGCGGGGACGTTTCAAAACGAGCTGAAAGTCCATACGAAGAAGGGGGAGCCATGCCCGATGTGCGGGACGGTGATTGAGAAAATCAAAGTCGGTGGGCGGGGGACATATCTTTGTCCGAGGTGCCAGAAGCTACCTAAAACAGAGGTTCCATTATGAAAATAATAGGGCTTACAGGTGGTATTTCCACAGGGAAGAGCACCGTCATCAAGTGGTTTTTGGAGGATGGGATACCTGTCCTTGACGCGGATGCCATCGTCCATGGCCTTCAGCAGCCGGGAACCGAATTGCTTCGCCAAATTGAGGAGGTTTTTGGGGGTGTTATGCTAAATCCCGACGGTAGTTTGAACCGCCAAGCATTGGGGCAGCTTATATTTACGGATGAAACGGCAAAGGAAACACTCAATCAATTAATCCACCCCCTTGTAAGGGACGCTTTAAATCAAGGGATTGAAACAGCACGTTCCAAGGGAGAAAAAATCATTGTCCTTGATGTGCCGCTGTTATTTGAGAGCGGGTTTGAAACGTTGGTGGACGAGGTGGTGGTGGTCTATGCCCCCCGGGAAGTGCAGCTTGCAAGGCTTATGGAGCGGGACGGGATAGATGAGGCATACGCCAAGGCTAAAATAGCATCGCAAGGCTGTTTGGAGGATAAAAGAAAACGTGCACATTATGTGCTTGACAACGGTGGGAGCCTAGAGGGGCTTCGCCGGGAATATGAAAAATTAAAGGAGGTCTTAAAATGGGATTTTTAGCAAATATATCAAAGCATTACGAAACGAAAGATGGGGCGCAAGACCCGGCCCTAGCCACCCGTTATTACCGCAACAACTACAAAGTGGCGAAGGAAGCAGTCATGCAGGTTGCCAAGGGTTTGGGGTTTGCCATCCGCCACGAAGATGACGAGCGAAAAGAACATCTCCTTGAAGGTAAAGACGGGGAAATCATCATCAGCATGATTAACATCACCCCTATTGAAACCACTATTGACTTTACGGTCAACACAACGGGTGCACTTTCCTTCGGAAAAGGAAAAAAAATTATTGCAGCGCTTTACAATGAATTGGATAAGCAGTTAATGACCATAAAGAAGTAAAGGGGAATCCAAATTCGCCATGATAAAACCGAATACCAGTTTTAAATCCATCTGCTCTTTCGGTGTTTATCCGGAGGATGCCAAAGTGTTAAGCCTCCTTTACCAACCGCTCATCGGGGCAGAGGCCCTCGGGCTTTATATGATGTTGTCCTCTTTAAAGGGCACCGCGCTGACCCATCATTTCCTCATCCAGCTCCAAAATTTTAGCATGGAGCAGTTTTTACAGTGCCGCCATAAGCTTGAAGGGGTTGGGCTCATGTCCACCTATCAGATGGATGGGGGGAATTACACCTATGAGCTTCGGCAGCCGTTGACTCCCGCCAGGTTTTTTAGCGACGGCATCATCAATGCTTTTTTATGCGTGAAAATTGGGAACGCCGACTACCAGCAACTCCGCCAGCTATTTGTCGCTCCGCCACTTGATGACAGGGGCCAAGACATCGGCAAAAGCTTCAACGAAGTGTTCGATACCACTTCCCTCATGACCAGCAATGTGATGATCGGTATCAACCCCCTTCCAGGGCAAGAACCTACCCAGGGAATCAACCTCCAGTACGCCTTCGATCACGAGGTGCTGGGTGCCATCCTGCGCCAAAAGCATGTATCCGATGGGATTTTATCCGAAAAATTATTGGCTGAAATCAACAAAATCGCCTTCTTGTACAAACTGGATGAGCACGAACTGGCCCGCCTGATTATCGACGGCCTGGACGGGGACAACTTCATCCACATGGACACCATCCGAAAAAACGCCAAGCAATATTGGCAATTCCTAAATAAAGGCAAGCCGCTGCAAGTCACGCTGGTGGAACCGAATGCTCCTCAAAAAGCTGAAACGAAAGAGGAACGCTTGCTTAGGTTTTATGCTCAAAACCCACTGGATTTTTTGAAAGCTAAATCAGGGGGAGCCGAGCCGGTACCGGCAGACAGGACTTTGGTTGAGTGGCTCTATGTGGATCAGGGAATGCTTTCGGGGGTGGTCAATGTCTTATTGGACTACGTCCTTAAAATCTCCGATGGCCGATTGCCAAAGCCTTTAGTGGAAAAAATCGCAGGGGAATGGCAACGCAAGAAAATAGATTCGGTGGACAAAGCCATCAAACAGGTCAGGACCGTGTTAAAAGGCAACAAGGAACGGGCCCAAAAGCAAAAAATTCCAGCCGCTACCCGCTTTGCCAGTGGCGGACGGGCCATCCGCCAAGAACCGGTCCCAGAATGGTTGAACCAGCCAACCGCTTCGGAAAATGTTGCCATGACAGCAGAAGACCAGAAAAAAATCCAGCAGATGAAAGAACTGCAACAACAAATACTAAATACAGGGCACCTCTAAGAACTTCAATAAAGCAAGTTCTTAGAGGTACCGCAATCGAGGTGATATTTTGAAGTCCATCAAAGAAATAATGCCCCAAATCCCAGGGGCCCAAGAAGCCTTCCGGGAAATTCTGGACATGCCCAAAATATCACAGGCGTTCAAGGAAAACGAGGGGCAGGTCGATATGGATTTGCTCCCGAGCTTCATCTCGGATTTAGATGAATTTGTCCGTGGGGATGGGCTTTGCAAGGGGTGCCGTTCCTTAAACGAATGCCGGCAACCGGTTAAGGGGCATGCCCCAAGGCTTTCGCCTCATCTTGGCAGGCTGAAGGTGTCCTATGCCCCTTGCAACTACCAAAAAAACCAGGCCCATTTAGAGAATATCCACAGTTTCCATATGCCACAGGATATTTTAAAGGCCGATTTCACTAACTTTTTTATGGATCCAAGCCGCTCAGTTGCCCACGAAAAAGCCCTCATGTTTATCCATGGCTACTTAATGGACAAAAAAGGAAAGGGGCTTTACCTTCATGGGCCCTTTGGTACGGGCAAGACATATTTACTGGCTGCCATCGCCAGCACCTTAAGCCGTATGGGTGTGGTTTGCGGGCTTGTTTATTTTCCCGAACTGATTGCGGAAATCAAAGCAGGGTTTAACGACCCGAACAGCTCCAGCTACGAAAAAGTAGAGCAGTTGAAGGAAATCCAGGTGCTCATGCTTGATGACATCGGTTCTGAATCCATGACCAGCTGGATGCGTGACGAAGTCTTGGGGCGTATCCTCAATTACCGGATGCACCAGGGACTCCCCACTTTCTTCACATCCAATTTAGATTATCAGGAGCTTCAGCAACATTTCTCCGTCACTCAAAAAGGCGAAGTGGAGGCCATCAAAGGGGCGCGGATCCTTGAACGGATCAAGGCCCTTACCACTCCGGTCAAACTGGCAGGTACAAATTATCGGGAAAAGTTGTAAAAAAACTTGCATTTTACGTCGAATTGGATTAAAATGATAAACATAATAAACAAAACAGGTTTTGATAAGGACATGGTTTACCTAGATTGCTTTACAGAAAGAAGACCCTTGGCTGGAAGGTCTTTAAGCACATAGGCTAAATTACTCCCTTTGAACCGGACCCGAAAGGGAATCCCGCTAGCCCCGTTAAGGCCAATCGAGCAGCTAGGCAACTATGCCTGGAATTAGGATGGTACCGCGACCCAATAGTCGTTCCTAATGCCCAAGAAAATCACTTGGGCATTAGGAACGGCTTTTTTAATTTTCAAACAGAAGGAGTTGTAGACATGATACAAATTACATTTTTAGATGGCAACGTGAAGGAATACGAACAAGGGGTTACGCCTGAAGCCATTGCCCAGTCCATTTCGCCGGGGCTTCGGAAGAAGTCAGTAGCTGCTAAAGTGAACGGAAAGCTTCATGACTTGACACGCTCCATCGAAGAAGCGGCGAAACTTGAACTGATTACCAATGACCGCCCTGAAGTCTGGGAAATCATCAACCACTCCGGTGCCCATTTGATGGCTGCTGCCGTTAAGCGGTTATACCCAGGCGCTAAGTTTGGAGTAGGGCCTGCTATTGAGGATGGCTTCTACTATGACATTGACACCGAAGTCAAAATCACGGAAGCGGACTTGCCTGCTATTGAGAAAATGATGAAAAAAATCGTGGGGGAAGCCCTTCCTGTTATCCGCGAAGTGGTGTCCCGAGACGAGGCGAAAGCCCGCTTTGCCGATGATGAATATAAGCTTGAACTTATCGACGCAATACCGGAGGGTGAAGTGATTACCGTTTATTCCGAAGGGGATTTCTCCGATTTATGTTCAGGAATCCACGTTTCAAATACCAAAGAAATCAAGCATTTCAAACTGCTGAGTGTGGCTGGGGCTTACTGGCGCGGGAATTCCGATAATAAAATGCTGACTCGCATCTATGGGGTGGCTGCGCTTACAAAGGAGCAGTTGGATAACCACCTTCAAATTTTACAAGAACGCAAGGAACGTGACCACAAGAAGCTTGGCAAGGAATTGGAACTCTTCACTTTCAGTCCGTTGGTTGGACAGGGGCTTCCGATTTGGCTTCCTAACGGTACGAAAATCCGCCAGCAAATTGAGCGCTACATCGTGGAACTGGAAGAAGATTATGACTTCCAACACATTGTGACCCCGGTTATGGGCTCCGTTGAACTTTACAAAACATCCGGGCACTGGGCTCATTACCGTGAGGACATGTATGTGCCGATGGAAATGGAAAACGAAGAACTGGTGCTTCGCCCGATGTCATGCCCTCACCACATGGTGGTTTATAAAACACAGCTTCGCTCTTACCGCGACCTGCCAATCCGTTATGCGGAATCGGTTATCCAGCACCGTAATGAAGCATCAGGGGCTTTGACAGGGCTTGAGCGTGTCCGTGCCATGACCCTGACGGATTCACACATTTTCGTCCGCCCAGACCAAATCCAGTCCGAGTTCAGCCGTTGCCTAGAGATGGTTCAGCAGGTTATCAAGGACTTTGACATTGACGTAGACTACTACCGCCTTTCATTGCGCGACCCAGCGGATAAAGAGAAATACTTCGATGATGACCAAATGTGGGACAAAGCAGAAGATATGTTAAGGAATGCCCTTCGCCAAGATAATGTAGATTTTATTGAAGCGGAAGGGGAGGCTGCATTCTACGGCCCGAAACTGGATATCCAGATTAAGACGGCTTTAGGTCATGACCTGACTTTATGTACTTTACAGTTAGACTTCTTGCTTCCAGAACGTTTTGACCTGACTTACGTGGACGAAAACGGGGAAAAAGTACGCCCAGTCGTTATCCACCGTGGGCTTGCCTCCACTTACGAGCGCCTGATTGCTTACTTGATCGAGCGTTACAAAGGGGCGTTCCCATTATGGCTAGCACCGACCCAAGTTACTGTCATCCCAGTCAACAACAACTACCACTTAGACTACGCAAAAGAAGTAGCCAAAGAACTCCGCAAGTACCGCATCCGCTTCTCCTTGGATGACCGTGCTGAAAAAATGGGCTATAAAATCCGCGAATCCCAAACAAAGAAAGTCCCGGTTTCCATCGTGCTAGGGGACAAAGAAAAAGAAAACAAAGAGGTTACTTTCCGCCGTTATGGCCAACAAGACAGCGAAACATTGCCACTGACTGATTTCGTTGTTATGATGCAAGATGAGATTGTGAACCGGAAGAAATAATAGACAAAGGGTGGTTGGACAAAATTCGTCCAACCACCCTTTGCGTTAAAAAAATGGTACAGATTTTTTATGCGAAAAGAAAGCGAATGTTATTTTTTTGCCGAACCATAATAATCCGACTCTAAGGCTTCCCAGTGCTGTCTATCGGCATCTGTGATTTCCCTAAGGACCCGACAAGGATTTCCCACAGCAATCACACCATCTGGAATATTTTTGGTGACGACAGAACCCGAGCCGATTATGGTATTGGAACCGATGCGAACACCCGGGTTGATAATGGCATTTGCCCCAATCCAAGTATTATCAGCAATTGTGACTTCCTGTCCGAACTCCAAGCCCCGGACCCGTACACCTGCATCAATGGGATGGCTCGCAGTGAAAATACCAACCCTCGGGGCGAACATCACGTTTTTTCCAATCGTTACCCGCGCCACGTCAAGGATAATGGTGTCGAAATTAGCATAAAAATTTTCCCCAATGGAAATATTGCACCCATAGTCAACCCTAAGTGGCGGCTCCATGTAAAGTTGTTCCCCAGTAGAATTGAATAGTTCTTTGAGAATCTGGGTACGGAGTTCTGCTTCCTCTTCAGTCGATTGATTGAATGCCCTTATTAATTGGCGGGCCTTTCGGCGCATGTTTTCCAATTCTGGGTGGCTGGAAAGGTACAACTGCTCGTTTAGCATTTTTTCTTTTTCTGTCATTTCAAATTTTCCTCCTTTTTATGTAGGAAGCACCACCAAAAACCGCACCCGTTTATCCAAATTCTCAGCGAAAATACTCCCGCCCATCTCCTGGATAATCTCCTTCGTAATCGCCAATCCCAACCCAGTATTCCCTCCGTCACCCTTATAAAAACGCTCGAAAATATGGGAAAGGTCAGCACTCAGAATAGGTGGGCCGTCATTAGAAATGGCAACCTGAATGGAATCTCCCAGTTGCTGGCACTCCACCGTAATCGTAGTATTTGCATACCGCAAGGCATTGGTCAAAATATTGAGGATAGCCCGTTCTAAGCGGTCACGGTTACCTAAAATCTTTAAATCATCCACAAGGTTGCAAACTAACTGAATCCCAGCAGTATCCGCCAACACTTCAACCCGCTTCAGGGCATCGCCAACTATCAGCCCCACATCTAGACGCTCATGCTCCCCGCCACTATTCCCTTCCGTCCCCAGTTTGGACAAATACAGGATGTCGTTAATCAAATCCGCCATCTTTTTGCTCTCCTCCAAGATGACCTCAGCCGCGACCGGCCCCTCGAACACATCCAGTTGCAACCCTTCCGCATACCCTTGAATAGACATCAGCGGCGTCCGAAGCTCATGGGAAGCGTTTTGGAAAAATTGCTTTTGCTGCGCCTCATAAGCCCCAAGCATCGCCGCCATCTGGTTCATCCTCCCCTGAAGCCCATCAAACTCCAAATATTTCAAATTCCCAGAAGCCCTCTCAAAATTCCCCGAACCGATAATTTGGGCATGTGCTGAAATGCTTTCAATGGATTTTTTGAAACGTGACGCTAGGAGAATGGAGCTCCCTAATGTGAGGATGCCGGAAACGGCCAATAAAATCAGCAGGGTATGGTTCATGCTCATTTTCAGGTTCATGGCGGGCGTGATATCGGTGTACATCAGCACGTAAATGGGAAACAGTCTGCCAGACTGGGCCAGGTAATGAGGAGTGGCCCGCATGTAAAACGTATGCCCCTCATGGTTCACCCGCATCATCTTCCCGCTTTCTTGGAACTGCCCCTTATGGGCATTGAAATAACCAACAAGGGCTTCCACCCGGCTAATATCTTCCTCTTCGGAACTGATGAAAGGGTTCGTCAATAGCACCCGCCCATCATCGCCCACAATAATGGTATTCACATTGAGGATTTCCCGGGTCGTCCGCACAGGGGTTCCCCACAAAATATCCACATGCCCCCATGGAGTGGCCCGAAATTGAGGGACGATTTCCGTTTCGGTGACGGTCATGATTTCCCGGTCAAGCTCTGCTTCCGCCTCCGAACGGATGTGGTTGTCCATCAAGGAGTTGAACAAAAAGTACACCGCCAAAAATCCGAAAAAGACCACGAAAGTGAAGTTTAAAATCAAGCGATGGGCAAAACTTTTGGGTTGCATGCTCCCTCACTCCTTATTTTGAAGCCATAACCACGGACGGTTTCCACTTGTACGAGGCTTTTGTTATCGGCTAATTTCTTTCGGAGCCGCTTCACCGTATCATCGGTGGCACGGGTTTCAATCACCGAATCATAGCCCCAAACCTTGTTGAGGAGTTCCTCCCTAGAAACCGCCCGTTCCTGGTTTTCCACTAAAAAAGCCAGCATCCTAAACTCCGTTTGGGTCAGCTTCAACTCCTTGCCATGGGAAAAGGCGGTCAATTTCCCAACATGGATATCCAAATCCCCAAACTCCAAATGCTGGGAATCTTTTGGCTGGGGTTTATCCATTTCCACCCGCCGAAGCATGGCCTTCACTTGCATAATCAACTTAACAGGGCTAAAAGGCTTCGTAAAATAAGCATCACTCCCGAGGGAAATCCCCGAAATGAAATCCTCATCCGTATCCCGGGCGGTGAGCATAATAATAGGGACGCTGGAAATTTCCCTAAGCTTCGTGCAAATCAAAAAACCACTGCTCCCAGGCATCATTACATCAAGGATGACCAAATCAGCAGGCTTGTCAAGGAATGCCCCATAAAGCAAGTCCCCCGTTTCAAAAGCCCCTACTTCATAGCCCTCCGTAACCAAAAAAGAGCTGATAAGGTTGCGGATATTTTTCTCATCCTCAGCGATGTAAATTAGCTTATTCTCCATAAGTTCAGCCCCTTCCATATGTACTTTTCCAATTATACCACGGGAAGGTTTTAGCAGCACTTCCCAAAAAAGATTTGCCACAATCTTGCCACAAATTTTCGGAAACTTTGCGTGGGTTGGTGGGCTATAATAAGGTCAGATAAAATACTGATTGGAGTGATGAATAATGAAAATTTTCAGTACCGTCATCGTGACCTTTTTGACAACCGCCGGGATTTTCACCTGGTTCCAAAATGTAGGCGGGGCAGTGCCGGAGCTAGCACCCGTAGCCGAGGTGGCTCCTATCGTCCTCGGCAATCAGGAGCAGGCGCAAATCGAAGCCATTGAATCCGTCGCCGAAGCCATTGTCGGGGTCGTGAGTACCACTGGTGGGCCTGGAGGGTTCCTTGGAAGTTTCAGCACCGAGGGACAGGCTTCAGGAAGCGGTTCTGGGATTGTGTACGAGGTGCGGGATGGGGACACTTACATTGTCACCAACGAACACGTCATCAACGGGGCGACAAGCATTGAGGTAGTATTCAACAACAGTGAGCAGATCCGAAAAACCGCTGAAATCGTCGGTTACGACGTGTACACAGACATTGCCGTCCTACGCATTCCAGATTTTGAAGCCAGTGTCGTCGCTAAATTTGGGCAGACGGAGGATTTGCGGCTAGGGCAAACGGTCATCGCCATCGGGAACCCATTAGGGCTTGATTTTGCCGGTTCGGTAACCATGGGCATTGTATCCGGCCATGATCGCCAAGTGCCTGTCCCTATCGTTTCCACCACCACCGGGCAGCGGCAAAATTGGTCCATGACCGTGCTGCAAACGGATACAGCCATCAACCCCGGTAACAGTGGGGGCGCTCTCATTAACCTGGCGGGGGAAGTCGTGGGCATCAACTCCATGAAAATCGCCCAGTCTGCCGTGGAGGGCATGTCCTTTTCCATCCCGACCTACATTGCCCTGCCTATCATCGCCGACTTGGAAGCCTACGGTGAAGTGACCCGACCACTTTTAGGGGTGAGTCTGGTCAGTCTTGGAGCCGTACCTAGGCAAGTGCTAGAAGCCATTCGTTTACCGGAAGCGGTCACGACAGGGGTGCTCGTCAACGAAGTTGTCCCGGGAAGCCTGGCAAACACCATGGGCATCGCAGCCGGTGATGTCATTACCCACATCGGGGATACCGAGGTGGGGGACATCCACACCTTCAGGCAAGCCCTCTTTGCATACCGAATCGGGGATGAAATTTCCCTAAGTGTCATTAGGGACGGGGAAAGCCTGGAAGTAGGAGCGGTTATTGAATAGTATAAATAGGGTAGGAACGAGAAAAACGCTCGGTCCTACCCTATTTTTGTCGGTGATGATAAATTGAAAAAGTCCGATAAACGTTAAAAGTCCCCCATGAAGTGGATTTCTTCGTGGGGGGACTTAATCTCTTATGCCCGAATCGGGTCTGTCGCAAAGCGTACAATCATATCTGCAATGGTCCGTGGCTCTTCTTTTTCACTGACGTCTTTTTTCATCCATAGTGCTAAAATGCTGGTCACCCTTGCCAACAGGATTTCCTCTGCATATTCTTTCGGCACATTCCCAAACCGGCGGCTTAGTGTCGTTAAATAAGCCCGCTGGGTACGAAGATGTTCCCGAAGCATGAGCTTGAATTTTTCAATAAAGCCCAAAGGCCCGTTTTCGCTGATAAGCGCTTTGATGAACAGGTTGTTTTTCAGGGCAAAATTCATGGCGCTGACGATAGTGTCCGGATGCATCAGACAAAGGCCATAAGTCTTTCCGACGCCCGCTTCGAATTTTTCCTTGAAGCCTTTCAGCAAATCATCCTCAAGTTTTTCAAGCAGATCGAACTTGTCCAGGTAATGCAAATAAAAAGTCCCTCGATTGAATTTGGTCGCCCGCGCAATATCAGAGACCGTTACCGAGTCAAATCCCTTGTCGATAACCAACTGGGCAAAGCACTCCTTGATAATGGCTTTGGTTTGTTCCCGTTTTTTCTCATTCATATAACCGCTCCCTTCCCAAAAAATGTAAGCATGAATTATCGGAATTAAACTATAATACTACTATACAATAGATGTGGGGTAAAAATCAACACCTTGTTCATTTATTTCACATGAAAGGAGCCACTCGATGAAGATTGCCATTGTGACCGACAGCATTACTAACCTGAGGAAAGCCGATTTGGATAAATACAAAAACATCCGCTACGTTTATTTAAATGTGATTATTAACGGGGAGTCCTTTCGGGATCTGGTGGAAGTGGACAATGAAAAGCTGTTCCAGGCTATTGACCAAGGAGGGAGGTTTTCGACTTCCCAGCCTGCACCCAAAGAATTTATGGACGTTTACACGGAGCTTTTAAAGGAATACGACTATATTTTCAGCCTTCACTGCACCGAAAAAGTGAGCGGCACCGTTAATGCAGCCCGCCTAGCCAAAGATTCCCTTGAATCCGGGGCAGAAAAAATCGCCGTTTACGACATGAACACCGCCTCCATCGGAGTGGAAAACGCCGTCTTGCAAGTCGCCCAGGCCATCCAAGACGGAAAAAGACTCGAAGAAATCATCCAATTGATTGAATTCAATCAACAAACGTCCAAGCTTTACCTGACCATCGACGACCTCGGCACCCTCGTCAAAAGCGGGCGCATGAGCAAAACAAAAGCCGCCATCGGCAATCTCCTCAACATCAAACCTATTTTAGGGTTTAATGCTGAAACCAGCCTAGACGTGGTCGAAAAAGTGCGGACGAAGAAAAAAGTCCTGAAATGGATGGTGGATACCCTTGCAAGGGATGTGTTAAACCATGGGAAACATTCCGTCAGGATTACCCATGTCAATGCCATCGAAACAGCCGAGGAATTAAAGCGGTCGATGGAACTTGAACTTGGGGATAAAATAACCGTCCACATCAGTAACGAAATCGGTCCCGTCATGGCAGCCCACTTCGGGCGGGGCGGCTTCGGAGCCAGCTGGGTGAGAAGGAATTAAATGCCTGCAAAAAAGAGGTAACCGCCTGAAGGTTACCTCTTTTGACATGCGCTTTACTCAAACCATTTCTTCTTCTTGAACCACCCGTACATAATGATTGTCACAACCACCATGGCTACCCATACCATTAAATAGCCATGACGAAGCTGAAGTTCCGGCATATAAGTGAAGTTCATCCCGTATAACCCAGTGATGAAGGTTAATGGCATGAAGAACATGGACACTAGGGTTAGGGTTTTCATGATGCCATTCAGGTACTCGCCGCTTAAAGAGAAATAACTGTCCCGGATGTCGGCCGTCAGTTCCTGGCAATCTTCGATGATTTCATTCAACTGAGCCAAATGGCTGTAAATCTTGCCGAAGTAAGGGCGGGTTTCGTCGGTGATGCCGATGTTTTCCATGTTGAGTACGCGGTAGGACAAATCACGCATGGGAAGGGCGGTTTTTCTAAGTTTGGACAGGTTGATGCGGATTTTATAGACTTCGTTCATGGTTTTTTTCAGGGCAGGGTAGTGAACCATCCCATCAAACTCAGCCAACTGGTCCTCAATCTCGTAAAGGGGGGCGAATAAAATGTTGACTAGCGTTTCAAAAATCGCCTGGAAGCCATGATGGGGCGTCTCCCATTTAGGGGAAAAGCCATTTTGAAACAGTTGGTCAATCTCGTAAGCCGCTTCGGCATGGTAGGTTACCAAAAACTTCTCCCCTAAAAACACGTTGAATTCCTCGGGCTTGGAGCGGTGGGGATGATAGCGGTTAAAGACTACGAACCAATAATCCGCATAGGCATCCACTTTGGGGCGGTTGGCGTATTTCAGGCAATCCTCGATGGCTAACGGATGAAAATCAAAAAACTCCTTTAAGACGCGGCTTTCATCTTCGGATGGGGAGTTTAAATCCACCCAAAACCAGCGGATATTTTCCTTTAAGGTGTCCTCTAGCGCAGGAATGGTGACAACAACGCCTTCGGTTGTCAGCCCTTGAATGCGAATCATAGGGTAGCCCCCTTCAAAATTAGGATACCACTAGTATGCGACATTCCCAGAAAAATTATAAGTAGCATATTTCCGGATCACCCGTCATAAAATCATAAATGGAAAGGGGGCGTCAACATGGACCTTATTGAGCAATACATTCAGGCGGTGGCCTCGTATTTGCCAGGCAGCCTTAAAAATAAAGCCCGAAAAATCATCAGGCATCAGATTGAGGAAGGGCTTCCAGAAGATTATACGGAGATGGATATCCATGGCGAGCTTCAAAAACTAGGCAGTCCCCAGGATTTCGCACGGGTCTTTCGCACCAACCAGTTTTTGATTGGCCCCAATTACTATCCACAGTACCTGGCCCTTTTGCAGCGCATCCTCCCAATTCTTTATGTGGCGATGCTATTAGTGAATGGCGCCCATTTATTTTTGACTGATGAAATTCCTCATCTCGGCAAATACATGCTAAACCACCTTTTGCTTCGGCCACTGAACGGGGGTATCCAAGTGGTCTTGGCAATCACGGTCCTTTTCGTACTTTTGGAAAAAAATAATGTCCCTATGCCGGAAAGCATCCTGATTATCCCCAAGCCAAAAACAGCCAAAAAACCGGTCCCGAAAATCACCAAGTTAGGGGTCAACGCCTTTTTGACCCTCGCCGTTATTTTTCTCATGCAGTTCTTTTCGCAAATTATCGCCATCTACCCACAGGGCGCAGGGTCCATCCCGATTTTTGACCAAGAGCGGTTGCGGTTGTACCTTCCCTTCATTTTCCTGCTGGGAGCCATGCAGCTTGCCTTTATCTTCCTAGAAATCACCGTCGCCCAGCCAGGCAGGAAAATGGCAATCGCCAATGTCGCTTATAACGCAGCGATTGTCACCTTCCTGACGTTTTTCCTGACGGATAGGCTTCTTTACACCGCAGGATTTTTAAACTGGGTCGGCAACCAAACCTACTGGTTCATCATCCCGTTCCTCTCCCTGGCCTTCGCCCTATGCGTCTGCGATTCCATCAAGAAATTCAAGAATTGAGAAAAAGCACTCCTAGCCAAAATCACGCTAGGAGTGCTTTCTTGTGTAGCCCATGAAATTTCTGTAAACTCAGGTTTTTCACACGCACTCTCATAGAAAGGGTTTGCGTTTACAGCGAAGCCTTTCTTTGGGATGCTAAAAATTGGTTGGCTATGATTTCATATGACCTTAGCCGGTCTTCTAAGTGGTAGCAAGACGTAACGATCATCAATTCGTCGACTTCGGTTTCTTGCAAGTATTCCTCAATGCCTTCGCGGACCTCTTCAGGATTTCCGATGACGGTGGCGGACAGCTGGCTTAAGACATGGTATTTTTCGATGCCATTCCAGATGGTTTCCATGGAGTCGACCGGTGGTGGCATTTTCCCTGGAGTATTGCGGATAAGGCTCAAAAACTGTTGCTGGGAGCTGGTGGCGATTTTCTCAGCATGGCGGGAGTCGTCCGATGCAAACACGTTGATGGCAATCATGGAATAGGGCTCTTGTAAAATCTTCGAGGGAACGAAGGAGTCGCGGTATTTTTTCAAGGCAACCAACGTGTTATCAGGTGCAAAGTGAGTGGCAAAAGCAAATGGGAGTCCAAGCCGGCCCGCTAATTGGGCGCTGAAGTCGCTGGAACCAAGAAGCCAAATGGGCATCTCAGTCCCATGCCCGGGAACAGCCTTGACAGGTGCCAGCCCTTCAAAATAATGTTGGAGCTCGGTCAGCAGGGCAGGAAAATCCTCACGGTGGCGGCGAAGTGCCAAGGCGGTTTTCCCGTCGCTTCCCGGAGCCCGCCCAAGCCCTAAATCAATGCGCCCCGGGAACATGGCTTCCAAGGTCCCGAACTGTTCGGCAATGACTAATGGCGAGTGGTTGGGAAGCATGATGCCTCCGGCCCCCACCCGTATTTTTTCTGTGGCTCCGGCGATGTAGCTTAACACGACGGAGGTGGCGGCGCTGGCGATGCCTGGCATGTTATGGTGCTCGGCGACCCAGTAGCGCTCAAAACCTAATTTTTCAACGTGTTTGGCCAGTTCCATGGAGTCCAAATAGGCGTCCCTGGCGGTTTTCCCCTCCACGATGGGCACTAAGTCCAGCACCGAAAATTTAACGTCTTTCTTCATAAACGAGGCACTTCCTTTCCGATGGGCTAAAATAAAAGAGTATTTTTTTGGGTGAATGCAAGACTCTCCCTGTTGATTTGAAATGGCTGTAATCAAAGGGGAGTTCTTCAACGAGGGTGTGTTTATGGAGTTCCTGGAGGGACAGGGGTGCCTTGGAATATTCAGCGCCTAGTATGCCAGGATTGCCTACCAATTCCCCGTAAAATAACGAAGGGCTGGTTTTAGCAGATTTCCACCAAATTTTCGGCTTAAGTTTCTGCCCAGAGAGGTAGTCCACTTTCATAATGCCTAAAACCACGTCCAAATCGGGGGTTCCACGGTCTTTCAAGAAGTCGTGGAGGCGCCTGAATAAGTCTGGCAGTTGGTGGCCTATCCGTGACCAACCCCGTGCTTCCCAGTAGGTCCCGAAGTCTTGGAAGAACTCGAAGGGGGAGTCGAACACGTTGGCAACCAAATATTCCACGGTCAAATCCATGCGGTGGTCGTTCCAGTATTTTTCGAGGACATCCTCCGTTTGGCGCAGGCGCACCCCATCCTCGAAGCTTAGGACATCGTTTTGCAAAATCTCATAAGGCGGGTGGTCCATGTAAACGTAGCCATGCTGGGCAGCCCTTGCCCGAAGCCCTGTCCCACGAAGCATTTTCAAAAATCCTAGTTGCAGTTCCTCAGGGCGAAGGGCGAACACATCGTTGAAAGTCTTTTTAAAGGACAGGTAATTTTCTTCGGGAAGCCCCGCAATCAGGTCCAAATGCTGGTCGATTTTGCCGCCATCTTCAATTAGGTTGACGATGTGGGAGAGCTTCCCGAAATTTTGCCGGCGCTTGATGATGTCATTGGTTAGGTCATTGGTGGACTGGACCCCGATTTCAAAGCGGAAGAGCCCAGGCGGGGCATGCTCATTCAAAAATTCAATGATGTCGGGGGGCATAATGTCAGCGGTAATCTCAAATTGGAACACGCAGCCGGGGCGGTGTTCGTCAATCAGGAAGCGAAATATCTCCATGGCGTACTTTTTATTGGTATTGAAAGTGCGATCCAAAAACTTGATGACCTTTGCCCCATGTTCCATTAAATAACGAAGCTCTCCTTTAATCCAGTCAATGTCAAAATATCGCATCCCATGCTCGATGGAGGAAAGGCAGAATTGGCAGGAGAAGGGGCAGCCCCGGCTGGTTTCCACATAGGTAATCCGCTTTGGCAAATGGAGGATGTCCTCGGGGAAGCGGTAGGGGCTTTTGATGCTGGACAAATCCAGATAACCGGAGGAAGGGTTCACCACTACCTGGCCTTCTTCACGGTAGGCGATGCCAGGTACGGTGCTCAGTGGTTTGCCGTCCCTTAACGCTTCAAGCAATAATTTTGTTGTAAGCTCTCCCTCCCGCATACAAATCACGTCAATCTGGGGATAGCCAAGGAGCCGTTCCCGAACGTCAAAACTCACTTCAGGGCCGCCAACCACAGTTAGGGCATCAGGCCAGACTTTTTTAAACAGATCCAAGATTTCAAGGGTCGGGGTCACATTCCAAATGTAGGTGGAAAACATCACCACGTCCGGCTTTCGTTGGTAAAGGTCTGAAACGATGTTCATGGCGGTATCCTTAAGGGTATATTCCACCAGCTCCAGGTCAAATTCCGGCTGGGCGTAGGCCTTGATGTAGCGCAGTGCCAGGTTGGTGTGGATGTATTTGGCATTGACAGTAGCTAATAAAGCGTTCATAATATCCTCCAATGTCTATTTTACACTAATTTTGCGGTTTTCGGTAGGGGTGCGGGCGGCAAAGGGCAGCCTGTCGCTTTTAGTCCTAAATTGATAGATTTCCTGATTGTGGCAGATTTTGCTGTTTTCCCTGTTTTAATGCCTTATTTTACGCTATAATAGAGGAAAGGATACCTATTTGCCCCTTCTTGGGAAATGCTGTGGCACTGCATCGATTGGAATGTTTTCTTGCCGGAAACTTTGGAATGCCGGGGAATTGGCAGGTTTTAGGGATTTCATTCCCACTTTGGGGCATCGCCGAAAACCTTGTCAAAACCAGCCGTCATAATAGTGCCGAAATGGTTGGATAATGCCAAAGTCCTTCGGGAAATGAATTTTCGATAGCAAAAATCAGTAAAAACCCGCTAAGTTTCGCAAGTTGCAAATCAGGTCGCAAATCAGCAATTAGTTGGGAAAGGGGTCGAAGCCATGGATTATCAAGATAAAGTGGTCGTCATAACGGGTGGTGCCAATGGCATCGGCAGGGCGCTGGTGTCAGCCTTCGCCAAGGCGGGTGCGAAAGTAGCAACCATCGACATCGAGGCGGGGGAATATTTGGGGAATTTCCCGGGAAATGTTTTATTTTTGCAAGGGGACATCCCCCCTCCCATCGACGGTGGCATGAGCCGCCTAATGATTTATGATGGCGATCGAGGGTGGAGTTATTCAAGGAAGGAGCATTAATGTGAACACAAAACAATTAAAACTAAAAGCCAAGGCTGCCCTGAAAGGCAACTGGAAGTTTGGGATTTTTGCATTTTTCATCACTTGGGTCGTCAGCAGCGTCTTTGACGTGCCCGAATTTGTGCCGGAAGGGCATCTCCAATCTGTGTGGAACCTCTTGGTGACAGCCCTTATCGTCGGTCCGTTCACCACGGGCATCCACTGGTTTTTCCTTGACATCTGGGACGAAAAAACCCTGATGTACCGTAACATCATGGATTTCACCCGCCATTACCTCAAAGTCGCAGCGGTCACTTTTTTAGCTTATGCGGCGACTGTCATCGGGATGCTCCTGCTGGTTTTTCCCGGC
>WRGF01000187.1 GCA_009787345.1 Turicibacter sp.
CTGACTTGTGTCCCGTTTTGGCATCTTCGTCATGGAAAGACTGTGCATTTTGGAGCTTTTCCCAATCATCGGTTACCACTTCTTTTAAAACCTCAAGGTTTTTGTTTTAGGCGGGCATTCTTCACCGTGGTAGTCATCACCCTTGACAGGGCGATTCTGGCATAACCTTTGCTTGAATGTCCATTCTTCCAAGCCTCACGAGGGGGCATTCCCAATTTTCTCAGAGCCTTGACTCGGGTTTTGCCATTCTTCCACTGTTTCCAGATGCACATCCTCAAACGCTACCTTAAATGTGGTGAAATGCTTTTCAGCTTGCCTTTAGGGTCTCCAATGGCGAAGTAGTTCACCCAGCCCCTGACGTATTCAGGGAACCCCTAATAACTCCAATTCACCCGAATTTGCGGTCTTTTTCCGCCTATTCTTCGTCAGTGAAAATGCCATGAAGCTCCACTTCACTGTTTCCTCACTTCCTCGGCTAGATGAAAAAATCCTCACAAATGCGGGCAAAGCGAGTTATTAGAGGTCCCCTTAACTCAATCCGGGAAATTTGGGAGGCGGTTGCAGTCCCGATGAGGGGCATGGACAACCTGAAAAATCTCCAAAACTTTGGAAACCGACCTGGTTTCGGGAATCATTTCCAGATTGGCGACCGGAATATTTTTATGCATCAATGTCCAAACCTGTAACTCCTCATTTGAGGCCATCTTCCCACTCTCCTCCCATTAATTTTTTTTCCCCATGCTTTCCTCGGCTTTTGGCACTTTCAGTTCATCAAAGACCACTCTCGCCATCAGGCGGTCGCGCCTTAGTTGCTGGGTAAGGTCCTCGATGGATGAGAATTTGCGCTCGCTCCGTAAGTATTTCTTGAACTCCAGCCGTAGGGTTTTTCCATAAATGTCTTCATCGAAGTCAAATAGGTTGACCTCGACGGACAGGCGGCCAGTGAAGTTGAAGGTGGGGTTGTGCCCGATGTTGCACATTCCCAGGTAGCGATGGCTGCCGATGTGGGTTTCCACAGCGTAAACCCCTGATTTGGGCAGGACATAAGTGTCATCCACTTGGATGTTTGCCGTCGGAAAGCCGATAGTACGCCCTTTTTGGTTGCCCTTGATGACTGTCCCGGTCAGGGCATAAGGGCGACCGAGCATATTAGAAGCGGCTTCCACTTCCCCCGCTTCCAAATAGGACTTGATTTCCGTCGTGCCGATTTTTTCGTCTTGAAGCTTCATTTTCGGGGTCACGTTCAATAAAAACAGCTCCTCGTATTGTTTTAACAGCCCCACCTTGCCCGCCCCCCGGTTCCCGAAGCAATAATCGGGGCCGGTCGCCACGTAACGGACCTGTTGCTTCACCAAATAATCCTGGATAAAGTCCTCAGGCAACATCTGGGCCATGTCCATGTCAAAAGGCAGCACCATGAGCCGGTCCACCCCCAACCGCCTTAAAATCGCCAGTTTTTCCTTCATGGGGGTCAAAAGCCCAACATCCGGCTGGCGCTTCAGATACACTTTCGGATTGACGGAAAAGGTCATGACGGCGCTGATGAGCCCATTATTTTTAGCATACTCTACCACATCCGAAACGAGGGCCTGATGCCCAAGGTGCAGGCCATCAAAATAGCCCAGTGCCACGGCAAGCCCCGGATTTTTCCCAGTCCCACGGTTCAATTCGATGATTTCCATCCTAAAACCCCCTCACCGACACGTTCATGCCTTTGGACGCATCAAATTCGTAAACAGCCAGCACTTGCCCCGACTCATTATAGATGGCGAAAAGCCCTTCCATCGCCGGGACTTGACCGAATTCCAAAGCGCCGCCGTTTCGCACCAGTTTTTCCACCCAGCCGGATACAGCAACCCTTGGCATTCCCTCCAGGGCCTTCTCCATGGAAATCAGGGGCAGTTTATCCGGGGTTTTGGACAACTCTTCCAACTGGTCCATGCCCAGGCAATCCCCGATTTCAAACGTCCCCGAAGCTGTGCGCCGCAGTTTGGACATATGGGCTGGATAACCTAGTTTCTCCCCCAGGGTAGTGGCAACGGTACGCACATAAAGCCCCTTGCTCCCCTTCACCAAAAAAGCGAACGTATACGTTCCATCCGAATTTTTCACCACATCCCCAAGGAGTTCTGCACGGTAAATGGTAATTTCCCGTGAAGGACGTTCCACCTCAATCCCCTGGCGGGCATATTCATAAAGCTTCTTTCCGTTCACCTTCACCGCCGAATACATCGGGGGCGTCTGGCTGCTTGTCCCCAACAATCCCGCCAACGCATGCTGAGCCATGTCGTTGGTGATGGGGCTATCTGGCAACTGGCGGTCGATTTCCTCACCATCTGCGTCCTCTGTGGTGGTGGCAAAGCCAAGGGTCACCTCAGCGATGTACTCCTTGGCCTCCGCCGTCAAGAACTGGGACAGCTTCGTCGCCCGCCCGATGCAAAGGGGCAATACCCCCGTCACGCTCGGGTCAAGGGTTCCCGTATGCCCCACTTTTTTCGTCTTTAAAAGCCGCCGCACAATGGCCACGCAATCATGGGACGTCATGCCCGCCGGCTTGTCTAACAATAATACACCATCCATAATAAATGCTCCTTCCAGGGTAGCTCTATTAACTCGCTTTGCTCGGATTTGCGAGGATTTTCTCGTCCAGTCGAGGAAGTTAAAATGCAGTGAACTGGAGGTTCATGGCATTTTTGCTGACGAAGGATGGGCGGGAAAAGACCGCAAAGTCGAGTGGATTGGAGTTATTAGAGGTGCCCTCCTTAAAGTAAAAATTGCTCGAACACGGCATTGCCCATTAGTAGCCCTTGGCGGGTAAGGGAAATCACGCCCGAATCGTAGGCGATGAACCCGCGCTGCCGGAGGTCTTGGAGCGGTTTTTCGTATAAAATTTCCAGGTCCGTGGCGAATTTGGCGCTGGCTTTTTTCAGGTCCACCCCGCCCAACAAGCGAAGCCCCAAAAACATTTCTTCTTCAATCTGCTGCTTTTTCTCCAGTTGGTTGGAATCCGTCCTTGGGAGCTTTCCTTTCGCTACGCTCTCGATGTAAGCCGTGATGGAACGGGTATTGGAATAACGGGTGCCATTTACATATCCATGGGCGCCCAGGCCGCAACCGATATAACCTTCGTTTTTCCAGTAAACCAGGTTATGGTGGCTCGGTTCGCCTTTGGTGAAATTGCTCACCTCATAATGGTGGTAGCCTGCCCCGGCGAGCCTGTCCATCACCAGTTCGAACATGGAAGCCTCCACGTCGTTTTCCGATAATTCCAGGCGGTCTTTCATATAATCCACATAAAGCTTCGTGTGCTCCTCCAAAATGAGGGAATAAGCGGATAGATGCTCGATTTCAAGGGAAAGGGCGGTTTCCAAATCCGCTTCCAACTGTTCCATAGCCTGCCCTGGGATGGCATAAATCAGGTCCAGGTTGATGCGTGGCATGCCCTTTTCTTTCAACCGCTTGATGGCTTTGATGGCACTTGCCCCCGAATGGGTGCGCCCGATGCTTTTCAGCAGCTCATCATGGAAGGTCTGCACCCCAAGGCTCACCCGGTTGACGCCATAGGCCAGCAATAAGTCGATTTTTTCATCGTCCAGGTTCTCTGGATTGGCCTCCATGGTAAATTCTTCCAAACAAGTAAGGTCGATAGCATTTCCCAGCCAGTCCAAAAGCATTTTCAGTTGCCCCACAGATAAAGCCGTCGGGGTCCCACCACCAATGTAAACGGTTTTCGGTCGGGTAATCCCTGACATTTCAAGCTCGCCCAAAAGGGCATCCAAGTAACGGTCCTGCAAATCTTCTTTGGCATAGAGTTTGGGGAAGTCGCAGTAGTTGCAGATGTGGTCGCAAAACGGGATGTGGATGTACAGTCCTGCACTCATTATAGCTTTTCTACCACGTTTAAATTCAGGCGCTTGGCAAAATCGCGGGCTTTGTCCATAAATTCGTCGTTCAAAAACTCCGGGTTGTGGCAATCTGAATTGATCATGACTTTCGCCTGGGGAAATTCCTGTGCTAAAAGATGCCAAAAGTTCTCGGAAGGGTAGCCATAGCGGGTGCCATCTTCGTACTTGCGTTTACCTTTGCGGTAGCCGTTGGCGTTGATTTCCAGGATGACGTCGTTTTTGATGGCAGACTCGATGATTTGACGGCTGATTTCCTGGCAGACGCTGTCCCATTTCGGGTATTTGGTCATGAACACATCGGGATGTGCCAAAATCCTAAAAAGCCCCGTTTCCAATGCTTCCACAACTTTTTCAGCATAAATCCGCAGTTGGGTAGGTTCGATAAAGCGGAAGGCGTCCTGGATGATGCCATTGTTGAAAATGTAATGCTGGCCTAAAACCAGGTAATCGCATTGGTCGTGGATGCGCTTTAGGTAATCGTGGAAGCGCGGAAAATACTCGCATTCCATGGATTTTAAGATACTGAGCTGAGGATATTTTTTCTGGGCGTCCTCGATGTCGGCAAAATAAAGGGGCATCTCGTCATAAGTCATGCGGACGGCTTTAAGTTCGGGGAAATTTTCAAAAGGCAGGTGGCAGCTCATGCCGATTTCATCAAAATTATGGCGCACGGCTTCTTTGATATAATCCTCAACGGTGCCCTTGGCATGACGGCAACGGAAGTGGTGGGTGTGATAGTTGGTTAGCATAATGCCTCCTAACTGTATCCGGGCGGCCAGAAAACCGCTGGTCGACCGGATACATTCATGATTTTTTTCTCACTAAGGTTAGTTTGTGAATTTCTTTCGTAAAAAATAGTCGGTTACTTCTATTGTAGCCGAAATCGGTTGAAATTTCCAGAAAAAGTGGGGATTGGGGGTTTGTAAAGCGTTCACAGGGGAGAATTATCACATCACCATTAATTAAATAGGCCTTTTCAACAAATGGGACATTCGTTCAAAATGCGGTATACCCCATGCCAGGATTGCTTAAAATATGGTATAATGAAATTAACAGACATTTTTGATTAAGGGGTGTAGAACATGTATAGCCTAGACGAAATCAAATTTAAAGTCCTCCCTATTGCCCAAAAATATGGGGTTGAAAAAATGGCACTCTTCGGCTCTTATGCCCGTGGCGAACAGCATGAAGAGAGCGACTTAGACTTTTTAATAGAAAAAGGGGCGATTTGCGGACTTTACGAATACTACGACTTCATTGAGCAATTGGAGAAAGAGTTTAAGTTGCCAGTCGATGTCATGACGTATGACGCATTAAGGGACTCCATCATTTCAGATTCCATTAAGGAAGAGGTGGTCCTTTATGAAAAATAGGGATAGGGTTATTCTAAAGAAAGTGTTGGAGTACGCTAACGATATTGAATATGCCATCCAGCGGTTCCAATTGGACGAGGCTAGCTTTATGAAAGACCGTGTCGCCAGGCATTCTATTTCCATGTGCATCCTGCAAATCGGGGAACTAGCTGGTAATTTGACTGCTGACTTTATTTTAACCTATACAAAAGTCCCTTGGCGGGCAATGATTGGAATGAGGCACCGTGCCGCCCCCGACTATAGCGTGATGGATAAGAAGGTCATCTGGGAGACTGCCATAAAACATGTTCCGGAATTAAAAGCTTATTGTGATGCGATTTTGCTGGAAAACCCCCGATTATGAATATGAAAAGCTCATCTACCGTTTGAATGGCAAATGAGCTTAATTTTAATGCTTCTTAATTTTTTTTGTGGTGTAAACCTAATCCTGCTACAACAGCTCCTACCCCAGCCGCACCAATTCCGAAAACTGGAGCCAATGGTCCTAACAAAGGAACTGTCGCAGTAGTTGTCCATAGACCCCAAAGGATACTTGTGCTTATGCTTGTCGTTGCAACGGCAGCCCCAATCCCAGTGGCTGCGATTGCCCCACCTGCCACCGCTCCAGATATCGCCCTTGTCCTATCCGTTGTTTGTTGTTGCGTTCTTTTAAAAGCATGCGCGATTTCCGATTTGGACTGAACGATTTTGTCCGCTTTGTCATAATCGTTTAAATCGGAGTTGTAAATGAAGTCCTGATAACGATTTTCGCCGTTAAGAAATATTGCAGAATGGGCCCGCTCAATTTTTAGCGACTCCCTTAAAACATGCACGGCACTTTCAACAGCTTTATCAGCAAGATTGAAGCTTAATTTGCACGCTTCGAGTCTGCCTTGCATTTCTTCCAACTGAATTTTTTCACGTGATTTTGTGGTGTTTCGGATGTAATTTACGACACCTTGCGGTAAGCCAGACTTAACCAATAAGCTACATGCAGTTGCAATGTCCATGATTTACCTTCTTCCTTGAACGGATTATGAGTATTTTCCAGGCACCTATTTTCGGAATTTATTGATTCCAAAGAAAGCAGCTACAGCACCACCAAGCAATGTCCAACCAATGAAGCGAGAAGTCGTTGCGTTTTGAGTGTTTTCAAAGTCCCTGGCGTTGTATTCACGGCTTTTTTGGATGAATTCGATTTTTTCTTTGTCGCTCAAATTTGAACCATAGATAAAATCTTCTTCCCGTTGATTCTTTTTCAGATAGATATCTGAGTGTGCCCGTTCGGTGTCAAGGGATTGTTGGAGGACATCCATCGCCCCATTTAATACCTTGTCACCAAAATTATACCGCATTTTCTCGGCTTCCAAAAAAGCCTCAATTTCTTTCAACTTGAATTCGCCATGGGTTTCAATCATTTTCTCGACCGTTTTCGCCACTGCTTTCGGCAATCCCGACGAAATCAACATGCTTACGATATCCATATCTTCCACCCCCGTTGATAATAATTGAGGGGAATATGCCAATATTTCCCTCAATTTAATCTATGATTAAATTTGAACAAATTTTCGCACACAAAAAAGAAGCCCAACGGGCTTCCCACTCACTCCAACTGAAAAGAGGGGCATTCGGCTGAAATCAGCCGAATGCCCCTCTTTTCATTGCTATTCGTCCATGGACAAGACTGCCATGAAAGCCTCCTGTGGGACCTCGACGGACCCCACGGATTTCATCCTTTTCTTACCTTCTTTTTGTTTCTCTAAAAGCTTGCGCTTACGGGAGATGTCCCCGCCGTAGCATTTGGCCAATACGTTTTTGCGCAGGGCCTTGATGGTGGAGCGGGCGATGATTTTTTGGCCGAGGGCTGCCTGGATGGGCACCTCGAATTGCTGGCGGGGGATGATTTCCTTCAGCTTTTCGGTGATGGCTTTCCCGCGGTTGTGGGCAAAGTCTTTGTGGACGATCAGGCTCAATGCATCCACGATTTCCCCATTTAATAATATATCCATCTTCACCAACTTGGATTGCTGGTAGCCGATAAGTTCGTAGTCAAAAGAGGCATAGCCCTTCGTTGAGGATTTCAATTGGTCAAAGAAGTCGTAGACGATTTCCCCTAGCGGGATTTCATAGTTGACATGGACGCGGGTATCATCCAGGTACTGCATGTCGATGAAGTTCCCCCGCTTCTTCTGGCAAAGCTCCATGATAGGCCCCACGTAATCATTTGGCGTCATAATGGAAGCCCGCACATAAGGCTCTTCGATGGACTGGATGACCTGCACATTGGGCATCTGGGACGGGTTGTCCACGATCATCTGGGTACCGTCTGTCAGGTTGACATGGTAGATTACCGATGGTGCCGTGGCAATCAGGTCGATGTTGAACTCGCGCTCGATCCGTTCCTGGATGACATCCATGTGGAGTAGCCCCAAAAAGCCTGTCCTGAAACCGAAGCCCAGTGCCTGTGAAGTTTCCGGTTCAAACTGAAGGGAGGAGTCATTTAGCACAAGCTTGTCCAAAGCATCCCTTAGATCATTGTACTGGGACGCATCAATCGGGTAAAGCCCGCAGAACACCATGGGATTGAGCTTGCGGTAACCGGCCAATGGCTCGGCGGTCGGGTTTTCGGACCAGGTGATGGTATCCCCGACCTGGACGTCTTTAACGTCTTTGATGGATGCTGATAGGAAACCTACATCGCCGGTCGCCAACACGCCCACTGGCTTTTCATGGGGCGTATGGACGCCGACTTCCACGACCTCGTACTCGGCACCGGTTGCCATCATGCGGATTTTATCGCCTTTTTTGACGGAGCCGTTGACGACCCGGATGGAAGCGATGATCCCGCGGTACTGGTCATACACGGAGTCAAAAATAAGGGCTTGCAGGGGCTCGTCAGGTGAACCCCCAGGGCTTGGGACTTTTTGGACAATCTGCTCCAACAACTCCTCTATTCCGATACCGGCCTTAGCAGATGCCAACACGGCTTCGTCTGCTGGAAGGCCGATGATGTCCTCCACTTCTTGCTTCACCCGTTCAGGGTCCGCACTCGGCAAGTCTATTTTGTTGACCAGGGGCAGGATTTCCAGGTTGTTGTCCAGTGCCAGGTAAACGTTTGCCAAAGTCTGGGCTTCGATTCCCTGGGCCGCATCCACGACGAGGACAGCCCCTTCGCAGGCCGCGAGGGAGCGGGACACCTCATAGGTAAAATCCACGTGACCCGGGGTATCGATGAGGTGGAGGATGTACTCCTCACCGTCTAGGGCTTTATAATTCAGCTGGACCGCATTCAGCTTGATGGTGATGCCGCGTTCCCGTTCAAGGTCCATGGAGTCCAGGGTCTGTGCTTTCATCTCCCGTTTTTCAAGGGCATTGGTGCGTTCTAATATACGATCGGATAGGGTCGTTTTCCCATGGTCGATATGGGCGATGATGGAAAAATTCCGGATCCGTTTCTGCCGCTCTTTCATCTGTTCGTTATTCAAGGCAGTTCACTCCATTCAATATGTCGCTACTCTAACTTGTAGCCATCTTTATCTATTTTACTTTAAATCCCAGGATACGACAAGCTTTATTTGGGAAAGTGACCCTTAAAAGCCCCTTCCCATCAAAAAAACGCCTTTAGCAGCAGTTCCCCAAAGGCGTCTCAAAGATTTTGTTATTAACTGCTGATTAATTGGTCGATAAACACAACGATGGTTCTTAAAATTTCCCGCACCAACGTTTGCAAAAAGCTCCCGATTCCCTGTCCGAGGCGCCCGACTGCGTTTTCCCCCATTCCTGGCATTGAAGGTGCCCGTACCTGCTGGCTGTAAGGGACGAATTCCCCGCCTTCCCTAACCGCCGTTTCATATAGTTGGATGGCTTGTTCTAGCTGGGTCATGGGCTGTGGCGGCGTGGACTGGGCCGATTGGATGGATGGCACCGAGCCGGGGGAAGAGCCCAGGGCCATCCCGATAACGAACGCCGAAAGCAAAATGGCTGCCAAAACCCCTTTTTTGAACATGGTTGATCCCCCCTAGTGACATTGAAATGGTTTAACCTAACTGGCCTAAAATATACTCCGACAGGACTTCTGCTACAAACCTCGCCGTATTGAAAGCGGCTTCTGCAGGCGAACGCTCATCTCCGATTTCGATGAGGAGGGCATGGGCGGACAAGTCCTGGTTGAACATGCCATCACGCCCAGGGCCGCCGCTTGAGAAAAACAAAGGGCGGTTCCGCATAATCCCGGGCTTTCGTTCTTCAAGCATCTCGGCCAGGGTCATGGCAACATCCGTGTTGTCCCGGTAATTGGGGTTATCCATCCCAATGGCAAACATCACCCGGGCATAAGGGACACCGTCAATGGTCGTCCATGGATCGGAAACAGTGGCATCCCGGTGGACGTCGATGAAGAAGCGGAGGCTGTCAAACTGGCTGATCCGCTCCTCAAGGAAAAACCGCGAGCCCTCATAGGCACGGTGGGCCATAAAGGGGCCGAAGCGCTCATTGATGAAGGCCTCCACGCTGCGGTCCTCCACGAGGGTCGGGATACCATTGCGTTCAAACACCTCCCCCATGGTAATGGACATGTCCGTCACCGTGGAAGCATTGTCAGAAAACCGTTCCCACGTGTGGGTATTATAAATATAGACGACGGGGTCATCCCCAAAGAGGACATGGGCCGGAAGTTGTGGCGGAGATAACGTTTCCGGGTCATGGACCAGGTTTTCCCGGCGGACAAAGCGAAAATCCGTGGGTTCCTGCGCCACAACCGGCGGCCTTGTCCATACAATGCCTCCGAGCCCAAGCCCTTCCGTCACAAACGTGGAAATCTGGTTGAGGTTGACGCTTGACATCATCTCAAACACATAGCGATGGACATTGTCAAACATCCCACTGTGATTGGCTGGCCTATCCAAAGCAGCCACAAACCCCGGCCCGAAATGATTCAGCCAGGCAAATTGATGAGCCCGCCCAAGCATGGGAAAAAACTGCGTGGCAATCAATATATAAACAAAGAACGCCCCCACCAAATACGGGACCTGGCTGTTACTTTTCTTTTTCCTGCGCTGCATAAAAGGTTCCCCCTCCCTATCCGCTCAATCATACCACGGGAGAGGTGTTGCAATCTGTTTTTTTTTCGGATGAATGCTAAATTTTTCCACTTATTTTTAACGGGGCTTAGTAACTATTTGTCGAGGCTCATGGACGGGGTAAATTTTGGGACCCTTAGGAACCCAATGTATCCCGATAACATTTCCGCCAACAGTTTCCCCTTATTCAGGTCTTCCTAGTGAAACGGGACCGATGGATGCAGGGCCTGGTTGATGCCGCTGGAAACAAGGGTAGCCAGGTCCTGGATTTCGCTGTCGATGTCTTTTGGGGTCACCATCAGGTTATAGCCCCCCGAAGTCAGCACCTCCGATATGATCTGGCGCTTCTCATTCTCATCCATCTGCCCCACTTCCCCGAGGGCCTCCATTTTATCCGTCCCGTTCCGGGCAAGGTAGTCAAGGAGCATATCCACCGTATCGCTGGTTATGGAAACCGCATCCACCACCGTCGGCACCCCGATGGCGATGACCGGGATGCCCAAAGACTCGGAATTGACCGCTTTGCGCTTGTTGCCCACACCTGAGCCGGGAGCGATGCCTGTGTCCGTCATTTGGATGACCCGGTTGACCCGGGAAACGGAGCGGGAAGCCAGGGCGTCCACAACCACCAAGAAATCTGGATTAGTTTTTTTCACCACCGATTCGATGACGTCGTAAGTCTCGATGCCAGTCGTCCCCATCACGCCTGGTGCCAGCGCTGAAACTTCCCGGTAGCTGGTGTCCACCTCATCCGGCGTCAATTCATAAAGGTGGCGGGTGACCACGATTTCATCCACCACTTTCGGCCCTAAGGCATCCGGGGTGATATGCTCGTTCCCCAGGCCGATGACCAGGCAGGTGGCGTTTTTTTTGAGTCCCTTATGCTTCAATAAGGACATTAATTCCTTGCCAAACACATCCATTGCATCCTCCAGCGCCTCCCGGTCCCCACTGATGATAGCTCTCGTATCCAAGGACACATACCGCCCTGGTTTTTTCCCAATTTGCTTGCAGCCATCCTCATTGACGTCAATATGGGTGACCACGACCCCCTTGATTTTTTTATCGGTGACCCGTACCCCTTTTTTGGATGCCCCCTCGCTTTCTCCCATAAACTGGGCCACTGCCTCAATCGCCAAATCCGACCTAACCTGCCATTTTTCCATAATAGCCTCCTCTATAAAAAGTGCAACATACCCGTTTGTGGAAGGGTGAAAAGTGTGGCCGCAAGAACAGTATGGCGTGGGTGCTTTTCTCACAGAATACTGACCTGGAGGTTCACTTTTCATCCTGAAACGGATTGTGGAATATGTCCCCCCTTAGTTTCACCCAAGCCCCATAAATTATTTATTCTTTGGGGAAACCATGCTAAAAACCATTGCTTTTTAGCAGCGTCCCTTAAAAAAGTACCCTCCGCACAGGGCGAAAAGGGTACTTTAGGTGTTATTTCAATGCTTTCAGCGTTTCTTTCAAAAACTGGTAGACCCTTCCTGTTGAAGAAATGGACAGCCGTTCTTTCGGCGTATGGATGTCCATCATGTCAGGGCCGATGGAAACCATGTCCAGTTCCCCAAGCTTTTCGCCGAGGAACCCGCATTCAAGCCCAGCATGGATGGCCTCTATTTTCAGGTCCTTGCCGGCAACCAACGGATAGGTTTCCATCATCAGGTCGCGGATGCGGGACTTGGGGGCATATTGCCACTCAGGATAATCGCTTTGAAGCTTGGTGGTGGCACCCACTAGGTCAGCAATGGTTTGGAGCTGGCGGTAAAGGCCAAGTTTCAGGGAACCAACAGACGAACGGACGGCGTTGGTCACCACCAATTTATCACCCTCTTGCCTTACCACGCCCGGATTATTGGAGCTTTCCACAAGCCCTGGGATCGACCCGCTCATGGTTTGCGGGCCAAAAGGTGCCAGGAGCAATAAGCTGATGGCTTTTTGGGCAGATTCTTTTGTCAAGGTTATTTCAGGCAAAGCCACCGGTTGGGCACTGATTGAAATATCAGGGTCCGTCGCCAAAAACTCCCCGGCAACTGTTTTTTCAAACTTTTGGGCAATGGCTTCCACTTGTTCAGCAGATTCAGCCAAGACCACCATTTCAGCCCGCTTGGAGATGGCATTGTCTTTTTCCCCGCCCATCAAAGCAGCGATGCGGATCCCTTCTTGGGCAAGGCTATCCAACAGGCGGGCCATCAATTTATTGGAATTGGCACGGCCTTCCCCGATTTCAACCCCGGAATGCCCCCCTTTTAGCCCGCTGATGACAACTTTGAACGCCTGCAAGCCTTGGGGTACGGCTTCGAAACCCAAAGGCAATTCCATGACATAGCGCCCCCCGCCTGCACAAGACACTGTTGCGATGCCTTCATGATCGGAATCAATGTTGATGAGGACGGTGCCGCTTAAATTTTCAGGGTTCAGGTACAAAGCACCGTCCATCCCGGTTTCTTCTTCCACCGTCACCAAAACTTCAAGTGCCGGGTGCTGGGCTTTTTTATCTGCCAAAAGGGCCAGTGACATGGCGACGGCAATCCCATTGTCGGCACCGAGGGTCGTCCCTTCAGTCTTGATCCAGTCACCGTCTACTACTAAAGGAATAGGCATGGTGTCAAAATCAAAGTCCTTGTCATCCTCCTTGACGCAAACCATGTCCATATGCCCTTGGATGATGACCGTTGGCGCGTTTTCATAACCTGGGGTGGCCGGTTTTTTGATGATGACGTTCATGCAAGGCTCTTGGATGGCATCAAGCCCCTGTTCCTTGGCAAAAGCCATCAAAAAATCGCTCACTGCCCGCTCTTTCCCGGATTCACGGGGAATCTGGGTCAGGGCTTCAAAATAATAAAACACATCCGCTGGTTGCAAGTTGCTTAGTTTCATGGCTTTCCTCCTAAAATACTTGTTTTTACGACATCTTTATCTTATAATAAAAACACGGTTAACGCAAACATAAATCCGGTCGTAAGGGGTTTTTTCAGCAAAATCCCAAAAAATCTTTGGATTTGCACTTGCATTTTGACCGCAATTCTGTTATTATTATCTTTGTATTTATTGGAGGTGAAACTAATGCCAAATATCAAATCACAAATTAAACGTGTAAAAACAAACGAAAAACGTCGTCTATTCAACGCTTCTTTCAAATCCGCTATGCGTACGGCCATCAAAAACGTTGAAGCCGCTACTACTTTGGATACTGCTAAAGAAGCATACAATACAGCTAACAAACGTTTAGATAAAGCTGTTGCGAAAGGTATCGTACACAAAAACTTCGCAGCGCGCCAAAAATCACGTTTAAGCAAAAAGGTCAATGCACTTCGCTAATCACGCAAATGCGTAAACCGGCCCCGGCCGGTTTTTTTGTTTCCCAAAATCTAGGCTTATAGACGTTTACTTTTGCGCCTTTACTTTTGCGCTTAAGCACGGCGGCTTTTAGTCCGCCCTGCCCTGAGGAGCGGACCATAGGGAGCACCGTAGGGGCAAAAAGGTCAATGCACTTCGCTAATGAAGTCACCTTAAACCGACATCTGTCGGTTTTTTTTTGTTCCAAAAAACCTTAATCCGTGAAACATTGACCTTTGAGCTTAAGCACGGTGGCTTCTAGTCCGCCCTGTCCCGAGAAGCGGACCGAAGGGAGCATCGCAGGGACAAAAAAGTAAACGCACTTCGCTAATCACGCAAATGCGTAAACCGGCCCCGGCCGGTTTTTTTTGTTCCCCAAAAACACCAAAAAGGGCAACCCATTGAGGATTGCCCTTTTTTTGTATACTCCCGATTAGTTGATAGGAGTGAAGTTGACGTTGATTTGATTGCGGTTTCCGAAGCTTCTGAATTGTTGCATAGTAAGCAATGTGATTTCAGCAGAAGTCTCGCGGCGCTCTTGTTCGGATACTGTATCGAAGTCCATGACTTCAACGGTTACATTGACCACTTGGTTTTCAGCGTTTGCATCGACTACCACATCAGTGAAGCCTAAGGAAAGAAGGGTAGTTTCAAGAAGGCGGCGGCTGTTAGCGATGCCATCCAACACGTTCAGTTGGTCCATCGCTTCGTTTTTAGTTGCAGCATCATGGTCTGGGCTAGCAACGATTTCAGTCAATGTGGCAACCATGGCGTGATGGTTTGTTTCAATTTCGTGGCGAAGGGCCGCTACACGGCTAGTTGTGCGCTGTTCGGTAACATCAGAACCTGCACCAAGCTCAGAAGAACCGTTCCCACCAGGAGCAGGGGCTTGCTGCTCTTCTGTTTGCCCACCAGGAGCCGGGGCTTGCTGTGTTTCTTCGTTGGTTGGAGCTGGCGTTTGCTGTTGGCTTTGTCCTGGCTGAGGCGCTGCATCGTCTTCATCTTCATCAGGCGTGTTGACCAAGTCGCCTACTGGCATTGGTGTTTGCTGGTCAGTGCCATTAATGACGACAGAACCAATGCCATCTGTGACTGGCCCAGTGTTGTCAAGGTTAAAGTAAACCACGGTCAATAAGACAAAGACGACGAATAATGCTGCTGTTACGTAAGAATTTCTGTTCATTTTAATTTCCCCCTAAATGGTCTAAGTTAAGTAACTGGATGTTGTGATACTGCACCCCTAGCATATTGCTGATGGCCAGGGTTACTTCATGTGGGTGCAAGACGTTTCCGCGGTGCATGACGACCACGCTTTGTACGACTTCCCTTTCGGCTCCCGCCCGGTTGGAAAACACCGAAACAGTGACTTCTTGGACGGTCTGTGTCGAGATGACCACATCTTCCAGCACGACGCCATCAATGGCATCGAATAACCGCTTGACCGCCCTTTCCCTTTCATCTGCCGTTTCCGTGACGACACCTGGCGACTGTCCGCTGAAGAGGCCGCTCCCAAGGTTACCCGAGAAGAGCAACCAGCTGACGGCGATGGCTGCGGTAAGCGCCATAAGCCCTTTAGGGCCCAGGTTTGCAATGAATCTGCTTATACTGGTTCGCTTCGCTACTGCTTTTTCTTCTACAATCATAGCATTCCTCCCTCTCCTAATATCATCAGCGGGCCCCCCCTTCAAACCGCACATCTGACCGGGTCACCCCCAGTTGCACAATCATGCAGTTTTGGGTGGTGGCGGATGTATTTGGCATCCGCAGGACCAATTGGTCCCCGTCAAGGTTCCATCCCCTGACCACTTCCCCGCAAGCATCCGCGGCCTCCCGGACCCGTTCCTCGATTTCACCAAGGGACAATTCCTGGACCTGGGTTGCCAGCTGGTTCCGTGTCTGCTCGACCCGCCGGTCAAATTCGCTGTCTGTCACGAAGTGGTTGAAATCCAGAAGGGAACCGACTTCACTATTCATTATACGCAGCACCGGTTGTAAAATGATGACTATAACTAAAAAATGCATGTAGAATGTAATTATTTTTTTATAGGATTCCGAAATTACCAATAAATTGACAACAGCTATCAAAAAAAACACGGCGATTATCTGGGTTGCGTACTGATATATCATATTTTGTCACCTACTTCCATAAAAAGTGCAGCAAGCCCGGGTGCGCAAGGATGAAAGGTTTGCCTGGAATGGAAGCACAACTGGGTGGGTTTCCCAGAGGTGGTTCCATGGAAGGCAACTGTTCATCCTGGAGCGGCTTGCGCAATTAGATTCAGCGCAACATCAGATTCGAACTATAAAGGAACATAAAGAAGGTGAAGATGAACATGATCCCGATGATGACCATGATGACCAGCAGGTTCATGATGCCGGTATTGAAGACGTCCATGATTCCGATGAATTCTTTTCCAAGGAGGGGCTGGAGGACGGCGCTTAGCAGCTTGAAGAGCACGACCCCGATGGCCAGCTTGATAATGGGGAAGCTGATGAAGATGCCTAAAGTGATGACGCTCAAGAGGCCCACGCTGTTTCTCATGATGGAAAGTGCGGCACCTACCGACACCAAGGTATCGGTGACCCTTGACCCGATAATGGGCACATGGTTGAGCAGGCTTTGGGTCGTCCGAAAGAACAGGCCGTTTGAAAAGCTCATGGTAATGTTTTGGAATGACAATAATGTAAGGAAGAAAGCGAAATAGCCCCCCATGGACCAGACTGCCAGTTTATTCACCAATTCGGTCAGGCGGCTATAAAGGCTTTGGGGGCCAATCCGGTCCACGAACCCCATTACCGTACCAACGACGGTCAATGGCAAGCTCACCATTCTGAAAAAGAAATAGGAAGCATTTATCAAAAAGACGATTGCGGGTTGGAAAAGCGCCTGGTTCCAAAGCGCCCCTGTGAGGGTGATGAGGGAAATCATAATGGGAAAGATGGCCACGACGATGTCCATGTACCGGGTGAGGACGGCTAAGGTGGAGTCATGGTAGAAAATGAAAATCTGGAACAGCTGGACCATGAGGACGATTTTGATAATCATATTAGTGGTTTTTTCATGGCGGTTGGAAATGGATGACTGAAGGTTTTGAAAAAGCGCCACCACCAATAAGAACAAGAGCACCGTGCGAAACTGCTGGAAGGTCTGGCCCACTTCGTAAAGGGCATATGACATCAGGGACTGGAAAAATCCCACGATGCTAAAGCTTTCCATATTCAAAAGGTTGGAGCGGTCAAGGTAATCGGCTTGGATGAGCCAGCTGTAATCTTGGTACAATTGCCCCCAAATCTCCTCAAACGCGGATAAATCGATGTTGCTCATTGGATTCATGGCTGATGGCCCCCCTTAGTGTGTGCCGGGCGGATAATGAATGCCCGAAGCTGGATTTTTTGCTTGGACGGATGCTACAAAAAAGTGGCTTGCTGGGATGTGGCTTGCTAGAGGGCACCTCTAATAACTCCAATTCACCCGTAGGAGCGGTCTTTTTCCGCCATTCCGTCGTCAGCAAAAATGCCATGAAGCTCCACTTCACTGCATTTTCACTTCCTAGGACTGACGAAAAAATCCTCGCTCATACGGGTAAAGCGAGTTAATAGAGGCACCCTAGAGCCTGGTGAGGATAAGCTCAAATAAGGTGGTGACCATGGGCAGGCTCAAGACGATGAGGAACAGCTTCACGATGATGTCAAATACCTTGCCGACATTTTTCAGGTCCCCGCTCATCCCGGCTGACACTTCCGCTAGGAAAATATTGATGAATTCAGCGATGAAAACAATGCCGATGAGCTGGATAATCAATTGGATGGGCTCGTCCGGGGTGTCAAAGCCCAAGAACACGTACTGGACCCGCTGGATGATGGTGCGCATCAGGTTGGACGCATAAACGAAATAAGAAACAACCAAGAACACCACGAACATCTTCGAAAGCTTCGGGTACTGCTCATGAAGGAGCATATAGACCACAGCTGAAAAAAGGGTGGTGCCAATGAGGGAGATGAAGTTCAGCGGCTGCATGTGGCGTACCCCCTATAAATTAAAGATGGTGATGATGTCGGACAACAGCCGTTCAAGCATCACAATCAGTTGCCAGGTCAGGGCGATGAAACCGGCGTGGGTCACGTATTGCTTATAGTCGCTCAAAAATTTTATTTTCTCAAAGACGAGGCTTAAAACCCCGAAGATAAAGGCGACCCCAACGAACTGGAGTATTTCCGAGACATCAAAACCGGTGACCGACACCAATTCTGACAATAAGTCCACTAAAATCATAATGAGAAACGTCGTCAGGGCAATGATGCTGGCCCATTTGATCAAGTCCTTGAATTTTTCCAAAAACTCCACTTTTTCAATAATCAGGTTGATCAGGGCGACCAAAATGACGATGCCCACAAATTGTATTGCTGTTTCTACCATAATCAAAGGCCTCCGTCCATGTCCCCAACCTCTCCCGTTGCCGAAAGGCTCCGGTTTTAAGCTGGGCACGTAATTTGCTATTTAACTATATGCCTAAGCATTGCTCAAATTGACCAACAAGGGCAATCAGATAATAAAAACGCAAAAAAAAGCCCTCATCCATAAAAAAAGGCAGGGGGAAAAGGACTCTTTTGCGGAACAAAAGGATTTTTTAGAATTCTTTGTCAATATTACCGGGAGTTCCAAAATAAAAAAGAGGGTGTGGTGGCTTAGGCAATCCTTTGCCTAAGCCACCACACCCTCTTCACCGTTATTTTTTCTTCGTTTTCAGGCTGCCAGTCCAATTTTCAAGCCCGCCCTCTAAGTAATAAAGTTGGGTAATCCCTTTGGAGGTCAGGTAATTGACCATGGTCATGTTCTTCCCTTTGGCATCGTATAAATAAACCGGCAAATCCTTGCGCAGCTTCCCATGGCTTCTCATCAAGGTTGCTGCGGGGATATTCCTCGCCCCGTTGATGTGCCCTTTTTCAAAATCCGCCGGGTTCCTTAGGTCGATCAGCTGCCCTTTCCTCATCTGGGTGGCAAATTCTTCTTCGCCCAGACGGGTGATGCTTTTTTTCGCCATGCGGCGGCTGGTGAACCATAGACCTAGCCCAATCCCTAAAATGGCTGCTAAAATAATTGTTGTCAAATTTAATGGGTTCATGCTGGTTTCCTCCCGAAATTATAAAATCCTATCCTTTATTGTACCCGACCTCACCCAAAAAGAAAAGCATAACTTGGCAGATGAATATTTTTCCCATATTTTGCCTATACTAGTTGAAAGAACAAATTAGCGGGATGTGATCAATTTGAAGGATAAAAAGCGGGCTTCCCTACTGAGGTTCCCCCTCCAGCAAGTCACAGAAATCGACATTCGCGCCATCGACCATAAAGGGGCATGGCTAAGCTTGAAGCAAGATAGCAGCTGTTCCCTTTTCCTAGACCCCATCCAATTCCAAAAAGCAGTGCAAGACGTTCACGGCTACTTTTATTATGCTGAGGGCGACCGCAGGATGGAAATGGAAATTGAGGAATTTCTCCCACCAGGCTTTCGCTGTGATGGCGGGCAAGTCTATGACATGGATAGCAGCCCATTGCCAGAAAGGCCCAATCACTGGCCCCTCCTCTTATTCTTATTCATCATGTTTGGCGGCTTATTGATGTGAGGACATGGAATGGGCAGGCTCTTTGAAAAAAAGTTTTCCCCCTCCACTGGGAAAATGGTATAATAAACTTTGGTTTACGCCATACTATCTTGATGCTCCCATCATAGTATCGGCTACGAAAATTGGAGCCTAGGACTAAGGAGGATATTTTATGATTTCTACAAGTGATTTCAAAACCGGCACTACCATTGAGTATGATAACAATTTATTCCAAATTATCGAATTCCAGCACGTCAAGCCAGGAAAAGGGGCTGCCTTCGTCCGCTCTAAATTGCGCAACTTGCGAAGCGGCGCCGTCATTGACAAGACCTTCAATGCCGGGGAAAAAATGGAAAAAGCTCACATTGAGAAAAATGCCATGCAATTCCTATATTCCATGGGAGACGATTATGTGTTCATGAACAATGACACTTACGAGCAGCTTGAAATCCCGGTTGCCCAGCTATCCCATGAAAAAAACTTCCTTCTAGAAGGCATGGACGTCAAGGTCATGACTTATGGCTCTGAAATCCTCGGGGTTGAAGTCCCTGAAAAAGTAACCCTTGAAGTGACCGACTGCGAGCCGGGCGTCAAAGGGAACACAGCTTCCAACGCAACCAAGTCAGCAACAGTTTCCACTGGATACTCCCTGCAAGTCCCTCTATTCGTTGACAATGGCGATAAACTGATCATCAATACAAGCACCGGGGCTTATGTTTCCCGCGGATAATGGTAAAAGAAAAGATGGGGCTTTTAAGGCTTCATCTTTTCTTTTGCAATGGCTCAAATCCATTAAAAACCACACCATCCTTTATCTTGTCGCCACCCTCATCGGCATTTTGGCAGGCTCCTTCGATGCCCTGTTCGGCATTATCCTCCTGGCCCTTTCTAGGATTAGGAACCAAAATCCGCTGTCTTTCATCCCATGGCTCCCGATTGCCGGGCTTGGCATTGTTTATTTTTACCGCAAGTGGGGGAAAAACAGCCAACAGGGCATGGCGCTCATCTTTTCGGCAGGCCATGGGGAGAATCCCGAAATCCCTAAGCGGTTGGTCCCCTTCGCCATCCTTTCCACTTGGGCGACCCACCTTTTTGGGGGAAGCGCCGGGCGGGAAGGGGTTGCCGTCCAAATTGGCGGGACCATTGGGCACACATTAGGGAGTTTCCTAATAACATCCGCCCATTCAAAAACCTTGCTCATCACAGGGATGGCAGCAGGCTTCGGGGGTCTTTTCCAAACACCCCTTGCCGCCACGTTTTTCGCCCTGGAAATTTTCGTCCCCGGAAAAATCGAATACGCCTCCCTGATCCCAGCACTGATTGCCGCCTATACCGCAAGCTTTACGACCCGCTTTTTAGGGCTTGAAAAGTTCGTTTTCCCACTTGACCCCTTCCCTGGATTCACTGCCCCTGCCATGCTTTATCTCCTGTTGGCTGGTATTATTTTTGCACTGGCAGGGCTGCTATTTTCCCAGGCATTGGTTGTAATGAAATCCAAGTTGGCCGGGTGGGTTCCCAATCCCTACTCCCGGATTTTCATTGGCGGAGCGGCGACTTCCTCTTGCTCTTGCTAGGGCCTGCCCGCTACAGCGGCTTAGGGACCGCCCTGATTGGCCTAAGCTTTGAAGGAGGAGCCATCACTTTTGATTGGCTCATTAAGCTCCTGTTGACGGTCCTGACCCTCAGCACCGGGTTTCAGGGCGGGGAAGTAACCCCCTTGTTTGCCATCGGGTCTGCACTTGGTGCCAGCCTGGCCCCTGTTTTCGGGCTTCCCCTCCCCTTTATGGCTGCCCTGGGCTATGTGAGCGTCTTTGCCGCTGCCACCAACAGCTTTTTAACCCCCCCTTTTCATAGCGGGGGAAGTTATTGGGTTTTCACACTTCTCTTACTTCTTGCCCGTTATTGCCGTCGCTTATACCTTCAACCGGAATGCCTCGATTTACCGGCAACAGTGAAAAAAATTCACAATTTTCAATAAATTTACATAAAATCATTGACGGAAGCCTGTTTTTATTTTAGACTGTAACATAGAGATTATTTTGAAAGGGGTCTGATTGCCGATGTTACGATTCGACCATGACTATGCAGAGGGCGCTCACCCACGTATTTTACAGCGGATTATTGAAACCAATGATGAGCAGCACCCGGGTTATGGGACTGACCAATATTGCGACCGGGCCCGCTTGCTTATCCAACAAGCCTGCAATGCCCCAGGGGCTGATGTCCACTTGCTTGTTGGGGGAACCCAGACCAATAAAATCGTCATAGCCTCCATCCTGCGGCCACACCAGGGCGTACTCTCCCCTGAAAGCGGGCATATCGCAGTCCATGAAACCGGGGCAATTGAAGCCACTGGGCATAAGGTACTTACCCTACCTTCAAAAGACGGGAAAATTACCGCATCCCAAGTCCAACAATATATTGATGGCCATAACCAAGACGCCAGCAATGTCCATACCGTCCAACCTGGCATGGTCTATCTATCCCAACCCACTGAAAATGGGACATCTTATTCCAAGGCTGAACTGGAGGCTTTAAGTACCGTCTGCCGGAATGCCGGGCTACCTTTATTTATTGATGGCGCCCGTTTGGGCTATGCGCTGGCTGCCGATGGCAATGACTTAACCTTAGAAGAGATTGCCAAATTAGCTGATGTTTTTTACATAGGAGGCACAAAAGTCGGAGCCCTGTTTGGGGAAGCTGTCGTCATCACCAATCCACAGTTTAAAAGCGGCTTCCGTTACCTCATCAAACAAAATGGAGGGCTATTGGCAAAAGGACGGTTACTCGGCATCCAATTTGAAACTTTATTTGAAGATGGGCTTTATTTCGACATTTCCAAGCAGGCCGTAGAGTTTGCTTGGCAAATCCGCCATGCCTTTGAAGCGAAAGGCTTTGCCATGAAATTCGATTCCATCACCAACCAGCAGTTTCCAATTTTACCTAACACTGTTTTGGCGAAACTAAGCCAAAAATATTCCTTCACCTTCTGGGAAAAAGTAGATGAAAACCACAGCGTCGTCCGCTTTTGCACCAGTTGGGCAACAAAAGCAGAGAATGTAGCCGAGCTGTTAGAGGATATCAATCAATTATAAAAAATCAGGGCGTATCCCTAGGAAAACCACCTAGGGATACGCCCTGATTTTTTTGTGAAAAAAAAACTCCCTAAAATTAAGGAGTTAGATTAACCCACGGTTCTCGTCCCCTATTCACGGGTAAGGTTTTAGATTATAATTTTCATTTGATAATCTTCTGCATTCCACTCCTATCATGGACGGGTATTTCAACATATCCTTCCTGAGGTTGTCAATTTGTGCATCAAGGACAGATACACCGGTAACTGCTTCAAATTCATGAAGATAAGAATCAAAATACTATGCCATTTCATCATCACTCCCGCTAAACGCTTATTCATCAAGTATAGCATAATTCGGACTAAAAACAACACGTAAGCCCTTCAGGCAGGATTAATCCTATGGATTATTGAAGTGCCATCCTTTTTGAGAACACAAAAAAAACACACCGGAGTGTGTTTAATTAGTTAGTTTATGGACTTTCTCAAATACGTGGGGATTGCCCCATAGCCTTGGTTCCTTTTTGCCATTTGCTTCGGTTGTTAATCATTATCAGCTGCTCGGGATTGTATTTCTTAAAGTTTCCTGGCATCCAGGCAACAAGGTTTTTCTATGTGCATCTGAGCCAAGCCTGCTTGCCTAATTTTATATAATTAGAACTTACGTTTCTTTGCGTTTTTCTGAGCTGCCTCAGATTTAAGTTTACGCTTCACACTCGGTTTAACATAATGTTCACGTTTACGAGCTTCAGCAAGGGTACCTACTTTAGATACTTCTCTCTTAAAACGACGTAATGCATCATCTAATGATTCGTTTTTTCGAACTACAGTTTTAGCCACCATTAACCCTCCTTCCGCTTCGCTACGATTAACATTAACATTATACATCATTTTTTCCAATCTGACAATAACCAATCGGTCATTTCCTGTGATTATTTCTCCGACACGTGCTTAATGAACTCTTGTTTGATGGAAATCAACTGGCGGATTTCCCCGAGGTAAGCAAATAACCGGGCCCGGTTCTCGAATTCTTCCCGAGTCGAAGGGAGCGCCATCAAGCGGCAGATTCCAAGCACCCGCTCAAAATTCAGCATAAATCCGGAGCCGTCGTTTTGCTCGTGAAGCCCCGCTGCCAAAGCTAAGGTCAAATCCGCTACCAGGCCTGTTTGGAAGACCGTCATCTCCACCTCATCCAATAGTTTGTCCATCCGCAGGAATATTTCAAACTGCAAAAACCGCATCGTCATGTACTTGCTGTAATAGGCGTAGTCCCGGGTAAGGTAATTGTCCTGGTTGGCATCAGCCCGGGCTTTGGCTGCCTCTAACAGCTCCCCTGTTTCCCGCAGGAGGGAATGCCCATTAATAGCTGATGCCTTGTGGCGGATTTTATCCCCAAAATACGTGAGGATTTCCCGAAAGCGGGCCTCTATTTTTTCTTGGTCGTCGAGGACCTGGGGCAAGAGGTTTGGCATAATGGAGTTCAAAAGGATGGCGACGGCGGTCCCGATAGCCATGAGGGCAAAGGAATTTAAGATAATGTACCAGCCAATGGAGCCTACTGTCCACAAATGGGTCACCAAGACCGAGTTGACGACAATGCCATCTGCCATCTTGAAGCGGTACGCCAGTGGCAGG
>WRGF01000188.1 GCA_009787345.1 Turicibacter sp.
AAAAGCAAAAAACATCCCAAAAAGAATGCGCTTAACCCGTTGGTAATAAGGCATTTCAGGGGTGTTTTTTCACAAAATCAGGTGCAAAACTCGGGTGTTTCATAACCTATAAATATCGGGACAACGGAAGCCTAAATACTTCGTTGTGCCTTTTGTCGTTATTTGATATAATTATGGAAAGAAATCGAAGAGGAGCGATGAGGATGAAAGAAAAAATGACCCAAATCGGGCAGGAGATGAAACCAGAGTTGACAGCCATCAGTGAGTTTATGTACCATAACCCAGAGCTTGGGAATGTTGAATATAAATCATCAAAGGCTTTGGTGGATTTCCTAAAAAGCCATGGGTTTGCAGTGACCCAACCGGTTGCCGGAATTGAAACTGCCTTTGAAGCGGTCTTTGATTCAGGAAATCCTGGCCGAAAGGTGGCATACCTTTGTGAATACGATGCCTTGCCGGAAGTCGGGCATGGCTGCGGGCATAACATGATTGGTACCATGAGTGCAGGTGCTGGGGTTATCCTCAGCAAAGTTTTGGAACAGGGGTCTATCCATGTTTTCGGTACCCCGGCGGAAGAAACCGATGGGGCGAAAGTCGCCATGACCAACCAAGGGTTTTTCGATGACATGGATGCAGCCATGATGATCCATCCGGCATCTGAAACTGCCGAAAGCGGGTCAACAGCTGCCATGGAAGCCCTTCAATTTGACTGCTTGGGAAAACCCTCCCATGCAGCGGGTTCACCGGAAAAAGGTATCAATGCCCTCAATGCAGTGATCCATTTATTCACCGGGATTGATTCCTTGCGCCAGCACGTGACTGATGACGTCCGCCTTCATGGCATCATCACTAAAGGTGGGGTGGCTGCTAACATTGTCCCAGAACATGCACAGGCCCAATTTTATGTCCGTGCTGCAACAAAGGAAGGAGTAGCAGAAGTTAAGCAAAAGGTGCTTAATATCGCCAAAGCGGCAGAACTTATGACCGGGGCGACCTTGACAGTCAGCAATTACGAACAAACTTATGATGATTTGAAAACCAATCAGCCATTGTCTGAGGCTTTCAACCAAAATCTTCGTAACCTTGGAATCACCGACATCAAGCCGGCCTTTTTTGAGCGGGGCTCTACGGACATTGGCAATGTCAGCAATGTTTGCCCCACCATCCATCCCTACATTTCCATTTCCGACACCCCACTTATTGGGCATACCCACGAAATGGCAAATGCGACCATTACGGAACTTGCTCATGAACGACTGGTTATTGGGGCAATTGCACTTGCCCATACAGGATATGATGTAGTAAATAACAAGCTATAACTGAAAAGGGAGAGGCAAACGAATCTACCCGTTACGCATAGTATGGAATCAGTTGAATAAAGCCCCATCCCGTGGTTTTCGGGATGGGGCTTTATCTATTAATCGTAATCTACTAAATCTAACACAAGGTCACCCTTGGCATCAATCAGTTTGGACAAGGTCCTAAACTCTGACATGATTGTCAATTTTTTGTAATTGGTAATCTTCCTGAAAAAGTCATCGTGGTTGCGCTTTTGCCGCTGGACCTCACATAGCTGCAAATGCCCCGCGTTGATTCCATCACTTAACTTCTCAATTAACCTGTTCATAATAACCTCCTATAATTTTCAGATGTTTTTTTGCCTACATCTCATGTATATGTCACTGGTTCGCAAAAATTGCCACTTCTTTTGCAAAATATTAAGAAAACGTTTTCTTTTGGAAATCGTGCTAAAAATTTCACAAGTTGTTTGGAAAGGGCATTACATGAAAGGTGCCAGTATCCGAAGGATAAGGAAGAGGAATTTTTCCCGGGTGGGGGTTTTATGGTAGGAGGTTAGGGTAATTTCTTCCGATAGAGCCAAAGTCTGTTGAATGTCCTCCTTCATTTCCATAACCGCTTTCGTTTTGTACATCCAAGTGGCGCATTCATAATGGAGGTAAAGGCTACGATAATCCAGGTTGATGGTGCCGATTACGCCATAAAGATCATCTACCACAAACATTTTGGCATGGATAAAACCAGGGGTGTATTCATAGATTTTGACCCCATCCTCAAGGAGGTAGCGGTAATTGGCGCGGGTCATGGCATGGACATACCATTTATCCCCGATTTTTGGGGTGATGATCCGCACATCCACCCCCCTTTTGGCGGCAAGGGTCAGGGCATTGATCATTTCACTATCCAGCACGAGGTAGGGGGTCGTAATGTAAATATAGTCTTTAGCGTTCCAAATCAGGTTCAGGTATACCGATTCGCCGACGAACTCCCCATCCAAGGGGCTGTCCGTGTATGGCAAAATGAAACCTTCTTCTTGGATATTCGCTGTATCAGGAACCTGTGGCATATAGTCCAAAAAATTGTCTTGGCTAGGCTCCAAGTAATCCCACATGGTCAAAAACATGACCGTAAAGCTCCACACCGCCTCACCCTTTAGCATGATAGCAGTGTCCTTCCAGTGCCCGAAGCGGCTCACATGATTAATGTATTCATCTGCCAGGTTGACGCCACCGTTAAAAGCGGTATGCCCGTCAATCACCGTGATTTTCCGGTGGTCCCGGTTGTTCATGCGCAGGCTGAACAGCGGGGTGAAGGGATTGAATACCTGTGTTTTGATCCCCCAATCCTTTAATTGCTCTTTATAACCGTCAGGCAAAAGAAGAAGCGTACCGAAGTCATCATAAATCAGCCGCACATCTACCCCTTGTGCTGCTTTTTCTTTTAGCACTTTAAGGATTTCCCCCCACATATGCCCTTCTTCGATAATGAAATATTCCATGAAAATAAAGCGTTTTGCCAGCCTTAATTCTTTTAGGAGCTGTTGGAATTTCAGCTCGCCCAACTTGAAATAAGTGACTTCCGTGTTATTATATACTGGGCAATGGGCGTTTCCCATCAAATACTTTGCTTGATTGGCGGCGGCACCATCAATGCCATTTAAATCATGGAGGGGTTTAGCATTGCTTCGTAAAAATTGGGACATTTTCTGGGTGATGGGCTGCATTTCCCGTAGGAATTTTTTCTTTGTTTGGTCACTGGAAAACAGGAAGTAAAAAAGCCCGCCAAAAAAAGGGCTCAGCATTAAAAGGACAATCCAACTGATTTTGTAGGCGGGGCTGACCCGGTTGTTGAGGATGAGGATGACCAGGATTAGGCTGAGGAGGGTGGAGGCCATGGCATACTGGTAGTGGTATTCACGAAAACGCAGGAAGATGATAAGGAGGGCGGCGGCTTGGAGCAGGAGGAAAAGTGCTGTGATGCCGATACGCCCAAACAATCTGTGGGAAATTTTTTTCATTGGCGAAAGCCCCTTTGGGAAATCAAGTCATCCTTATTATAAGAAATTTTACGGGATTTCAAACCATTTCTGGCGACAATTTTAAGCATATTTCGAGCAAGTGATGTATGAGCACATTTTCATATGAAAAATTTTCATTTATTTGGTGCATTCCCCTTGCATGGGACTTTTGGACATGCTATAATAACTTCATAACTTCGGAATGATTCTTAATATTAAAATTCAGGACGAGGATTTCGAGAACATGGAGGAGATTCAATCATGAAACTTTTAAAATTATCAGCCATCGCCATGGCAGCGGCATTTGTATTTATCCTTGGGGCTTGCGGGCAACAAGAACAAGGGGGCAATGAATTAGCGGCACGTGCAACATTGGAGCTTTCAAGGGTCTACATCAACGAAGAAGCGGTTGACCCAGCGGACACAGATTATGAAGGGGCGACTTTGACATTTGTGGGCGAGGAGCAAGGCGGCAACGTTTTATTCCAAATCGGTGGGGAAACGGCACAGGCTTCCATTAACCCTTCCCGCGAGCATCCAAGTTTTGAATCCGGTTACTGGCACCACCATTTATATGCGGCTTCCACTGCGGCAGGCAGCGAGCGGATCAACTTTATGGAATTGTTCCCAGGGCTTGGGATTGACGACAACCCAGAAGCAACAGACAATACCCAAAGCTCTTACCAACGGGGGAATTTGCATTATGTCGTGGCAGATGGGGAGTTCCGCCTGCGTTTTACCATTGATGGGGTAACCCACGACTTATTGTTTACGGAAGTTTAAAAGGGGAGATAGCCGATGTTAGAAAATGTTCCGCAAATCGTTAATATTATCCTGCTGGCCACCATTGCGGGTTTTATTAGTTCCGTACTCGGTGGCGCCATTGCCATTTGGGCCAGCCGTCCCAGCAAGAAGTTCATCGGCCTTAGCTTTACTTTTGCTACGGCGGTGCTTTTGACCCTTGTCTTTGTGGATTTCTTGCCCCACGCTATCGGTCATGGGCATTACCACACAGGGGTGGATCCGGTGACAGGGGCACTTTACCAATATTGGTACCAGCATTATGGGGCAGGGATTTGGTTGACGGTCATGGGCATTGCCATCGGCGTAGGGTTGGTTGCTGCCTTGAGTTTATTCGATAAATATGGGCATGAGCATGTCCATGGGGTCATGCCCCATACGGAGGTATGTTCCCATGACGAATTGAGCCATTCGGAGAAGCGCCGCTTGCTTGCGGTAGCATTCCCCGTTGCCATGGCCATTATCCTGCACGACTTTCCCAAAGGGCTTGCCATCGGGGGTTCAGGCTCCTTGCTGGCAGCCATTTTAATCGGGGTTTCCTGTATCCCTGAGGGGATGACCATTGCGATTCCCCTTAAAGCAGGAGGGACGAAAACGTGGAAAATCCTCGCCGTCTGCGCCTTTGCCGGTGTCGCGACCATTTTGGGGGCGGTGGTTGGCTACTTGGTTGGCGGGATCAACGTCTACCTTTCCGGGATGATGTTCGCCATTGCGGCAGGCTGCATCCTGGCCGTGGTGTTCTCGGAGTTCATGCCCCTTGCGGCAGAGTATGCGGGACGCACCAAATGGAAACTGGCAGTGATGCTGGTGGGGGTCTTGCTGGTGTTCACCCTAAATTATTTCTTCCATGATTTACAGCATTGATACGCAAAAAAACGCCTCGCGGAGTAGTCAGATCCGGGGGCGTTTTTTTGGAATGGGCTTAAAAAAAGCAACTTGAAAGGAGTGTTAAACCAGAATCCCAGAACCCAAAAAGGGGAAATTGGGACTCTTGATAAAATATATGTCATCGATTGCGGGTTTAGAACTGAAAATGTCGAAAATTTTTGGGAATAGGAAAACCTGGAAGCCCATTTCGAATAAGTCATTGGCTTTAGGATATACATGGAAAAAAGGGGTGGAAAAAATGCTAGGTAATTTTGGGATTTCGGTGATTGGGATTATTTATATGCTTATGCTGGAGGTGCCTAACCTGATGTGGGTGAAGCGCAAGCCCGAAGGCTACGATCCGACGGGGGAGAATAAGGTGCTTTTGGTCATTGAGCGGGTGGGGATGGTGATGTGTACCGCTTCCATTTTGATTTTCACGGACTACCTGCCACGGGGTGCCGATAGCAGGATTGGTTGGTTTATTGCTTCTTTGGCGTTTATGCTGGTTTACGAAGGGTATTGGATAAGGTATTTTAGGAGCCCACGGGGGTTATGGGATTTTTACCGCCCCTTCCTAGGGGTGCCTGTGCCGGGTGCCACTTTGCCTGTGATTGCCTTTTTGCTGCTCGGGATTGATGGGCAGGTAGGGATTTTGGTGGTGTCGGCCATCATTTTAGGGATTGGGCATATCGGGATCCATTTGGGGCATATCCGTAAGAGGGGGAAGAATAACCCATAAAAAAACTGACCTAGAGGGGTCAGTACATGGCGCCATCCTCAAAAGCCAGTTGATAGGGCTTGCCATTTTTCAGGCAGGACTGCATAATGATGACAAGCTGTTCATCAGGGAGACGGATTAAGGCATAAGGAAGGTTTTCCTGAAAAGTTTCAACGTATTGGGTCAAAAGTTTGCTGGCATTCACTTCGTTGCCATTTTGGGCCATGTAATCGCCTCCTTCCTGATGTATATTATAGCGTTTACAAACCGTGGCTTCTGTCGCTTTCTGTTATGAGGGGAAATTAGTTCCCTTTTAAAATGATATGCTCAAATCCAGTGGCTTAGAACAATGGTCTTTACAAAAATTACTCAAATTCGGGGTTATTTTTTTATTTTTGAGGATAAACCCTTGTTAATCGGAGTAGTGGATGATATAATAACTTAGGAATAATTCTTAATACCATCATTGTTCTGGAGAAAAATTGTGGAATGGCATCGCCTTGAAACCTCATCCTAACTGCGTTATAATAAGGTGAAGTATATATTTATGGAGGTTACAACGTGAAATGGGGACAAAATTTTGATGGACAACGGTCCGGGATGGACCACTTAGGGATATTCATTGGGATTTGTGCGGTCTTTTTTTGGGTTCTAGGGGCATATTTGTGGCAACCCTTGATTTGGGCAGGCTGGGTGTTGATAATGCTCACTTACGTCAGGAGCTTCTCGAAAAATAAGTTGCGCCGCCATCAAGAGAATATCCGGTTTTTAAAATATTGGTACCCGGTACAGTCAAACCTCACCAATAGGTTCCGAAAATACCGGGCGAAAAGAGAGCATAGGCACTTCAAATGCAAAGAATGCCGGCAAAAACTGAGGGTTCCAAGGAAGCTTCGGCGGGTGCAGGTCACTTGCCCGAAATGCCGTGAAACCTTTGTGAAGGAAAGCCTGCAAGGGAAAATACTCCGGATGATGAAACGTTAGGGAAATCAATAGTTTTTTTAAAAAGGAGACAGACATGAAAAAATTACATCTTTATTTAAGCGGCTTTGTTGCTGCGGGAATGCTCTTGGCAGGATGCGGGCAAACAGATGCTGCACAAGGACCAGCAGGGATTGAAACTGCGGAGGAAGGGAAGCTTCAAGTGATTGCCACCCTGTTTCCCCAGTACGACTTTGCCCGTCAAATCGGTGGTGACAAAGTTGAAGTGACAAAAATGTTGGCACCGGGTGTCAGTCCCCATACTTACGAGCCAACACCGCAGGATATCATCGCCTTAAACGCCGCAGACCTTTTTATTTATACGGGCTCGGAAATGGAGCCATGGGTTTCTAACATTATTGGCAGCATCGATGCGGATTTAACGATTTTGGACGTTTCCCAAAACGTAGCGCTGATTCCCTGGGGAGGAAGCGACGGCCATGACCATGGTGATGACGGACATAATCACGACCTTGACGAAGATGGCCATGGTCATGAGGATGACCACGACCATGATGCGGTGGTTGAAGATGACCACGATCATGGGCACGAAGAGGAAGATGGGCATGCTCATTCCCATAATTACGACCCTCATATCTGGACCAGCCCGGTCAATGCCATCGTCATGGCAAACAATGTGCTTGATTCCCTGATTGCCTTAAGCCCAGGCGACGAAGCCTACTTCCGTGAAAATGCGGAAACCCTCATTTTCGATTTGGAGGCACTGGACGCAGATTTTCGTGAGTTGGTTGCCAATTCCGAGCGGCAACTTATCATTCACGGCGGAAATTTCGCAGCAGGTTATTTAATGGCGGAGTATGGCATAGAATATATGGCATCCCCTAATGAAACGGAGCCAAGTGCGGCACTGGTTTCTCAGATGATGGATGAAATCAAGGAGCAGCAAATCCCGGTTATCTTTTTCGAAGAACTGGCCCAGCCCCAAATTGCCAACATGATTGCAGCTGATACAGGAGCCAAGGCCCTGCTTTTGCACACGGCACACAATTTGAGCAATGACGATTTCCACAGTGGTGTGACATACGTTGAAATCATGCGCCAAAACCTGGAGAATCTTCGTATTGCCCTAAATTAGCCAAAGCATCCGCAACTTCGGAAATTTTCAAAGTTGCGGATTTTTTCTAGCATTTATCCGAATAATATACTTAAAACGAAGTGGGGCTATTGGATGGACGATAAAATTTTTGAAGAATTAGTTGAAATAAATTGCTTTTCCAAGGATGAAATCATCACCATAAACGAAAGACGGGTTAAGGAGTTTGAGAACCGATGAAAATACTATCAGCAAGTAAGTTGAACGTTCAATATGACCAAACCACTGCCCTTAAAGATGTCAGCTTCGACTTGTATGAGGGAGACTACCTATGCATTGTGGGGGACAACGGTTCAGGAAAAAGCACCCTTGTGAAAACCTTGCTGGGGTTGGTGAAGCCTAAAAGTGGAAATATCGACTTCCATAGCCGCATCACCCAAGAGGAAATAGGCTATTTGCCCCAAACGACCCATATCCAACGGGATTTTCCGGCCTCCGTTATGGAAGTGGTGCTCTCAGGATGCCTAAACCGCCGGAAATGGAATCCGTTTTACTCAAGGGCCGAAAAAGCGAGGGCCCTTAAAAACCTGAGGCGCCTGGACATTGAGGACCTGAAACATAAATCCTTTCGTGCCTTATCCGGCGGCCAGCAGCAACGGGTGCTCATTGCCCGGGCACTTTGTGCTTCTGAGAAAGTCCTCCTTTTGGACGAACCGGTAACCGGGCTTGATCCCCAAACTACTGCCAGCCTTTATGAACTGATTGAGAAGTTGAACCAGGAACTTGGCATGACCATCATTATGATTACCCATGACGTGGGAAGCGGATTGAAAAGTGCTTCTAAAGTGCTTCACCTTAGAAAAGAAGTGCTGTTTTTTGGAAGCCTTGAGGATTACCAGCAGGAAGAACTTGCCAAATGCCATCGGGGAGGGCTTCGCCATGCTTAATCTGACCGATGTATTCAGCCAAATGTTTTCCCATGCCTTTATGATCCGGGCCCTCCTGGCGGGGAGTGCGGTCGCTTTATGTGCGTCCCTTTTAGGTGTGAGCCTTGTCCTTAAGCGCTACTCCATGATTGGCGACGGCCTTAGCCATGTGGTTTTTGGTGCGATGGCCATTGCCCTGGCCCTTAATTTGGCGCCCCTTCGCGTAGCAGTCCCTGTCGTTGTCCTGGCCGCCTTTTTCCTGCTTCGGATTAGCCAAAACAGCCGGATCAATGGGGACGCAGCCATTGCCATGATTTCCAGTACGTCCATAGCCATCGGGGTTATTTTCATGAACTTCAGCTCTGGGATGAATGCTGACATCAACTCTTTGATGTTTGGAAGCGTACTTGCCATGACCCCTGGCGATGTGCATCTTAGCCTGGTTTTATCCATCATCGTGTTCCTATTATTCTTGGCGTTTTATGACCAGATTTTTGCCATTACCTTCGACGAGAATTTCGCAAGGGCAACTGGTGTCAAAGTTGGCTTTTTCAATATGCTGGTGGCTCTACTTACGGCAATTACCATCGTCCTTGGGATGCGGGTCATGGGGACCATGCTCATTTCCTCGTTGATTATCTTTCCGGCATTAAGTTCCATGCGGGTGTTCATCAGTTTTAAAAGCGTTATTATCTCATCCGCCATCTTGGCATTGGTTTGCTTCTTTTTAGGGCTTACCGCCTCTTTTATCTTCGGGACTTCCCCGGGAGCGAGCGTCGTCGTCATTAATGCCATCGCCTTTTTGTTGTTCTCGGTGGCAGGGATTACCTTAAAAAGATAATTGACCGGGTTTTGTGCCTGCCGGATTATTTGTCATTCAAAACGACTATTTGGCATATGCTTTAGTGACCAGATGAGCCATTTGGCAGAAATTACAAGGTTAAATTATGCACAGGTCGTCCTAAAGTTATGCACAGTTATCCATAGGGGTGGGGATAACTATTAAGGGATTCCCAGGGCTTACCCACTTATCCACAAGGTATAGTTTAAAAATGGGTGTGGGCATTTAGCATACTGCCCAATAAAAGAACTTGCTTGTGAAGAATTTCTCATGGTAAAATAGTAGGATACTTAGAATGGGGGTTACATGCGTGCGTGAAATTATAAAGCGGGACGGAAGTCGCGTGGGTTTTGATGAGCAAAAAATTTATAATGCGATTATGAAGGCGATGAAGTTCGGCAGCGGTGTGATTGATGAGAAGGTGGCAGCTGCCATTGCCGATGATATTAAAAGTTCCTTTGAGAAGCTTAATGTGACGCCGACGATTTTTCAGATTGAGACGTATGTGTACCTGAAACTGATAGAGCAGGGCCATGAATTAACTGCCAGGGCTTATGAGGGTTATCGTTCCATCCAGAATTTCAAGCGGGAAAACAACACGACCGATGCCAGTATCCTGAGCCTGATTGAGCTGAGCAACGAAGAGGTCATGAAGGAGAATTCCAATAAGAACCCTATGATTGCTTCGACCCAGCGGGATTTGATTGCCGGTGAGGTGTCCAAGGATATAACCCGCCGGATGAAGCTGCCCGCCCGGATTGTCCAGGCCCATGACGAGGGTGTCCTCCATTTTCACGACATGGATTATTTCATGCAGTCCATTTTCAACTGCTGTTTGATCAACATCGAAGATATGCTGGACAATGGCACGGTCATCAACAAGCGGATGATTGAGTCCCCAAAAAGCTTTCAGGTCGCCTGTACGGTCATGACCCAAATCATCGCCCAAGTTGCCAGTTCCCAGTACGGCGGGCAGTCCATCGACATTTGCCATCTGGGGAAATACTTGAGGAGAAGCCGCGAGAAGTATGAGCAGATGCTTAAAGATGTTATCACTTCTGCGGATGAAATGCGTGCGACGGTTGAATCCTTGATGGCTAAAGAGCTTGCTTCGGGGGTTCAGACGATTCAGTATCAGATCAATACCTTAATGACGACCAACGGACAGTCTCCATTCGTCACCATGTTCCTAAACTTAGACGAAACTTCTGAATACGCTGAGGAAGTGGCACTTATCATTGAGGAAATCTTAAAGCAGCGGATTCAGGGGATTAAAAATGAGGAAGGCATTTACACGACCCCCGCCTTCCCGAAGCTGGTTTATGTCCTTCACGAGCATAACTGCTTAGAAGGTGGAAAATACGATTACATCACGGATTTGGCCGTGGAGTGCAGTGCGAAACGGTTGTACCCGGATTACATCTCCGCCAAAGAGATGCGAAAAATCTACGAAGGCAATGTGTTCTCGCCGATGGGTTGCCGCAGCTTCTTGTCCCCATGGAAGGACGAGCAGGGCAACTATAAATTCGAGGGGCGCTTCAACCAAGGGGTTGTCAGCTTGAACTTGCCGCAAATCGGGATTATTTCCCAAGGCGACGAAAGCAAATTTTGGGATATGCTGGAAAACCGCCTTGAACTTTGCTTTGAAGCACTTATGTGCCGGCACAATGCTTTAAAGGGTACGTTATCAGACGAATCCCCCATCCACTGGCAGTATGGGGCAATCGCCCGCCTGAAAAAGGGTGAAGTTATTGATAAGTTGTTAAGGGACGGCTATTCCACAATTTCCTTAGGTTACATTGGCCTTTATGAAGTGACCCGCCTCGTAACAGGGGTTTCCCATGTTTCATCGGCAGGCACGGAATTTGCGTTAAAATTAATGAAATATTTAGCATCCACCACAGAAAAATGGAAAAAAGAAACCGGTATCGGATTCGGTCTTTATGGAAGCCCGGCGGAGTCCCTATGCTACCGCTTCGCTAAAATCGACCTCCTGAAATTTGGGGAAATCGAGGATGTGACGGATAAGGGCTATTACACCAATTCCTATCATGTGGATGTGCGCGAGGAAATCGATGCTTTCAGCAAGTTGGAATTTGAATCGAAATTCCAGCCGATTTCAACGGGGGGGTGCATTTCCTATATTGAAATCCCCCATATGGGTCATAATTTGGAGGCCCTGAAGCAGATTGTCAACTACATTTATCACAACATCCAGTATGCGGAGTTCAACACGAAGTCCGACTGCTGCCACCTTTGCCACTTCGAGGGCGAGATTGTGGTGAACGACGACCTGAACTGGGAGTGCCCGAATTGCAATAACACCGATGCTTCCAAGATGAATGTGATTAGAAGGACCTGTGGGTACCTTGGGGATAACTTCTGGAATCTTGGAAAAACAGCAGAGATTAAACAGCGAGTTTTGCACCTTTAGGAGGGGAATAGCGTAAATAATCCGACAGAGGTGGGGAAACTACCGCAGGCAATTATTACTCATTATGGCTTACAATGTACGTCACAAAGCGTTTGGATTCATTCAGGTGTCATTAAACATATTAACAAAAGACATCCTGGAGTTTATCAACAATATGGAAAATATATATCGGATGTGATTAGTAATCCTGATTTTGTCGGACAAAACCCGACGGAACCGAATAGTGTTGAATTAATTAAAGTTATAGAAGAGAGTGTCCTTATTGCGATTAAATTGGATCCTTCAGGTTACCTATACCTATCAACCTTTTACCCATTGAATAATGGAAGCCATAAAATAAAGAAGAGATTAAAATCTGGCAGACTACAAATTTATCAAGATTTGCTTGCAGATACAGAAAAAAAATGATATGATAGAAATGTATCATTTTTGAGATTTTATTGCATATTATGTAGTAAGAAAGATTTTGAGGTGAGAAAGGTTCCTCATGCGCTTGACTTTTGGGTCAAGTTACCAGAGATGCAGGGTACGCCGACCTGCCAAAATCTTTCGTAATTAAACGGGACTGACTTTGGATGAGTTAGTCCCGTTTTTGTTTTCTGGCTAATAGTATAAAGTACTCATCCTCCAACACGATTTACCGTTGGAGGGTGAGCTTTTTATCATCCAAAAAACTAGGTTTCCAAGCCCCTCCACGCCCGAGGTATTCTTTTCCAAAATCCACAATCAACCCGTGGAAGGCTTTGGCGTCCTCTACCGAAAATTCCTCAGATAACCGGATTAACTTAGCGGTTTCCCGGTAATTTTTTAAGTCAGCTACCCCGAGTTTCATTAGGAGCCTCTGGGCATATTTATCGGAAATGAACGCCTTTTGCCCGAATACATATAGCATGAGCACATCAGCGGTTTCATCGCCAATCCCGGGAAGTGCCAGTAACTGTCGCCTGAGCCCATCGCCGTAGTGGCGGGCAATAGCGTCATAATCTTCGCCAAATCCATCTAGCCACTGCGTTATGGCTAGGATGGATTTGGCTTTATTTTTGTAAAAACCACTGGGGCGGATTAGGGTTTCCAGGCATTCCAACGATAGCCCGATAATTTTAGTGCGGTTAAACTGGGTGTCGGCTTTTAAATTAGCCAATGAATATTCAACGTTTTTCCAGTTGGTATTTTGCACGAGAATGGCACCGACTATCAATTCCAACTTGGAACCTGCAGGCCACCAATGACCGGTGGGCAGATGATTTTTCATCAATAGGTAAAGTTTAAATAGGGTAAGTTCCATTTTTGAAATCTCCTTCTATAAAAAGTGCAGCGAGCCGTTTGTGGAACTGGATTGCTCCTAAAAAAGTATAGGACGCACGCCCATGGAGGAATGAAAAGTTTGGGCTGGAGTGAAATCTCAACTGGATGGGATACTATATTTTCTCCATTCCATAAAAATTTATCGTCCCATAAGGGGGACAAAATTCAGGTGATTATCTATGCACTCCAAAAGGACACATTTTTATAACCCTTACATGATAAGATGTAATCATGATGTAAAAACGCTTTACGAGGAGGAATGGCAATGGGAAATGTGATTTCGATGAATGTGGCACCGAAAGTTGCGAAGGTTATCCGTGAGGTGGATGTATTGGTTGTCGGTGGCGGCCCCGCCGGGATTGGGGCAGCGGTTTCTGCCGCTTATGATGGCGATAAGGTACTTCTCTTAGAAAAAGGGGGTTTCCTTGGCGGCAATATTACCAAAAGCTATGTGGAAGGCTGTAATTATTTCCTAAGGGGGACTGGCTTTGAGCCGACAGGCGTCTGGGCCAAAATGGAAGCCCAGTACAAGGAAGCGTATGGTAGGGCACATGACCTAAGGCCGAATTCGCCATTTCGTTATTCTAGCGAGTACCTGAAGATTTTTTTGGACCGATTCATGAAGGACAATAATGTGGAGGTGCTTTTTCATTCTTTCGTCAACGATGTGGTGATGGAAGATGAGGTAATCAAGGCGGTAATCATCCAGACGAAGCAGGGCCCGCAGGCGATTGTTGCCAAGACGGTGGTGGATTGCAGCGGGGATGCGGATGTGGCTTTTGCAGCAGGTGTCACTTACGACCAGGGGCGGGAAACAGACGGTTTGACACAGCCCGGAACGCTCTCATTTCGGGTGGCGGGCGTGGATTCTGCGACTTTGCTGGAGGACGGTAAGGACGTATTGAAACGCATTGCCGCCGACTATAAAAAGGAGTACCGGGCGGGGAAAACAGGACTCTCATGCAAGCGGCAGGATTTGCCATTTGGGAGGTTGACCGCAGGTGGGCAGGTTTCCTATTTGAATTATGCTTGTGCATACGGCATTGATTCGACTGATATCGTGGGGCTGACGCAAGGTGAGCAGGAGAGCCGGGTCTATATTCAGGAAATGCTTGATTATATGCGGGCCAATATGCCAGGGTTCGAGCGTGCCGAGCTGTCAAGTATCGCCACGGAAGTGTCCTTCAGGGATAGCCGCCGGATTAAAGGGAAATACCATTTGACCATAGAGGACTTGACGACCACCCGCCAGTTTGAGGACTGCATTGCGGTGTATCCCCAGTTTTATGACATGCTTGCTCCGGATGCCTATATGGATGGGGATGGCTCCATAGAAGGGGCTGGTTATAAGGGGCATATTTATAAAATGATCAACGACGGTTCCCTATTCCAAGTCCCATATAGGGCACTGGTTCCCCAAGGGGTTTCCAACTTATTGGTAGCTGGCCGCTCCATCAGCTGTGACCATGTTGCCCAAAGCGGTATCCGGGCGATTTCTTGCTGTATGGCTACCGGTGAAGCCGCTGGCGCTGCGGCCGCACTTGCCAGCCAACAGGGCATTTCAGCAGAGGATGTAAACGTAATGGAACTGCAAAAACGTTTGCGTGGTCAAGGGGTTAGGTTGGCATGAAGCGAGCCATAATCACTTCTGCTGTTTAAGAAAAGAAGCTTCCCATTTTAGCGGTTTCAGTGCTGAAATGGGAAGCTTTTTTAAGACACCAATTCTTCATATAATGCCGTAATAGCTGGCAGGTAATCCTCGTTCGCCACCCCGATAATCATATTGACTTCTCTTGGGGACTGGGCAATCAGCTGGACCCCGATGTTGGACTTGGCCAGGGCCGTGAAAATCGATGCGGTCAACTGGGAGCAGCCAATCAAGGAAGCCCCGACAATGGTTATTAAGGAAATGTCTTTCTTGACGACCACCTCATCTGCATTGAGTTCCTCTTTTAGGGTCTGTACCAAATCATCCAATTGGTTATTTAGGCCGCTTCCCGAAATGACGATACCTACATGATCGATTCCCGTAGGCAAATGCTCCACGTTCAATTTGAACCTTTCAAATATTGCAAGTGCCCTTCGCAAAAATCCAAGCTCGGTTGACATTTGGCTTTTGTAGATGGTGAGGGAAACGAAGTCTTTTTTGCCGCTGATTCCAGAAATGCGCTGAGGATGGCCTAAGTCCTCGTCGGAAATGACGGTTCCTGCCGCAGCTGGGTCGTTGGTATTTTTAATATGGATGGGGATATTTAGGGAACGGATGGGGTAAATGGTTTCCTCGTGGAGGACGCTTGCCCCCATATAGGACAGCTCGCTAAGCTCCTCATAAGAAAGTTGCGCGACGGAAACAGGATTGTCGATAATCCTAGGGTCTGCCATGAGGACACCGGAAACATCCGTCCAGTTCTCATAAGTCTTAGCCCCGAGGCAGGAGGCGACAATGGCTCCCGTTATATCAGAGCCGCCCCGGTTGAACAGCTTGACAGCCCCACTTGGGAACGCCCCGTAAAAACCAGGAATGACTACCCTTTCGTCATCTGGCACGGCAGCCTGGAGTTTAGTTTGGGTGGCTGTCAAATCAACGGTGCCATTGGGCTGGAAGGCAATGACATCTTTGGCATCCAAAAACTGATAGCCTAAATATTCAGCGACGAGCTTGGCTGTGAAATACTCCCCACGGCTGACTAAAAATTCTTCATTCAAGGACTTTTGGGATAGGTCTTGCCGCAGTTCTTCAAGTTCACCCGCCACGTCATAACTCAGGCCCAGTTCTTCCTTCACAGCGATGAAGCGGGCAACAATCGTCTCCCACATGGCATCGTATGTTACCCCGTACCGGATATGGGCAGCAATCAGGTAAAGGAGGTCAGTCATTTTATTATCTTCTTTTTGGCGGCGGCCGAGTGCAGAAACCACAACTACCCGACGGTTCGGGTCGGACGCTACAATGTTTTTAACTTTCTTGAACTGGGCTTCCCATGATAGGGACGACCCACCGAATTTCGTTACGATTAGCATAATGACCCTCCTAAAACTATTAGAGGGATGGAGGCGAAAAAGCTTGCCTCCACCCCTCTGATTTGAAATGATTCCTCTTACAACATCCCTTTTTCAATCATTTTCACCGCAATCTGGACGGCATTGGATGCTGCCCCTTTGCGGATATTGTCTGCATAGCAGAAGAACAACAGGCTGTTTTTGATGGCTAAGTCTTTGCGGATCCGCCCAACATAGACAGCGTCTGTCCCATTGGCAACTGTCGCTGTTGGGTATTCATGGGCAGGCCCGTTATCTAAGATGACGATGCCCTCTTGGTTTTTAAAAGCGGCTTTGATTTCAGATAACTCAAAGTCTTGGTCAAACTGGACTTGGATCATCACCCCATGCCCGTTGGCGATTGGCACCCTCACACAAGTCGCAGATACAGGAAGCTCAGGCAAGTGAAGGATTTTTCGGGTTTCATTGACCATCTTCATTTCTTCTTTGGTGTAGCCATTCTCCGTGAAAGCATCGATTTCCGGGATGACCGTGTCGCTAATATTATGTGGGTAAAAAGCAGCCGCCTCCCCGTTTTTCGTCCGCTCTAAGTCAGTGGAACCCTTTTGCCCACTGCCGCTGACGGCCTGGTACGTCGTATAATTCACTTGTCTGATGCCGAAGGGCTTCAAAGCATTTAGCGGAATCACAGATTGGATGGTTGAGCAGTTGGGGTTGGCAATGATTTTATTTTTCAGGGAATCTTCGATGTTGATTTCTGGCACCACTAAGCCGATTTTATCATCCATCCGCCAGGCACTGGAGTTGTCAATGACTGTAACCCCTTTCGCGCTGGCAACGGGAGCGAACTTTTTGGACATGTCCCCGCCGGCACTGAAAAACGCAATGTCAAAGCCATCGAATGCCGATTCGGTCATTTCCTCCACTTGATAGGTTTTCCCCAAGACGGTAAATTCGCGTCCCACGGATCGTGCCGATGCTAAAAGCCGCAGTTCATTGATTGGAAAATTGTATTCCTCGATCACTTTCAAAAACGTCTGGCCCACTTTCCCGGTGGCCCCTGCAATGATTACATTATATTTTTTCATCGTATCTCTCCTATTTATAAAGTGCAAGCCGCTCGCTCACGGAGGGATGAAAGTTGTGCCTGGAAGGGCATCACTGCTAGGTGGCTTTCCCAGTGGTGGTGACTTGGAAGGTGAACTTTCATCCCGCAGTAGCGGCTGGAACTAGATTGATTATAAAGTGTAGCACACGCTCTTTCTGTGGCGAAGTGAGTACTGTAGTCACAAGCCTGCAACGGCTTGTGGAACTAGATTTACTATAACTCCCGTAACGCGTCGATAATCTCCGAATTCTTCATGGTTTTTTCATCTTTTACCTTCAGGATGCGGGCTGGCACGCCACCTACCACAACACCCGCTGGCACATCCTGGATGACGACTGCACCAGCTGCGACGACAGAGCCTTTCCCAATCCGTACCCCTTCAAGGACTACCGCATTGGCTCCCACCAATACATCGTCCTCAATGACAACTGGGTCTGCGCTCGGCGGTTCGATAACCCCGGCAAGGACTGCGCCCGCCCCAATGTGGCAACGTTTGCCGACAGTGGCGCGCCCGCCAAGGATGGCACCCATGTCAATCATGGTTTCATCGCCAATCACGGCACCGATGTTGATGACCGCACCCATCATTATAATGGCCCGGTCACCAATTTCAACCTGGTCACGGATAATGGCCCCTGGCTCAATACGTGCGTTGATTCCTGTCTTGTCCAATAATGGGATGGCTTGATTGCGGCTATCATTCTCAATCACAATATCCACAATATCCTCGCGATTGGCTTCGATAATCGGGGCAATCACTTCATAATCCCCAAAAAGCGTCGAGCTGGAGCCTGTCCCGAATACGGTCACGGACTCTGGGAAGTCGATAGGTGCGCTGGTGTTCAGGTAAACTTTCACAGGCGTCTTTTTCTCTGCCTTACGGATAAACTCAATTATTTCGTGTGCATTCATGATTTCAGCTCCTTATAATAGTAATTTGGCGGGTCTCTCTCACCCGCCTTTTTTTGATTTTATGCTTCTTTTTTCCGACCTTTGGAGACAATCCCATCCAAGTCGAACTTTTCCGTTGAGGGGATGGGAGCCCCTGTCTTAAATAGTACGTCCTCCATATTATAAAGCCCAATGCCTTGCTGGGTCAACCATAAACCGCCACGAATCGCCCCGGTTGCGAAAATAGATTTAGAAAGGGCTTCATGTTTGATGGAAATAATCTCGTCGGCACCGGCAAATAAGACTTCGTGCTCGCCCACGATGGAGCCGCCCCGGATGGTGTGCACCCCGATTTCCTGCTTCGTCCGTTTTGCCATCCCTTCACGTCCATGGACAACCTCATAGCCAAGACCATCGTTTAAGGAATCCACCAGCATTTTGGCGGTGCCTGATGGGGCATCCACTTTAAGGTGATGGTGCTTTTCAATGACCTCTATATCAAAGGAGTCTGAAAGTACCCGTGCCATTTCTTTAATGAGCCGGTTCATCAAAATCACCCCCATGCTGAAGTTGGCAGAAAACAAGACGGGCATAAGTTTTCCTAAGGCTTCGATTTGGGCAATCTGTTTTTCGTCATAACCCGTGGTGGCAATGACCAGGGGAGTAGGGTGTGCCTTGACGTATTTCTCTAAGGAAGCCAGGTTGCTGGGATGGGAAAAGTCAATAATCAGGTCAAAATTTCCTGCAACGGGTTCTGAAAAGTTGCTGATGGGCCTAACGTCGTGGTCCGGTTTTAGCTTCTCTTGGACGATTTTTCCCATCGCCCCAGTTCCAATCAAGAGTACATTCATTTAATCAAATCTCCTTCTCGTAAGTATGACCCCAGTTTGGCAGCTCCCGAACGGCTGATTTTGTCCAGTGGGAGCCTTAAATCCCCATTTTCAAGCAAGCCCATTTGGGTCATAGCATATTTCACGGGAATGGGGTTCGTCTCCACAAAAAGCCCGTTGATAACATCCAAATGCTTTAATTGCAACCGCAAACTTTTCTCTGGATTTGTGCTAAAAGACGCGACGACCTCGTGAACGGTATCGGGCATAATATTGGCCCACACGCTGATGACGCCTACGGCCCCGACGCTTAAAAGGGGGATAATCATGTCATCGTTGCCACTGTACATCACGAAATCCTCGCTCAGGTACCGGCTGATTTCCATGACATAACCCAAGTTGCCACTGGCTTCCTTGATACCGGCGATGTTAGGGTGGAGTGCCAACGCTTCCACATTCTGTACGGAAATCCCGCAACCGGTCCGTCCTGGCACATTGTACAAAATCACAGGCTTCGGCACATTGTCTGCAATGGCAGTGAAATGCTTGAACATCCCGGCTTCGTTGGTTTTATTGTAATAGGGGGTGATGGCAAGGAGGGAGTCCACACCCATAGCCCCAAATTCCTGCCCCAAGGCGATGGATTTTTTCGTGTCGTTGGAGCCAATCCCCGCCATGACATGGATGCGCCCATCCACAGCCTCCACCGTGGTGCTGACGATTTCAACCTGTTCAGTATGTGTCAGGCTAGGGGATTCCCCCGTCGTCCCCAAAACCAAAATGCCATCCGTCCCCTTGGCAATATGAAATTCAACCAGCTCACGCAGCTTGGAAAAATCAACCCGGTCGTCAGCTGTAAACGGTGTAACTAAAGCAACGATAGAACCTTTAATCATGGTGGTACCCTCCTAATATTCTCATTTCTCCAGTTGTTTATTACTCCCCAGTCATTTTGACCCACAGGTATTATATTCATTCCAGGCAAAAAAAAATGCGTCTTTCTCAATGGAAAGACGCATGGACGCTCATGTAAAAAATGGGAACGGTAACCTTGTTCCTATATTGATAGCGCCATACTTCCACCCTGGAAAGTAAGAGTGACATAGGTATTTCCCATATCCCCACGGACAACCCATGCCTGGATCAGCCGTTCGGCAGTGGTTACCTTTCGTCCGCGATCTAAGAATGCCTTCTCCTGCGACGTACTCATTTGCACTGCTACCTCTACATATTTTATTATATGGCCATTATAGCCCAATGGTGAAGCCAAGTCAAGGGAATTTTTTGGAAATTATGCTAAAAGCCGTTGCGTTGGTTGGAAAGTCACTTGAAAAATACATGGTAAGATGATAGAATAAGTTTATAAGTGTGAGGAGGAATCTTGCCATGACCTATGAGGAATTAAAAGAAAGACAAAGAGACCGTTTATTCGATTTACTGACCATCAAAGCTGAAAATGAAGGTATTGAAGTTAAAGGGCTGAAAAAACTCATCATCCGAGCGAAAAATGGAATGAGTGATGAAGACATCGCTGTTGTAGAAAAAAATATCCAAGAAATTTACGGATGAATGTAATTGACAGCAATCCCATATAATATATGGTAAATCCGTCTCATGATGTTGGTGGAAGGGACTTCACCAAGTTAATCAAAAGAAATCCCAATTGTAGATGGATTTAATGCAGTCTTGCGGAAGTAGGACTGTTTTTTTGTGCAGTGAATTGATTAGAAATATTTTCCCCTGCCATAATAAATGAAAGTTGAGGTGATTGGAAATGTTTAAAAAGTTCAGTTATTTGATATTTGGAATCTGTTTTTTGGCAACTGCAATATTCATTCATACTAGTATCTTGGAGGATGAAGTTAAGAGTGAAACAGTTTTTAAAGAAGTAGATTTGGGAAATAGTGCGAGGTACTTGGCTATTATCAGGAGATTAAGTGATGAAAATGAAAACTTGGTTAACCTTGAGAAAACGCAACTTGTTGAAGTGGGAAATCTTCAAGATGTACTTGGGATGGAACAAATATACTCACCGAATTATCCAGTATGGATAAACGATGATTTCTATGAAATATTTGACCTAACGGGTGTCGGCTTAACAGAATTCTCTTTTTTATTGAATAACTCCGTCAAAATACAGCGAGGTAGGACATTTTCGGCTGAAGAATTGACTGTTGAGGGAACCCAAATTCCTGCTTTAATACCGAGTGAAGTAGCTACAGAGCTTAATCTAGACATTGGTTCGCAAATCGAAATATCATATGACAAGTTAGAAAGCAAATATATTTTAGAGGTTATTGGGATTTTTGATCATTCTGAGGAGAATGGTACTTTATCCATTAGTCCCCTGACATTAAGTTCTTCGAGTATAATAGTTCCAAATAGATTCATTGAGACGTCCATATTAGAACCAATGATGGAGTTATCCAATCCTAATGAGGCAGAAAAAGAACAGGCAATGTCCCCACGGCTAGAAAACACAGTTTTTGTTTTAAGCCATGATACAAATGTAGAGGATTTTCAAAAAGAAGCTAATGCTATACTAGCCCCTACTCACGAAGTACTAATTTTGAAGCTTCCAAAATAAAAAATCAAGGCTTTCATTGTACATGAAAGCCTTGATTTTTTATCGTGGTTGAATCTGGCCTTCGCTAATGGTCGCTGTGCCTAAATAACCGATAATTCCAGCGCTAACAAACCGTACTCTAAATCGACCTGAGCCAACATTTCTAAATCCAGCCTGAGAGGTCTGCAATGTCCCTGTCGCCGTGAATCTATGGCTCGATTGTTGTACCCATCGGGAGCCATCATGCCGTTCTAAAACGACATTGAATTGTTTATTCGCAGTTCCCGAGCGACGATGTTGGAAACTGGCTAATATAGTATTAGCGTTACTAGAGAAATTCCATTCTCTGACATGGATAGACGTAATAGCGGAAACACTTCCGCTAAAGAAGTGGAAATCTCTTTGGCGTGAGCCATCTAAGAAATCTTCGTCTGTAGGAATAAACGCAACTACTTGTGAATCCTCATTGCTCACCACAGAGTATTGTTGGCTTGGTAACTCCAACAAAATATTTTGTTCCTCAGCATTGGCTGTATAGCCTGTAAGCCCGATGACAGAAATTATAAGTGCTGTCATGGTAGTTGACTTAAACTTTGTGTACATTCACTCACCCCTTAAATTTAGATATCGTTTCCACGACTCTATGGATCTTATAGCATAACCAAAAAGCGAAAAATGCCAAAAAATGTAATCGGTTACTTAAAGTGGAAAATTCTAATGTTTAATATTAAAAAGTGCACAAACAATGCAAAAAGACAGAACTTAGTCTGCCTTTCCTTCAAATGTAGCTGGCCCCGTCATAAAAACCTCATCATCGCCCTCTACAAATAAATCCCCCAGTTCAAGCCTAACCTTAACTTTCCCCGTCACCAGCCCATGCCTTCTGGCGATGACTACTGACGCACAGCAACCTGTCCCGCAGGCTTTTGTCCAACCGACACCCCGCTCGAAGGTGCGGACAACGATTTCGGACGGATTGACCGCTTGGACGAAATTCACGTTGGTGTGCTCCAAAAACAGGGGGTGGTTGCAGATTTTTTCCCCGAGGGGGGAGCCGACCATGGCAACTGCGTCCTCCACGAACAGCACGGTGTGGATAGTTCCCATGAACACGATGTTGACATCCACTACTTGCCCGTCTACCTCCAACTGGCGGTTCAAAAGGGGCAAGTCATCCGCAACTTTAGTGAGGCAGTTGGAAAACACGGGACGGCCCATGTTGATTTTACACATAAAGGGGTCACGGCTTTGGACCTCCACCTTCATGGTACCCGCCAGGGTTTCCACATGGTAGGAATCCTCCGAAACCAGCCCTTCATCCTGGACGTATTTGGCGAAGCAACGGATGCCATTCCCGCACATTGGCGACTGGCTGCCATCCTGATTGTAAAACACCATTTCAAGGGGAGAGGTTTTCACCACGATAAGCCCATCCCTCTTGAAGCGGTTGCATAGTAAAGGGGCAAGTGCCGAGTAATCTTCTCCCTCCACAGCGTCCACCACGCAAAATGTATTGCCCAAACCTTCATAAAAACTAACCTTCATTCACAGCGACCTCCCCGATAGTGAACGTTTCAAATACTGGGATAATGGGTTTAGCATTCTTTTCCGTAAAAATTTCATTTCGGATTAAATCTTCAAATGACTGGCGGCGAATGACTTCACGCGCCTTTCCATCCTTGCAAAAAACCACACCTGGAACCGCATTCCGATTGTATTGGCTGCTCATGGAATAGCCATAAGCGCCAGTGGCATACACCACCAGCAAATCCCCTGGGCTGGCAGGCGGCAAGTGGGCCTCCTTGATGAGGATATCCCCGGACTCGCAGTATTTTCCCGCAATGGTCACGGTTTCAGACTTCTTCAGCTCCATTTTATTTGCCAAATCGCAGTGGTACAGCGCCTGATAAAGGCTCGGACGCATATTGTCGCCCATGCCGCCGTCCACAAAATAATATTTCTTGCCGGGCGTTTCCTTTTGGTACCCCACCGTATACAGCGTGCAGCCAGCCTCGCCCACTAGGCTTCGCCCTGGTTCAATCATCAGCTTGCCGATAGGAACCCCCGTGCTTTCCACATAAGCCACCAACGACTGCAAAATCCCATCAAGGGCGGGAGGAGCGTCTTTTTCGGTGTATTTAATGCCAAACCCGCCTCCGATATTTAACGTGAGTTTTTGGGGAAAATCCCTCAGGTACCCGGTCAAAATGTCAATGGAGGCATACCAGGCTGTGGTGTCAAAAATCTGTGAGCCAATATGGGAGTGAAAACCCTCTAAAGTCAGGTAGGGATGGGAATCAATCCGTTCAAGGCACTTCTTGCATTCGGCAGATTCGTATGCCATCCCGAATTTGGAATCAATGTGGCTAGTAATAATATATTCATGGGTGTGGGCTTCGACCCCAACATTTAGCCGTAAACTGATTTCCATCTCCTGTTTATAGGCGGTAGCAAGGGTGGCAATTACTTCCAGTTCCATGGAATTATCCACAACGATATGGCGGACACCCGCCACAAAGGCAAAATTCAGCTCGTCATAGGACTTGTTGTTGCCATGAAAG
>WRGF01000189.1 GCA_009787345.1 Turicibacter sp.
CCCCGCCCTTGGCAACAGTTCCACTTTTTTCTTAGGGTATCCGTTGCATATGCACGCACGAATACGTGCGCCTGAAATTCCACAATGCCAACATTTTAACAGGCTTTTGCAACGTTTTTCTAACGATTAAAAACGTTGCAAGACATTGTATGCGTGACAATGCTTCATTTTCCCGCTCCCCGCTTAGTCCTTCTTGGGTTTTTAGCAATCTTTGCCCCTAGCTCTAATGGCTTTTGAAATATCGTAAAATGTTAGTAGTTACTAGCATTATTTCACGAAAAACGTTGCATAAACCGCCCCCCAAAAAAGTAATTGAAAAACCAGTTTTATCTATGGAGCAGTTGGCCGTGGTTTCTAGGCGCTCGCCATATGGATTTATACCCCCCCTACCCCTTTGGCTGGTCTCCGTTCTGCAAGGTTCCCGCTGGCTAGCGAAAGGCCGACACCCTCATTTTGTAGTGTCTACTTCGTCTGGATTGGCTTTCGCAATGGTTATTTTTTCGCCGTCAAAATGCAACGTCATTCCCCTATCATCTTTTTGACAGTCCTATTTGCCTTGCCCACTTCGTTGGAATCGTCATGCGGAAATTCTCACAGCCCCGCCTTTCTTTCCCAATGATAGCAAGTGCTTTTCTTTCGTCCATCCTATCACCTCACCGTGATAAAATAGCCCTACAATCACGTTAGCGTGATAATCTCCTTGGCGCATAAATCAGCACCCACTAGGGGTAATTAAAAGGAATGGGCGTGGACAGCATGGCAAAGAAAAAAAACCGAAATCGACGAAAGCAAAATCACTTATGTAAAAATCATCAAGGAAAAAGCAACCTTTTGGGGCGTTGCCAATGCCCTGCTACTGGGCGCTATCGGCAACTTTATCGGCGCTCTTATCAGGGTTACACTGGAAAGGATGTGGCAATAATGGGCGGTATCGGGCTTTTTATTTTCCTAATCTCAATCCTTATCGGTTTTCTTACAGCTTGAATCGACAGCGGGGCAGTGGTTCCCGCTGTTTTTTGTGCCTTTATTCATTTTCCAAATTGCTTTCAGTGTGCCTAGTTAACCCCATTGACCGCTTAACTATCGCTTCTGGGGCTTTTTCTAACGCTTGCATATATTCCCTATCTGCCCGCCATCTTTCCTCTTTATTTTTGCCTATTGCCCCCTCTAACCGCTTTATTTCCGCTTCATTTTCTAAAATCACCGTTCCCAATTCCCTCATTTCCTGTTCTCTCCCCTTTTGGTTCTCTTCATTAGTTTGTATTTTCTGCTCATAGTGCCGTATTTCCCCTTCAATTTGCTGTTTCAAGGATTCAATGCGCTTTATCTCATCAGCTTTCAACTGCATTCCCTCCCTTAGTTGTCGTTCCCGCTCCATGTCGTGGGCTTCCTGTTGCCGTTCCCGGCTTATCCGCTTGCCTTTTTGATAGCGTGCCAGTGCCTCCCCGCAGTCTATCGGCTCCATGTTCCCGCTGTCGAATGTTTTTATTTCTTGTTCCCGCTGTTTTTTGGCTTGCTCTTTCCCGTTGTACACCTCAATGTCTCTTTTATCCTTATCCGTTAACTGGCTCATGCCTTTTTCCAATAATTCGATTAATTTATCATGCCCAACCGTTAAGGATAGTTTCGCCACGGCTCTTGGCCATTGCTTATCTGCCCATTGTATTGTATTTTCTACCGTGCTTTCTTGCTTGCCGATACTTAATTTAAGCGGCTCTATGTCGTTCAAAAGACTTTGCCACGGTCGCCACGGTTCCCAATGCTTCACGGTTTCCGCCTTGCTATTCCCTTCATTTCTGAAATCAAGCGCCCCTTTTAAAATGCCCATAGCAATTTTGCCCGCTTCGTTCCCGTCGGTCTTTAAAAGCATATCAGCGACTAAATTAGCCTTATCGCCCTTACATTCGGCTTCGTACCTTATCCAATTATTAGGTAACTCCCCACTTAGTGCCTTACCCTTATCAATCATTTCACCCCTCTTGTCGTAAAATCTAAAAAATAACTGGCTTGCACGGCTTCCAATCTCTACCGTTTCCCCTTCGCTTCCCACATCTCTTATATATCTAACCTTCTTTAAATTCGTTACGCACTCTTTAAAGCCGTCATTTCTAAACCAACCCAATTTTCTAGCTACCGTCCTAATTGTCACCCTGTTATTTTTTGTCACTTCTCTTTTATCGTCAATAGCCAAATCTATTCGGGTAACATTCAAACGCTCCGCATTGTCTACCATAACACGGTAAACATTCAATACATTTTCCCCTGTTATGGCTTCGTAATCACGGCAACCCTCCCCCGTTAAGTGAACGTGTATACCCGGATTGCCACCATACCATATTTTAATATTTTCGGATTGAATGCCAAACCTATACCCGTTAAAACCACGGCTTTCCTTGAATTTCCCGAACTCTAGCCCCATTAGGGAAACCACCTCAACCAAATCCAAACCATGGACGGAAACCGCCAAATAATCTATACAACTGCTCAAACCCTCTTTGACAGCTTCCATCCAAAACACCTCCTTTCTGTCTTTAAAATCCATGGCTTTTGAGTGGGAATTTTGACCGCTTCACCTCCCAAATCTAGTGAGAATTTTCAAGGCGAAATTCTCACTAGATTTAATTGGCTAAAAACATGATAACACCAGTGCCTAACACCCATTATTTGAGGGTTAAATTTTGTCTTATCTACCCCCGTATTACTAGCGGGGGTTTAGAGGATGTCCAACGCTCCAAAAACAACCCCTAAAAACCAACCGCCACAGCCTAAATTTAACCCTCTGTTTTTCATGCCCTCTTTTGTCGAATTACGAATATTTCCCGGGAAATAGGGCGCATTCCCCCAAAACCGGGCAAAGCCCCGCAAATCGCCCGAAGCCTGCCCATGTCGGCCACACTTTGCCGAGTTCCCGTTTTGCAAACGGAAAATGATTGCAAACCTGGCTGTCAAGCTCAATTCCGAAGCGGGACAAAATACTGAATTTTTCCCAACCTTGATAATCGAACGAACGATTTTAGGGGGGGTCTATATGAAATGACCCATTTATCACACGCCCCTTTGGTGGCGGTTGTAAGGGGCACCGCCGACGGACACCCACACCGGGGGGGAGCGCACCAACCGTCGGCACGGCATGGCATAAACTGCAATAAACCTGCTGTTTTAGCACCATTTTCAAGCAAATTCCCATTGTTTTACCTCATTTTTCATGGGTTTTTGACACTTTTCTTGCAAATCGGCACAAAAGAAAAGGGCTTGAACGTTGCCCCTGTCCCTTTGGGTTACCTATTTATCGCCTTGTTTCTTGAACAAACCCCGCCTGTTGCCCGTTTTGGGCTTGCTGTTGGCTTGGGAAGCCTTGCCCGCTGTCTTTATTCCCAGTGCTTAAAAATTGCACGCTCTCGGCCACGACTTCGGTTGTGTACCGCTTGTTCCCTTGCTTGTCCACGAACGAACCGGACGTTAAACGGCCTTCGACAATGACACGGCTTCCCTTGTCGCAATACTTAGCCACCCCCCCGGCCAGCCCTTCCCACGCTATGCAATCGCAAAAATCAGCTTTCTTGTCCCCCCATGTGCGGTTCACCGCAATCGTGAAGCGTGTGTACTGCTTTTTGGTCGTGGTCGCCAATAATTCAGGCTTTCCAGTGAAATAACCGCACAAAATGACTTTATTCATCTTAATACCCCCTGTTTTTCTTTCTGTATGCCCCATATCAAGCCGTAGCGTGGTTTTATTCCCGCTTCCCCTGTCTTTTGTCCGTCTTGATGTCTATCGGATGTTTATGGGCTTTTACTCGGTTTTTCCATCAATCTCAAATAATCTGGAATTTGCTTAACCGGCTTTCCGTTCAAATCCAAACCCTTCATAAACGCATAAAAAGGATTTAACTTTTTATCTTCCCGGCATTTATCACTTAATAAACCCATAACGGCAACGCCATACCCCCTTATTTCCGGGTTCACATAATCCCATGACAAATCAAAGTCTGTTGTTTGCTCGCCAATTCTTTGGGAATCGTCCAGCGTTTTTAAATAGTTCACCGTATACCAGTAATCTTTTGATTGCGACTTTTCGCCATCATAATATTTTGTTATCGGAAACAATATAACCAACTCAAACGGCATTAGCAAACCTAACAAACCGCCTAACATTTCCAAATCTTCTACTTTATGGCTTTTATGCCGAACCATCTTAAACCCCGAATGAACCGCCTTCAATAGCTTTTGCCGTTCTGCTTGGTCGCCGTCCACTATTTTTTTAATATCCAACGCAATCAGGTTTTTTTTATAATATCGTCGCCATAGTTGCCCCCGGCTTGGCCTTTTCGGCTTAAATTCAAATATCATTTTGTTACCTCTCAATTTCTTTGATTTTTTCTATGCGCCTTACCAGTTCCCCACTGCTCAAATAAAAGCCTTGGAACGTTATCAACTCATCGCCCCGATAAATGGCCTGGCCTTTCTTGGAAGCGGGGATATGGCACGCTTCGGGGCTTCCTATGATAGCCTTGCTACTGCTTTCCTCCAAAACCCTTAGGGCAATCCGCACCCCGAAATTATCGGTGAGGTCATTCCCCACCGCCTTATCTGTCTTTCGTTGGGTCGCCATCATCAGGAAGATACCCGCCGAACGGCAACGGCACGCCATCTCCACCAGTTTTTCCATGATGTTTTTTTTCTTTGCCAAATGGCTAAACTCATCAATGACCACCAGCCAATAATTTAACGGGCTTTCCTGTTGCTGGTTGTAGTCCTCAATGTCCCAACAGTTTTCAAGCCCCGCAAATCTGGCATTTCTGCTATCAACCTCGGATAAGATTGCTTGCAACTGGCTTTCTAGCCCATCAAGCGGAATCATATGGAAGTTTGGAAGCGGGAAAAAGGGCTTATAGCCTGCCCCTAATTTCCCATCATGGACAAACACGGCTATATCCGGGTAGTTTTCCAACAGTTGCAACAAAATAGCATTTACCATCATCGTTTTCCCGCTTCCTGTGGCACCGCCTATAAAGACATTCGCCCCGTCCGTTGACAAATTAATCTCCAGTGCGCCCCGTTCCGTGTGGCCGGGGATGATTTTAAGGCCGGGGCTTTGGATGGAGCCGTGATTTACGGCACCATCGCCCAAACATTTCAGCACATAACCCACGCACCCCACCAATGCCCACCACGCTACAAATTCCACCATGCTTACCGCCCCCATGCCTTGGATTTTTTACATGACTGCCCCAATGTCTGTCCCAAATTCCTCAAATCTACGGTTTATGGCTTCCAGTTCGTCCGCTGTCAGGATGTTTTCCCCTTGCTGGCATGAACTGCATAAATAACTGCCATCATGTGCCACCGTTTGGCCGTCCACCTCTGCCCCGCAAACATAGCAATCTAGTTTCATTTTCGCACCTCCTTTTTATGTTATGGTTCCGGATGCAACGTTGGTATTATCATCTTTTCTGTCGTTGGGTTGAGTTTGGTAATCTTAAAAATATGTTAGCACATGTTAGCATTTCATTTCCCTTACCGCTTCGCATCGGGCGCACTTGCCCCACTGGCTTTGACGGACTTCGTAAGCCTTCATATTGCGCCCGCAGTCGCAAACCTCCCCAGTGGCTTCATAGTCGCCCCTTTTCACGGCTTCTCCCCATGCTTCCATAAACAACCCCATGGCATTTATTTCTTTGCTGTTGCCCATGCGTTTGACCCCTTTCCTGTTCCCGCTACCCACGGAATAAATTTAAATACCAACTGCCTTTTTTCTTCGTGGCTTCCTTTTGGGTTGCCCCATTCCCTTGCTCCCTCCACTTGCCCCGTTCGCCCTGGCTCTTTTGGGTCGCCCTGGCTTCGTTGCCGTTTCGGTCGCCAGTCACCGGGCACCCAATGCACCCGACAAGGTAGCAGGAACACGGCCACCCTTGGATTATCAATAACCCGAACCCTCGCCGGGCTTCCTTGCCCTGATAACTGTCATGCGCAAATGCCTTTCCACTATCCGACACCCTAATTCAAAACCTACCGCCCGCCCTTGCCATTCCTCCGTTTCACCTTCAATCATGCTATGTTCGGCAACTACCTCTTCCATGTATTGGGCTTTATGTAGCTTATAGCACAAATCACGGCACATATACCATAGCGTTTTAGAGGACAAGTTGCACGGTTGCCCCCATCTTTTCACGCTGTACCACTTCTCTACCTCCTCAAGGCAATTTTCCAACCCGCTGGCCATTCCTAGGTAAAATCCTTTTTCAAGGGCATTTTTCTTGTCCCGCAAGGTTTTTGCCGTTGCCCGTCTGGCTTTCGCTGTCGCTTCTATTTCCGTTATCATGTCTTTTGCAATCACATTTTCTTTTATATTTATCACACCTTTTTATAAAATGGTCGCTGTCGCTTCGTGGGGTTATGGGCTTGCCTGTCGTTTCACGCTCCCCGGCCAGCGGTTGCCCCATGCCGTCGGGCTTGCCCGCAAAAGAGACGGTCGCTAGGCGCAAGGCCACTCCCTGTTGGCAATATCCTACCGGATAAGCAGGCTTCGTCTTTGGACACCGCCCCACGGCTTGCCATTTTTCCTATTTCCTGATATAATTCGGGATGAAAAAAGTTTGCGCCACCTTATCCCTTTGGAATCGTCGGCACGGATTTTAGCATATTTGACTGATATGCGTTCAAAATAGCGTAATTTTATACGCACTCTCTCTTTTAAGCCCTAGCGTCTGTTTTCCACACCAACGCTAGGGCTTTTTTTGTTGCCCAATTTCATTCAGAACGGCTTCCACACTTTCCATGAACCCAATCAGCAGTATTTCCCTTGCTTCCTCAGTAACTGCCGGATACTGGCAGTCAATATAGGCACTGGCAATGTAGCAACATTCGTACACGCTCATGTCATGCTCTCCTTTCCGCCCCGTTATGGCCGGGCTTTTCATCTGCCTAGATAGCTTTGCTGTCCAACAGTTTAATCACGCTGTCTATCCTATAAATAACTGTACGGTCGCCCGGTTCCAACCTTATCGGCTCCAACCCATGGCGCTCCATCTTGTCAGTGAACTTATAGGACAATCCCAATTCCTTCAACAGTTGTTGCCGTGTAATAAAAGGCAAACGCCGATTGGACAAATCCGCCAACTGTTTTAACTCCTCTGCCGTTTCCATAATGGCTTTTCGTGCTTGTTGCTTTATTTCACGTTCCAAATCATCAGATAAAATCCTCATGCTGTCCACCCGTCCTTTCCAACAGTTCGGGAAGCGGGTCAACGGCCACGCTTCCTTTCCTGTCGTTTTTGCTACTGTCCATGCCTGCCACGGCTTTTTTTGGCGGGCTTTCGCCCATGTTTGGGCGGTCGCAAAACGGGCAACCGCCACAATTGACTTTACCCAACTCAAACAACTGCCCGTCCGTCAAGTTGCGAACCCCATACCCACCCGCCTTTTCAGGCTACCAAATAAAATTATTTAATCGCTTTGCTTTAAATTGTAAGTGTGGGAATTTTCTTCCTTCGCCAGCTTTAGGCACTGTTTGTAGCCGTCAACAAATGCCTTTTCTGATAATTCCGCGACTTGTCGGTAAAAATCATTAGAAAGGCCTTCCAGCCACTCCGATTCCTCGCCTTCAGGGAAAAATTCGTCCATTTGCTTCAACAAATGTTCCACTGGGTCGCTTCGAACCTCCACCATGTAATAAACCTTGGCCAGTTGCCTGAGGCCAAAATCCAGCCCGGCATTAAAATAAGAGCAATCCGTTGCGTGGAACTTGAAAAATTCACTCCCTTCCAATTTCTTGCCTTCCCGTTCCTCTACCAATCTTTCAATGGTTTCCAACATTATCGGCACATCGTTCATTTTTGCTTTAACTTCCATTTCATCATGTCCTTTTCGTCTTGTTGTCGTTTGCAAATCCTCATGCCCTCACGCTTGGTCGGCTAATTTCTTTAAGGGCTTATGCTGTTTGCTTGGGTTGTTTGGAATGTAGGTTTGAAAGGCTCAATCAATGCCGTAATTATCAGAAATCCACGCCATAACCTTTCCTACAATTTTCTTGGATGCCTTATGACCGCCACTCTCTAAACGTCGATATGTTAGGATATCCACCTCTAGCAATTCGGCGCACTCTTTTCTCGTCATATCCAGACAAACACGGATGTACTTTAATCGCCGTGCTATTTTTTCATCTATTACCAATGATTACCACCCCTTTTGTAAACTGTTTTAGTGACAAACACTATCAGTCACTAATATTATTCGTGACAAGGTTATATTATCACACTTTTAGTGACTTATGCAACAAAAGTCACATTTTTAATTGATTTTTTTCCTAGACCAAACAAAAAAAGCGTGCTAATATTTTAGGTGAGGTGATAAAATGAGGTTGAAAGAACTTCGTCAAGAAAGAGATTTAACCCTTGACCAACTTGCAAAAGCAACTGGAATACCAAAACAACAACTTAGCCGTTATGAACGACAAGAAAACGAACCCCGCCAAAATATAAGAGAGCAATTAGCTAAATACTTTGATGTTTCTGTCGGTTATTTAATGGGCTGGGAACTACCTTATCATGGCATAAGCGGGCGTGAAAGGTTATTAAGAGACCTAAAAACGGGCTTATTAAGCCTTTCCGAATACGTTGAGATTGAAAAATCATTGCCCCCCACTAACCCAAATAGAACTATATACGATGACTTAGACTTAGCGGAACATATAAAAGACAGTCTAAAAAATGGCGAATTAAATAATATTAAAGTTTTTGTTAATGGCAGTGAAATAGCCGCCGAAAACATCCACCACCAAAAAGCTACTGCAGAAATAGATAAATATTTTGAAGGCGAACAAACAATACCTAACACCATCCAATCATTATTAGAAATCATGCTAGAATTCGAACAAAACAGCAACACCCCCGAAAAATAAAAAAAATCCCCCTTCACGCTTGGTCGGCTAAAAGGAAGGATTGAACATCATGGCATTAAACAATCAAGCAATTAAGCCGTATGAAACGGCAACAGGTAAAAAAGGATATGTCGCAAAAGGCGCTTATATCGGCGTGGATGCCCTAACCGGGAAAGAAGTCCGCCGTGAAATCAGGGGAGCCACGAAAAAGGAAGTCAGGCTAAAATATGATAGGCTTGTCGTGGACTTCAGGAACGGCGGGAACACGGTCAAAGAAAAAGCCCAAACGCTAACGTTCGGGCAACTGATTGATTTATGGTATGATGACTATAAAAACACCGTCACCATAGGCACGCAAAATAATATGAAAGGTTTTTTGAATGCTTATCTCCGCCCCCAATTAGGCGACTATAAATTAGAAAAATTATCGCCGGTCGTTATTCAAATCCACATCAACAAGCAAGCCAATCTTTCCAACCAGCACGAAAAAGAGGGAAACCGCCCCAATGGAAGCGGGAAAGCCTTTAAAAACATGGCTTCCACCATTAACCGTATTTTTGTCTACGGTAAGGAAAACGGGCTTTGTTCCTTCAATCCCGCTACCGAATTAAGGACACCCAAAACAAAGAGAGCGCCTAAAAAAGAAATCCAGTATTTAAAGAAAAACCAATTAAGCGACTTTCTAAAAGCCGTGACACCTAGCTACAACGATAGCTACCATATAGCAAATATCAAGACATGCCTTTACCTGCTTCCCAAAAGTGGCTTACGGATTAGCGAAGCCCTTGCCCTTGAATGGGATGACATCGACTTTGAGGAAAATACAGTCAAAGTCAGCAAAACCCTGATAAGGGAAGTCGGGAAAGGTACCCACTTGCAAAACCATCCCAAAAGCGTGGCAAGCAACCGCACCATAGATATGGATTCTGGAACCATTACCCTTTTAGCCAACCTGAAACGGCTTCAACTGGAAAAATGTTTGCTTTTGGGCTTGCCCCGCTTGCCCCATGTCTTTTGGAATTTTAGCAAGGGAAACTATTTCACCCGCACCATACTTTCCAGCGCTTATAGAAATCAACTTGAATCGTTGGGGCTTCCTCCCTATGGCATACACTCTTTGCGCCATACATTCGCAAGCATGAACCTAAATGCGGGCGTTGGCTACAAAATTATACAGGCACAGCTAGGACATGAAAAACTTTCCATCACCATGGATTTATACAGCCACTTGGAACCGTCCACTAAAAAGGATTCCGTGGGCATTGTTCAGGCTTATCTAAATTCCTAGCTGTTCCGTGGGCAAAACCGTATGGAAAATTATCACCCATTTCAAGAAACATTGATATTAAGCTATTTCAGCGCCTTGATTAAGTCAAAGTGACAATTGGTAGTAAGTTGTAAGAAATAAGTTTGTCTCCCCTAGACATAAATAGTATGGCTAAAATTAACACTTTTGCTCTTTAACTGGGCCTAGTCTATTGTTAGTTGGGGAATCACATTCATCAATCGCTGGAATTGCGACTAAGGCGTTGCCTAACTAGACTGCTTGTTGCTCAGTTACTTTCACATCAACATCCCCAAGTTCTGGCAGGGAGATTTTGTCCAGTACCGCTCCGTTGGTTTCGATGACTTTTTTGTACCAGTAGAAGGATTTTTTCGGTGTACGTTTTAACGTTCCTTTTCCTTCGTTGTCGCGGTCGACGTAGATGTAGCCGTAACGTTTTTTCATTTCGCCAGTCCCGGCTGAAACTAGGTCGATGCAGCCCCATGAGGTGTAGCCTAAAAGTTCAACCCCATCCAAGACCACTGCGTCAATCATGTGCTTTAAGTGGGCTTGCAGGTATTCGATGCGGTAGTCATCTTCGACGTAGCCATTTTCGTCCGGGGTATCGACAGCCCCTAGCCCATTTTCAACGATGAATAGTGGTTTTTGGTAACGGTCGTATAACATGTTCATGGTAATCCGAAGCCCTAGCGGGTCGATTTGCCAACCCCATTCGCTTGCTTCCAAGTGCGGGTTTTTCAAGGTAGCGAAGGCGTTTCCTGACGTGTGTTGGTTCACTTCCGGGTCTGCACTTGTCAGACGAGAGGAGTAATAGGAGAAGGAGATGAAATCAACGGTGTTTTCTTTCAATAAATCCTTATCCCCATCAGCCCATGGAATGGAGATTCCTTTTCTCTCAAGTTCCTTTAAAGCAAACCGTGGGTAAGCACCACGTGACTGGACATCAATGAAGAAGAAGTCCTCGCTGTCTTTTTCCATGGACTGCCATACATCCTTAGGGTGGCACGTGTTCGCATAGGTCTTAGCCGCTGCAAGCATACACCCAATCATAAAGTCCGGGTTGATTTCGTGGGCAATTTTCGTCGCCATGGCACTTGCCACCAACTCATGATGGGCCGCATTGAATTTAACCTGTTCTTTATTTTCGCCTTCTTCAAAACAGATTCCCGCACCGATGAATGGAAGGTGCATCAGCATGTTGATTTCGTTGAATGTCAGCCAATATTTGACTTTGTCTTTGAAACGCTTGAATAATGTTTCAGCAAAACGGACGTAGTGACCCACCATTTCACGGGAACGCCAACCACCAATGGTTTCAACCAAGTGCATCGGCACATCAAAATGAACGATTGTTACCAATGGCTCGATGCCATATTTTAAGCATTCGTCAAAAACATTCTCATAAAATTTAAGTCCCGCTTCATTAGGCTCCAATTCGTCACCTTTCGGGAAGATACGGGTCCAACCGATAGACATACGGAAGACTTTGAATCCCATCTCTGCAAATAATTTAATATCCTCTTTGTAATTGTTGTAAAAGTCGATGCCTTCTTGGGCAGGATAGTAATACCCTTCCTCGAAGTTGTACATTTTCTTCTTACCTGCCACAACGTCCCAGCGATCGGAGCCATGAGGGCACACATCTACGTTAGCGAGCCCGCGTCCGTCGGCATTATAAGCCCCTTCAAATTGATTGGCGGCAGTAGCACCACCCCACAAAAATCCTGCTGGTAATCCACTCACTAATTTATTCATCATCTATCACCTTTCATGGGAGAAGCCCCTTTGTGCAAGAGGCTTCCGTTTTTATTTTTATCGTACAATGCTTAGGATTGCTTTATTCATTTTAGTTTCTACCACATCGGAGAAAGTATTCGTGTTCGTTACGATAACAGGTGTTACTAGGGAGTAGCCTTTGGCTTTGATGGCCTCCATGTCGAATTCCACTAACGTCTGTCCTTTTTGGACACGGTCGCCTTGTTTGACAAGTGCCTTGAAGTGTTCGCCATCTAGTTGAACAGTGTCCATACCGACGTGGATTAATAATTCAACCCCTTCGTCAGTCGTGATTCCGACAGCATGTTTCGTTGGGAATAATGTGGTTAGGACCCCGTTTGCTGGAGCGACGACTTTCCCTTCAGATGGGTTGATAGCAACGCCTTTTCCTAATAATCCACTGGCAAATGCTTCGTCTTTGATGGAAGACAGTGCTAATACTTCTCCTTTGATGGGTGCTTCAATCAAGCTTTTTTTTTCTTTGGAAGGGGCTGCTTTTGGCCCTTCGTTTGTTGTAACTTCCATTTCAGGCTCTTTGTGGAAGAACCAAGTCAACGTGAAGGCTACTACGATGGCGATGGCACTTCCGATAAGTTTCGTGTTCAAGTCATCAAGGGAACCATCAGGGCGGATGAAGTTAGGAAGGGTAAAGACTCCAAGGCCACCCTGGTTCCACATTTTCACATCCCGTGCCATGACAAATCCGCTTCCTACTGCCCCAGCGATGCAAGTGTAGATAAAGACGGCTTTACGCTTCAGGGTAAATCCGTAAATCGCTGGCTCAGTAATCCCTACGATACCAGATGCGATAGCTGGAAGGGCAAGGGATTTTTCCTTAGGGTCTTTCATTTTGAAGTAAAGGGCAAGAAGTGCTGCCGTCTGACCAAATGCGACAAGCATCAATGGGCCTGTAATCTGTTGCCAGCCATTTTCGGTAAACTGAAGGATTCCCATTGGGATAATCGCCCAGTGAAGCCCGAACATAACAAGGATTTGCCAGAAGAACCCGGCGACAACCCCGAATAAGATTGGTGAGAAGGCAACAATAGCTTCGAAGAAGGCCATCAATAAGTCAGTTGCGATGGTGAAGATTGGTCCTACCACCAAGAAACCGATTGGCAATGTCACCAATACCGTCAAGAATGGAACGATAAAGTTAGCTACAACCGCAGGAATCACTTTTTTGAATAGTTTTTGGACGTAGCTTGCCAAAATAACGATGAAGATAATTGGGATAACGGAAGACGCATAGTTCCTCGCCATCCAAGGGATTCCAAAGACTGTCTGGAAAACTGGGCTTTCAAGGATGGTTCCCGGGAATAAAATCGTTTCCGGTGCATCCATCAGCCCACGAAGTGTATTTAAGGAAAGGTTAGGGTTCATTAAACCGGCACCTAATAGCATTCCGACAAATTCATTGACTTTAAATTTTCTTGCAGTAGTCAAACCAATGAAAACCGGCAAGAACATAAACACGCTGTCCCCGATGTTGTCAAGCATCCTGAAGGCACCCGACTGACGATCAAATGCACCAAGGAATACTAATAGGGCAGTCAGTCCACGGATCATCCCACCAGCTGTCATGATAGCTAGGAACGGTTGGAAAATCCCGGAGATGTTATCAAGCAAAGCATCGAAAGGCTTCAACTTCTTTTCTGAGCCTGCTTCGGCAGAAATGGAACCAATAAATTCATTTACCAACTCGAACACGTCGGGAACATGGTTTCCAATAACAACCTGGTATTGTCCTCCCGCTTGCATCACGGTTACAACGCCATCCATATTTTTTATTTCTTGGGTTTGTGCTGCTGACTCGTCCTTTAATTTAAAACGCAAACGAGTGATGCAGTGGGTCAATCCGACGACGTTTTCTTTGCCGCCAACGCCTTCTAAAATGTTTTTTGCTAATTGCTCGTACTTTCTCATGTGTAATTCCTCCAGTTTTTTTTATATTTTGGAGGTTTGGCCAACTTAATGTCACCATCCATCGGGAACAAAAAAACCTATCAATAATATAGCCCTGCCATAATGGGGGTCCATATATTATCAATAGGTTTAGCGTACTACATCCGTACTAACTATCCTGTTCGGTATCCGCTTTCACGTTCCCTGTAGCTTTATTTTACCACCTAGCCGTAGGGTTGTCAACACTTTTTGAATAACGCTTACTTTTTTCTTTGGAAATCAACCGTGACGAGTATTTAAGGGGCTAAACGCACAAAAACCCGAATAGCATTGGATGTGTTATTCCCCTCCCATCAATGAAGTTGCTCAAGCTCCACCTCTGAGATTATTTGCCATCCCTAGCTATTCAGGTCACCCCACATCCCGTGGGTTGCTCTTACCTTATCTGCCATTAAATGTCAACGCTTTACTCTATTTTATCGTAAAATTATTTGACTTTCTTCGCTGATTTAAGGGTATTTGCTAAAAGCATGGTGATGGTCATCGGGCCTACGCCGCCAGGGACGGGTGTAATAAGGGAAGCTTTCTCCATGACGGGCTCAAAATCCACGTCGCCCACTAATTTTCCAGTATCCAGGCGGTTGATGCCCACATCCACAACGACAGCGCCTTCTTTAACCATATCCGCCGTCAAAATTCCAGGAATCCCTACCGCTACGATAACAATATCCGCAAGCTTTGTCACACTCGCTAGGTCTTTCGTGCGGGAATGGGCAACGGTTACGGTCGCATTTTCATCTAAAAGAAGTTGAATCAGGGGCTTTCCGACAATATGGGAACGCCCCACAATAACAGCATGGCTTCCTTCCATCGGCACCTCATAATGCTTCAGGATTTCAATAACCCCCGCTGCGGTACAAGGCTTAAAGCCGTCCAAACCTGTTGCCAGCAAGCCCACCTGATACGGATGGAAACCGTCAACATCTTTCTCTTGGTCAATGGCTTCAAGCACAACGCTCTCTTTAATATGCTTAGGAAGCGGCAACTGAACCAAAATCCCATGGACACCCTTATCGGCATTTAGTTTATCAATAACCTGCAACAATTCTTCTTCTGTGGTTTGTGCTGGAAGTTCAATCTTCGTTGATTGGAACCCGACATCATGGCAAGCCTTGTGCTTATTGTTGACGTAAGTCTGGGATGCCGCATCCGTTCCGACAATAACCACCGCTAAATGGGGCTTAATGCCTAAACGGCTTACCTCATCCTTAATTTCATTCCTAACCTTTTGGGAAACCAGCTTCCCGTCCATAATTTTCGACATTTTGCTCACCTCTACTAGTTATTTTATCATAAGTGGAGGTGGCATGGAAATTTATTTTTCGGTAATGATGGCCCGGACTAAGGTGGCAGACTCTACATTGCGGAAACCATGGCTTCGGTCCTCATACGATTCGGGTTGGGAATAGGTGACCATTTCATTGTTAAGCGAATTGCTTTTATAAACTGCCAGGATAAAATCTGCCCCTAACGCTTCCTTCCGGTCATCAAAGTGTGGGAAGCTGGCTCCCCCATCAATCACCTGGAAAAATCCGGGTTGGGGGTTGGAAATGGTGAACGTATTGCCTGGGCTTTCAACATATTGGGCAATGGCAGCCGTCATGCCGTCCTCATTGGAGATTCCCAGAACCACGTAAAACTTTGGATTGCTCGGCGTGGTGTCTGGATTTATCCTTTCACCTGAACTTGTTGTTAGCAAAGGGATTTCTTCAACAAATTCCCCATTGCGGCAAACCTCCCCGAACAGCTCCAGTTGGAAATTCCCATGATGGGGCAACCCTAAGGAAAAAATCCGGGTAGAAACCGTGTTTGCATCTATCAGCATTGCGACCAAGCTAGCCGTCCCTTCCTGAAGAATCCAACGAAAAAAGCAAGTGCTGTCTGTGGACTTCACTTGCTTTTTTGCAATTATGCCAGGTTCTTTCTTCCCAACTGGCGGTTTAATGAAATTTTAGGGAGTTCCCGGCGATAGAAAGTTGGAACTAGCAAGATGGAGCATAGCACCCAAGCGATGGGCTCGGCGAACGCGATGCCCGTCAGTCCCGCGAAGGGAACCAGGAACAGGGTGGCTACTATTTTGCTTCCTAATTCGATAACCCCTGTCCATACCGGCAGGGATTTGTTGCCGACTCCCGAGAAAACCGACTTAAAAATAAGTAAAAGGCTTAGAGCATAGTAAAAAGGAAAGCTAATTTGAAGATAATGGACCGCTTCTGCCACGATGGTTTCGTTCTGCGTCCCCGTAATGAAGCGAATCAGTTGGTCACCTACCGTGAACACCGCAATAATAATCGCCGTGCTCCAAATAAAGGACATTTTAATGCTGGTCTGAATCCCTTCCTTAATCCGCTCCTCTTTTTGAGCGCCCATGTTCTGGCTCGTGTACGTCCCAATAGCGTTGGAAATCGTCATCAATGGGACAAATGCCATCCCGAAAATCCGTCTTGCGGTAGTAAAGGCAGTGATGGTGGCAACCCCTAAGTTGTTGATGGCCGTCTGAAGGATAACGGAACCGATGGCGATGACGCTATTGCCGAACCCGATGGACATCCCCATGAGGAACATTTCCTTGACCAGCTTGAAATCCAGTTTAAAATGATGGGCTTTTAGGTGAAGCATCGGGACTTTTTTGATGATGTAAATCCCGCAGCAAATGGCGGCAATCCCTTGTGAGATAACGGTCCCGAACGCACTCCCGGCAATTCCCATATCAAGCATTTGAGGGGAAACCATGACCAAATTCAAACCGATATTTAAAATTACTGTGACGATTAAGAATACTAAAGGCATTAGGCTATTACCAAGGGCTTGCAAGATGCCCGCCAATAAATTGTAGTATAGGGTGAAAAGCATGAATCCGTACATTATCCGGATGTAAATGAGTGCCTCTGGGATAATTTCCGCTGGGGTATTCAGCACCCTTAAAAGTGGAGCTGCAATAATAAGGCCCACTACGGTGAGGATGGCAGTGCTTACCGTACCAATCACAAGGGCAGTCGCTGTCGCTTTTTTAAGCTCTTCCCCTTCCTTGGCACCAAATAGGCGGCCGATAATCATAGCAAAACCAGCACTGAATCCAGTTACGAAGGCAATCAACAAGAAGTACAGGCTTTGGGTAGCCCCCATTGCTCCCAACGCGTCATCCCCCAATAAGTGGCCCACAGCCATGGTATCCGCTAAATTATATAGCTGTTGAAAAATATTTCCTAAAAAAAGTGGAGCTGCAAACCCAAGTATTAGCTTACCCGGATTGCCTACTGTCATATCCTTGACATTTTTACTCATATCCTTACCTCCCACATGGAATCAATCATCACAAGATGTACAAACATCTTTTAAACTGCTGTATACATTATACGATACAACTGGCACAATTCAAAGAACTTTTTGACCGCTTTCTTAAAATAATTTCTGGGCATTATAAACCCGCAAAAAAGATGGAGCGAAATGGCTCCATCCTAAATCTCTATTCCAGTCCTAGACGTTCGAAAATCCCATCAACTGACTTCAAATGGTAAGTATGGTCGAAAGCATCGTCCAAGTCAGCCGCAGTTAAATATTTTGCAATGGTTTCATCTTTAGCCACCAAGCTGCGGAAGGAAATGCGGTTTTCCCAGGCATCCATCGCTTTTGGCTGCACTAAGTCATAGGCGGCTTCACGGGCAAGCCCTTTTTCAATCAATTTCAGCATGACCCGTTGAGAGAAAATAACCCCATGAGTGGCATTGATGTTTGTCATCATGTTGTCAGGGTACACCATGATGTTCTCTAAAATGTTAGAGAAACGGCTCAACATATAATCTAAAAGGATGGTCGCATCCGGCATCATGATCCGCTCGGCTGAGGAGTGGGAAATGTCACGTTCGTGCCAAAGGGCAATGTTTTCAAAAGCGGCAACCATATAACCACGAAGGATACGGGCACATCCCGCCATGTTCTCAGAGCCGATTGGGTTACGCTTATGGGGCATTGCTGACGAACCTTTTTGCCCTTTACGGAAAAATTCCTCCGCTTCACGGACTTCTGTACGTTGAAGGTGACGGATTTCCACACCCATCTTTTCAATGGTTGCCCCCACAAGGGCGATAGCGGACATATAAGCCGCATGGCGGTCGCGTTGAAGGGTTTGGGTAGAAATCTTCGCCGACTCAATCCCTAGCTTCTCACAAGTGTAATCTTGAACGAAGAACGGGATATTGGCATGGGTCCCCACCGCACCGGAAATTTTCCCCGCCTCAACTTCACGGGCCGCCGTTTCAAAACGCTGTTGGTTACGCTTCATTTCCTCGTACCATAACGCCAATTTTAAACCAAAGGTGGTGATTTCAGCATGAACGCCATGAGTACGCCCCATTTGCACGGTATGTTTGTATTTTTTCGCCTGTGATGCCAAAACATCGATGATTCTTTGAATGTCTTTTCGAAGGATGTCATTCGCCTGCTTCAATAGGTAACCGTTAGCAGTATCCACTACGTCCGTAGAAGTCAGCCCATAATGGACCCATTTTTTTTCTTCACCCAAAGTTTCGCTTACCGCACGGGTAAAAGCAACCACATCATGGCGGGTCTCTTTTTCGATTTCATAAATGCGGTCAATATTGAAAGAAGCCTTTTCCCATAGCTTTTCAACATCCTCTGCGGGAATATGACCCAGTTGCGACCACGCTTCACATGCTAGGATTTCAACCTTCAAATAAGCATCAAATTTATTCTGCTCCGTCCAAATAGCCGTCATTTCAGGCCGGGAATAACGTTCAATCATTTTCCTCACCAATCCTTTGCAAAGTCTTACCTCTATTGTAAACCAATTTTCAAATTATGACAAGATTCATCGAAATTTTTACTACAAAAAGAGAGAATGCAGCCATCCTCTCCAAATCAATCATATACGCAAGGTAATTTTATGTTCATGCAAAATCCAGTTTCAGTATTAAACGCTTCTGCTGAACCTTGATGGGCGGAAAGGATAGTCCTCACAATAGCCAGTCCAAGACCGGATTGGCCATCGACGCCCTTAAAAAATCGGTCAAACAGTTTGGAAATGTTCTCTTCAGAAACCTTCGGCCCGTCATTGGAAATCCGGATATGAAGATACCCATTTTCAATAATAGTCTTAATAATAATCTGTTGCTTGGCGTACCTTATAGCATTGGTAATAATATTGGAAAGGGCTCGAATCATTTTCTCATCATCCAGGTTCACTTCCACCGAACGGTCAAGAAGCAAGATAAAATTCAAGCCACGTTCCTGGACCAATGGGCGCATTTTTTGATAAAACCCCGTTAAGAACTCATTTGACTCCAACACCTGAAATTGATAGCGGTCGATTGATGCGTCTTCAAGTTTAGATAAATACAAAATGTCTTCAACCATCAGGCGAAGGGATTCACTTTCCGACAAGATGACATCTGCTGCTTCGTCTACTTCAAATATCCCGTCTTTAAGTCCCTCAGCATATCCTCGAATACTCATCAAAGGGGTTTTCAGTTCGTGGGAAGTATTTTCAAAAAAAGACTTTCGCCTGCGGTCATTACCTAAAATATCGTCAGCCATCACCACAAGGCTTTCATCCAGGTCCTGGATTTCGTCCCCAGTAAAAATGGAGTGCTCCAAGGGGGTGAGCTTGACCCTAAAATCCTTCACCTTATTGGTGAGATTTATAATGGGCGTGGCAATGTTATGTTGGGCATACAATCCGAAAACAGACGCGATTAGCATACTTACCAAAGAAGTTATTAAAAGCACTGTCAAATTTATTTCATTAAAAGAACTGATGGCTGCCCGGCTGACGAAAAGGTAAATGGTCCACTCCCCATGATTATTGTGGGCAGTCCCCGTCACAATGTAGTAAAGCTGGGTCGTCAGTTCCCAATCTTGAAAATACTGGAGTTTGTTCAACGTGTCATCTGGAAGGAGTGTTGAAAAAATGCGACCATGTTCCGGCACAGCAATCATATCCGTCTGGATTAATTTCAGTATATCTTCTTTTTCATAGTAAACACCTGGTTGATAATTTGGGTTGCTATTTATAGTTGTTTGTAAATGAGCCAAAGTAGTTTCCATACTCCCTATCAACCGATGGCTAAAATATTGGTTAGAGTAAGCGGTAAACAAGACGAAGGAAGTAGCAATGGTAATAAAAACAATCGTAATATAACTTAAAAAAAGTTTTCTATCCAGGTTGAGCCTGGTTTTTTTAGTACTGATCGCTATCATCAATTCGATAACCATAGCCCCAGACCGTCGTGATTTCGGCATTGGATCCGGCATTTTTTAACTTTTTGCGAAGCCGCTTGACTAAATCATCAATCATCCGGGATTCACCGACATAGTCATAACCCCATATGTTTTGAATCAGATTTTCCCTGGTAAATGAAATATTTTTATTCTTCACTAAATAAAACAAGAGCATGTATTCGTTATTCGTTAAGGACATTTCTTGCTCGTGGGCTTGGCAAGCCCGCTTGGAGTCATCGATTTTAATATCGACAGCTGTAAAAACAGAAGATTCCTGTGGTGGGGTAGTTGATGGGTCTATCCGACGAAAAATAATTTTCAAACGGACCAATAGCTCACGCGGGCTGAAAGGCTTGGACAAATAGTCATCCGCTCCCAATTCAAGGCCAATGATTCGGTCAACTGCCTCATCTTTTGCTGAGACAAATACAATCGGAACTCTACTAAACATACGTATTTTTTTACATAAATCTAAGCCGTCCATGTTTCCTGGCATCATAATATCCAAGACAAGTGCATCAGGGGTCCCAACCTCAAATGCTTCAATGACTCCATCTGCGCTTTCAAAGGCAGTAACCTGGTACCCTTCCTTTTCTAAATATTTTACCATCAATTGACGGATGTTGGCATCATCATCAATAACAAAAACGTGTTTCATCATTTCACTTTTCACCTCAATAACATTTTTTACAATATATGAAATTTTATCTAACTTTTTATACAAATTTCATGAAAAACTGGCAGAAAAACCAATCTATAGATATTATATCTAAAAATTGTCCGCTTAACAAGCACCAAAATTTACATAAACTCCATTTTTTGAGTAAAATTCATAAAATTAATAAGGAATTCAAAAAAAGCAGCAGTGTTAATGAAAATAATTGAAAATAATTTATGATTGCCTGCAAAAAATTTGGAACTTCCAAATAGCCCATTGACGCTACAAAAGCAATGATGGCACCTAAAATCGCTAAAAAAATAACTGTTTTCGTAATGACGGAAAAAAACAACTTCGCCAAAAAAGCAATGATAATGCCCGCTAGCAGGCCATAGACCAAACCATTAAGCATCACGTACTCCTGAAATGTTTGGCTAGCAAAGAACAAAATCGCAATAAAGAAGATATAATACCATTTTTTCATCAGGTCACCTCAAGATAATTTTCTCTCTTAATTTTAACCTAATTTGGCAAAATACTCAATGGCTAATTTTTTCATTCCAGTACCTTTAGTTTTACCCATGAGGGAAAAACCATACAAAAAAAGCCAACATTGCGTTGACTTTTTCCGTAAGTAATTTATGGTAGCTTTAATTAAAATAATTGCTTCATTAAAATGGTTTGGTCGCGGTCTGGACCCACGCTGAAGATAGCAATAGGGGCACCTACAAGCTCTTCAATGCGGCGAAGGTAATTTTGGGCAGCTACTGGTAACTCTTCGTAAGAAGAAACCCCAGTTATACCTTCGTGCCATCCTGGCATTTCTTCGTAGACCGGTTTGCAACGTTCAAATTCCCTGATGGTCGAAGGAACGAACTTTATCTCCTTGCCATCCAATTCATAGGCTGTACATAGCTTTAAAGTGTCAATGCCGGATAGGACATCCAACAAGTTGATGGAAATTCCCGTAAGCCCGCTTACACGGCGTGTATGGGATACGACAACACTATCGAACCAGCCAATGCGGCGAGGGCGTCCAGTAACCGTTCCATATTCCCGCCCAATTTCACGGATACGGTCAGCATTCGGTCCTTCGATTTCAGTAGGGAATGCACCTTCGCCAACACGTGTGGAATAAGCTTTGACTACGCCGATGACTTCTTCGATTTTCGTAGGCCCAACGCCAAGTCCTGTCGTAACAGCGCCTGCGGATGGATTTGAGGATGTAACGAATGGGTAAGTCCCATGGTCAATGTCGAGCATGACACCCTGAGCACCTTCAAACAATACCTTTTTACCAGACTTGAACGCTTCGTCCAGCTCATAAGAAGTATCCGTCACATAAGGTGAAATTTGTTTGGCATAGGCACTGTATTTTTCTAACAGCTCTTCAAAATTGAAAGTCGGCTTTCCGTGGCGGGCCAATAACCGGTTTTTTGCCTCAATGTTTTCTTTTAAAATTTCCGCAAATGTTTCTTTATCCATCATGTCGCCGATACGGATTCCGAAACGAGCATATTTATCTGCATAACAAGGACCAATCCCGCGTTTGGTTGTCCCAACTTTTTGATCGCCTTTCAATTCTTCTTGAAGGCCATCAATTTCAATATGGTAAGGGAAAATAACATGGGCACGGTTTGAAACGCGGATGTGGTCGGTGGAAACACCTTCTTCATTTAAATAAGCCATTTCTTCCAACAACGATTCCGGGTTGATTACCATCCCGTTTCCTAAAATAACTTTCTCCGCACTGAAAACCCCCGATGGGATAAGCCGCAGCTTAAATTGCTTCCCTTTAAATTCAATGGTATGCCCAGCATTATTTCCACCCTGGTACCTGGCAACGATGTCAGCACTTTGCGCTAAATAATCGGTAATTTTACCTTTTCCCTCGTCTCCCCACTGCGTTCCAACTACTACAACTGTTTTTGTCATCTTCTTCCCACCTATCTGATATATTCAACTTATTATGGTAGTTTCAACCATTTTTTATTACGGATAATGCTAAATCCACCCTAATTCGATTGCAAGGACGGGATAGGTTTTAGCATATTCCAGAGAGCGAACTGAAAAAAGCAATCTATTTTAAAAAGAAAATAGACTGCTCCCCTTTGATTTCAAAAATGTTGATTAAAGTTCATCAAAGACATTCAGACCACCTGTAAGTTTGACTTGCATACTCACTAAGTATATCAAATTTTGCCGAAATTTCAAGAATTTTTTTATTTTTGTTGCTGGTAATCCATCGCTGCTTTGATAAATTCCCTGAAAAGAGGCTGTGGGCGCTGTGGACGGGAAACAAATTCCGGATGGAACTGTCCTGCAACAAACCATGGATGATTTGGAAGTTCAAGGATTTCAACTAGGCCAGTTTGAGGGTTAGTCCCTGAGAACACCATGCCTGCTTCTTCTAGGATTGCTTTGTACTTGTTGTTGAACTCGTAACGGTGGCGGTGGCGTTCTTTAACATGGGCCGATTGGTAAGCTTCATAAGCCTTTGTACCCTCTTTGAGGTAGCAATCATAAAGCCCTAGTCGCAATGTCCCCCCCATGTCGATGCCAGTATACTGGTCAGGCAGATAGTCGATAATTGCATGAGGCGTTTTAGGATCGAATTCCGTCGTATTAGCGTCTGTGAGGTTCGCTACGTTGCGGGCATACTCAATAGCCGCCACTTGCATTCCCAAGCAGATCCCAAAGTAAGGGATTTTGTTCTCGCGGGCATACTTACAAGCTAAAAGCTTTCCTTCAAACCCTCGGTCACCAAATCCACCAGGAACCAAGATACCGTCAACGTCACCAAATAGGTTTTCAAGTTCTAATTCAGTAACTAATTCAGAATTGATCCAGTCGATTTTAATTTTCTTCCCGAAAGCGAATCCAGCATGTTTAAGGGATTCAACAACTGAAATGTAGGCGTCTTGCAGGGAAACGTACTTCCCTACTAAAGCAATCCGGATTTCACCTTCCAGCCCGCGCACAGTATCAATCAATTTTTGCCACTCCGTCATATTTGCAGCAGGTGCTTCAATTCCAAAGTGTTTAAGGACCAAGCTGTCCAAGCCTTGTGATTGCAGGAGCATCGGGACTTCATATAAGACATCAGCATCAATGGCTTGCACAACAGCTTCCTTTTGAACATTACAGAACAATGAAATTTTTTCTCGGACGCTTTCTTCGATATCAACCTCAGTCCGTAAAACAATCACATCGGGTTGAATTCCAAGAGAAAGAAGTTCCTTAACACTATGTTGGGTTGGCTTGGTTTTAATTTCACCAGCAGCCTTTAAGAAAGGCACAAGGGTATTATGGATATAAAGTGTATTCTGGTAACCGAAGTCTTTTCTAGCCTGTCTGATAGCTTCCAGGAAAGGTAGGGACTCGATATCTCCAATAGTCCCTCCAATTTCAGTAATAATAATATCCGCACTGCTGTCTTCCGCTGCTGCAAGCAGTTTCGACTTAATTTCGTTAGTAACGTGGGGGATAACCTGTACAGTAGCTCCAAGATACTCACCTTGTCGTTCCTTTGAAATAACATTGGAGTAAACACGTCCCATGGTAATATTAGAGTTCTGAGATAAATTCTCGTCAATAAACCGTTCATAATGTCCCAAATCCAAATCAGTTTCAGCTCCGTCATCTGTTACGAAAACCTCACCATGTTGATACGGGCTCATCGTCCCAGGATCAACATTAATATATGGATCAAATTTTTGCATGAAAACTTTAAGTCCTCTATTTTTTAAAAGACGACCTAATGACGAGGCTGTTATCCCTTTTCCGAGGGATGAAACAACGCCACCGGTGACAAAGATATATTTAGTCATAGTTGTTTCCTCCTGACACTAATTGGTTTATAGTATGCCCAAAACACAAAAAAAATTGCCCTCCTTAGGGAGAACAGTTTTTGGGCTCTTACCTATAGTAACAAATAAATGAAAAATTATCAACAGATTTTCTTAAAAATCGACAGTTTTATTATTAATTAAAATTAAAAAATCATCCTTTCGGATGATTTAGATTACCTAGCAGCGTCCTACTCTTGCACTTGCGTACTACCATTGGCGCTGAAAAACTTAACTTCTGTGTTCGGGATGGGAACAGGTGTGACCTTTTCGCTATCGCTACTAGATTAGTTGGAGCGGGTGAAGAGAATCGAACTCTCACAGTCAGCTTGGAAGGCTGAAGTTCTACCATTAAACTACACCCGCAAATCAAACAAGCCCGGC